>NZ_AKIU01000031.1:0-81384 GCF_000282675.1 Pantoea sp. GM01 | reverse complement strand
GCGTTAACCAGCGGCTCGCCAGCGGCGCCAGGGCAATCAGCACCACGCCAACCACTGCGCTTTGAACGGCCTGCTGCATGTTGATGTTGTAGGTCGAACCAGAAATCCAGCTCAGTAAGCCGCCCATACGCGGATCGCCGCTCGCCAACAGCACCATCAATAACGTCACGAATGCGCTATTGAGCGCCATTCCCGCCAGCAACATACGCTCTGGCGAGAAACCGCCGCGACTCGCCACCAGCATGATGACCAGCAGCGTGAGTGCTGCGCCAAGTGCGCCAGCCGGTAGCAGCCACGCCACCGCATCGCCCGGCACGAAGAACATCATCACCACCACACCACACGCCGCACCCGAGCTAATGCCCAGCACTTCCGGACTCGCCATCGGATTGCCGGTGAGGCGCTGAATCAGCGCTCCCGCCACGCCGAGCATCATGCCGACGACCAGCGCCGCCAGCACGCGCGGCGCGCGCCACGGCAGCAGCTGCTGTAGCATGTCGCCGCCCACCCACGCAAAGCCGTGTGCATCGCGCCCAAAGGTGATGCCAATCCAACTGAACACGCCAAGAATTACTAATCCGATCAGGCACCAGCGCAACACGTTCTGCCGCTCTGCCGGCACCTTATCGCCCTGATTGAGCGCCGGCGGGACTGAGCCCGTGCGCAAGCGCGGCAAAAGCCACAGCAGAATCGGCACACCGATCAATGCGGTCGCGGTCCCGGTGGACACTTCGCGCCAGTGGCCGGTGAGCCACAGCACGCATTGATCCGCCAGCCACAGCAGCAGCGCACCAATTAGCGGAGCAAGTAACATGCGGCTGATCAGCCGACGTCCACCGAGCAGCTTCGCCAGCAGCGGCGCAAACAGGCCGATAAAGCCGATGATGCCCGCGACATTGACCAGCTGCGCGCTGAGCAGAATGGCCAGCGCCAGCGCAGCAATCCGCGCCGCCGACAGCGCCAGTCCGAGATTTTTCGCTACGCCATCATCCAGCCCCATCAGCGTCAGCGGACGCAGCAGCGCCAGCGCCACCACAAATGCCAGCAGCAGGCGCGGCCACAGCTGCGCCACGTTGTGGCCATCCAGCTGGTTAAGCGCACCGGTGCTCCACAGGAACATGTTCTGCAGCTGATCGTGATTAAAGATGGCGAAAATCTGGTTAACCGAGCCGGCATACAAGCTCAGCACCAGACCAGCAAGAATCAACGTCACTGGCGAGAGACGTTTCCCCCAAGCGACCCCAAACACCAGCACGCCGACAATCACCGCGCCGCCCATCGCGGCAAACTGCTGCGTTAGCGCGCCACCCGGCAGTTGCCACAGCGTGGCCACGGTAATACCGAGTTGCGCCCCCGAAGAAACACCAAGCGTGGTCGGCTCGGCCAGCGGATTGCGCAGCACCTGTTGAAACAGCAACCCAGCTAAGCCGAGGCCTGCGCCGACCAGCAGCGCCAGCGCCAGGCGTGACAGCAAACTATGATGAAACACCACCTGCTGGATATTGTTGATATCCGGCGCAAACAACGCCTGCGACCACTGATCGATCGGCAACGCGTTACGCAGATTGATAAAGGTTAACGCCAGCGCCAGCAGGAACACGGCACTCAGCAGCGCGACGGGAAAAAGACGATTGCGCATCAGTGCGACTCCAGCGCGTGTTCCAGCACGCGCACAAATTTCAGTGCCGAGTAGGTCGCGCCGTAATACCACACCGCCGGCACGCGCTGGAAACATTGGGCGCGCACGAACGGCAGCGCCTGCCACAGTGCGGTTTTCATCACTTGCTGCATGTCGCGATCGTTATCGTGATCGAAGCAGATCACCTGCACATCACCGACCTCAGCCAACCGTTCCAGCCCGACGACCGCACTGCCCCAGAAGTTAGTTTCGCCCTGCCACGCATTGCGCAACCCAAGAATCTCCATCACTTCAAGGAACAGGCTGTTTTTACCGAAGGTGATGGCATGGCGGCTATCCATCAGCGACATCAGCAATAGCGGACGATCGGCCCAGGGTTTAAGCCGTTCACGTGCCGCCGCCAGCTGCTCGTCAACATCCTGCAGATGCTGCACGGCCTGCGCTTCACGTCCAATACGCGCGCCGAGCGCCTGCAGCGAATGGCGTGCGGTGCTAAGCGGTTTGCCGTCGCCGCTGTTGAGATCAAACCCCATGGTCGGTGCAATGCGCTGCAACTTATCCAGCGCCGGACCGTAACCATTGGAGTGCAGAATCAGCGCAGGTTCGAGCTGCGTCATCAGCTCCAGATTGGGTTCGGTGCGCAGACCGAGATCGATAACGCTGGACGGCAGCAACGGGTCGCCCACCCAAATGTTGTAGTTGTGCATATCGGCTACGCCAAGCGGCGTCACGCCGAGCGCCATCAGCAGCTCGACCGGCAACCACTCCAGCGCCAGAATGCGCTGCGCATCGGGTAGTGCGGCACGCAGTGGCAATGCCGACATCAGAGGAGAGAGCGCCAGCGCCGTCAACAGGCGGCGGCGGGAAATATCTAACATGGCGCGGCCTTAGTAAACGAAACTGACGGGAGCGCCGCCGAGCGGATGCGGCAAAATTCCCATTGGGATACCGTAAATATTACCCAGCACATCAGCCTGCATGATCACCTCGGGACCACCTTCGGCAATCACTTCGCCACCGCGCAGCGCCACCAGCCGATCGCAATAGCGCGCCGCCATGTTGAGATCGTGCAACACCGCAATCACCGTTAATCCGCGTTCGCGACTAAGACGCTGAATCAGCGCCAGCACATCAACCTGATGGGCGATATCCAGCGCTGAAGTCGGTTCATCCAGCAGCAGGCAGCGGCTGTTCTGCGCCACCAGCATCGCTAGCCAGGCACGCTGGCGCTCGCCGCCGGAAAGGCTATCCACCAGTCGACCGGCAAACGGTTTCAATCCCACCAGCGTAATCGCCTCTTCGACACGGTCGCGATCTTCCTGCCCATAACGGCCCAGCGCGCCGTGCCACGGATAACGACCAATCGCCACCAGTTCACGCACCGTCATCCCTTCCGCCGCGGGCAATTGCTGTGGCAAATACGCCACCTGACGCGCAAAATCTTTGCTGCCCCAGTTATCTACCGCATCCTCATTCAGCAATACGCGCCCTTCACTCGCCGCATGGTGACGACCGAGCATCTTCAGCAGCGTGGATTTACCAGAGCCGTTATGTCCGATCAGCGCCGTGACTTTGCCTGGCGCAAAAGTAAGAGACAGCGGATGAAGTAGCGTGCGGCCTGGCACACGAAAACTGACGTTATCCAGCCGGAAGGTGGTTTCTGCATGGTGCGGATGCTGCATGATAATCCCTGGTAAATGGGCGCTGTAAGGTCGCCTTAATGGCGACCAGAAACTCAGATGCGCATAAATGCGCACCCTACAAACGCGTTAGAAGCGGAAAGTCGCGGTTCCGACAATCTGCCGCTCAGCGCCCCAATAGCAGGCGTATTCGCGGTAGCAGCTGGCAACGTATTCACGATCGAACAGGTTATTCACATTCACGCCGATAGTTGATCCCGGCATGCCAAAGCGTGCGAGATCGTATTTCAGCGCGGCATCAACGGTGGTGTAACCGGCAACGTCGAAGTTTTGGTTAACATTGTCGCCGCTAGCGTACAACCCTTTACTTTCACCCACGTAACGCACGCCAGCACCAACCGTTACGCCAGACAGCGCGGTTTCATGGAAGGTGTAATCGCTCCACAGCGAGGCCATGTGTTTTGGTACCTGAACCGGCGTTTTACCCTTCAGCAGCGTGTCATGGGTGTACTCAGCATCCGTGTAGGAGTAAGCGGCAGTCAGGTTGATATTGGCATTAACTGCCGCTTTGGCTTCTAACTCCACGCCGCGTGAACGAATCTCGCCACCCTGCACGCTAAATTGCAGGCTGTCAGGATCGGCAGTAAGGTTTTTGGTCTTCGTTAGCTGGTAAACCGCACCTGTAATGACAATCGGACGATCTTTTGGCACATATTTCACACCAGCTTCATATTGTTTGGCACGTGAAGGATCAAACGTTTGGCCACTGGATGTAGTACCTGCCGTAGGAATAAATGATTCGCTGTAGCTGAAGTACGGGGCGATACCATTATCAAACACATAGTTCAAACCACCGCGCCAGGTGAAAGCCTGATCGTGATTTTTCTCTTCGGTATTGCCGTTACGATTTAGCGCTGAGGTCATCGCGTAGTCATAGCGACCGCCCAACGTTAGCACCCAACGATTCCATTCCATCTGGTCCTGCGAATAGAGGCCCGTCTGTTCCTGACGATTCAGATATTGGTATGGGAAAGGCGTGCCAATAACCGCATCATTGCCGTATTGCGGGTTAATGGCACTGATGGGTGCCGCGCTACCAAAGGCCGCATCGATATCATTGCGAGTACGCTGGTAATCCACTCCCATCAACAATGTATGGTCAACTGCGCCAGTCGCGAACTTAGCTTGTACCTGGTTATCCAGCGCAAACTGATTGAGCTTTTCATTGGAAACCGCTGAACCGCGGGTGATTTGCTGCGTAGCGGGAATAAAGCCATTGCCATAAATACTGCGATAATCCGTTCTCAAATCCGCATAGCGCAGATTCTGTCGCACCGTCCAGGTATCGTTGAAACTGTGCTCGAAGTTGTAGCCCACCATCTTGGTGTTGCGCGAGATCTTGTTGCTGTCTTCGCCTTCATCAAAATTGGTCGGTAACTTATAGCTGCTGCCGTCCGGGCGCGTAATGCCCACCACCGTGCCCTGACGCGGCAGCCAGCCGTAATAACCGGTTTCCGGTTCGTTCTGGAAATAGGTCAGCAGATCGAAACGCGTATTTTCATCCGGACGCCAGCTGAACGATGGCGCGATGGTGTAGCGCTTCTCTTTGTTCATCTCTTGCTGCGCATCGGCGCTGCGTGCCAGGCCGGTCAGGCGATAGCTGTATACGCCATCATCATCCAGCGAGCCGCCAAAATCGAAGCCGGTGGAGAACAGATTGTCAGTGCCCATTTGGAACTGTACTTCACGCAGCGTCTCCTGGGTTGGACGCTTACTCACCAGCGACACCACGCCGCCTGGATTGCTCTTGCCGTACAGTACCGAAACCGGGCCGCGCAACAGCTCGGCGCGTTCAAGGAAGTAGGGATCGATAGCGAACTCAGAGTAGTTATCACCCTGCAGTTTCAGGCCATCAAGATATTGGTTGGTATTGGTTTCACTGAAGCCGCGAATCGATAGCGCATCGATGACGTTGGAACTGCCACGGTTGCCGGTTAATACGCCGGGCGTGTAGTTGAACGCCCCTTTCACGCTGGTGACGTTTTTCATCGCCATCTCTTCCTGCGTGACTACAGAGATTGACTGCGGGTTTTTCTCAATTGGCGTATCAGTTTTGGTACCGGTGGCGCTGCGTTTGGCGGCGATTGTTGGCGACGGCCCCCACGCTTTTTCCTGCGCCACGCCGTTGCCGCCATCGGCGCTCACGACTACGGTATCTTCGGCCAGCGCCTGTGCGCTAAGGGTGCCCAGCGTTAAAGAGATTAGCCATGCCAGCGGACGACGGGATGAGCTCGGGTGTAAGAAACAAGGATTGGTGTTTCGCGTATTCATAAGTGAGATCTCTCGAAAAAAGTCGATGCAGGCGAATACAAACGAGAATGATTATTATGACGCACGGATTTTAGGCGAAATCCCGCCACGTTCGCAACGCTTAATGGCTGATGACGGGGTGTTTGCTACCCGATCGCGCCTATTTATGATCGCGAATAATAAAATCACTCTGAAGGGCTTGGGGAATAAGAAAACGGAAAGTGCGCTGCCGCTAAAAGGAAGCTTTTTTCATACTGAAAGCGCCGATAAACAGCAATAGTCAATATAATCAATAAATTATAAATTGGCCCAATATTTGCTTAATGCAGGGATTCATCGTTAAGCAGACAAAGTTATGCTCCCTATAAACTGGAATATTGTTGATCGCGTCATTTTCATCAATTTAAAAAAGCGCAAAGACCGATTAACTCGCCTCACCAGGCAACTCAAAAAACTGGGCGTGCCAAATGAAAAAATCGTACGACTCGACGCGATAAAGCATGAGAAAGGCTATATCGGCTGTACGCAATCGCATATCGCAGCGCTTGAGTTGGCGCGTGACAATGGCTGGGAGAGAGTACTTATTCTGGAGGATGACTTCGCCTTCAATGAAACTCAGGCAAATTACGATAATCTCAATCGCTACTTTACCGCTCTGCCCCAAATTAATTTTCAAGTGGCTTTTTTGGCAGCGAATTATCGCCGCGTGACGCCATTGAACAGCGTGGACTATATCGTACGTGCCAACTACGCATGGTGTGCGTGCGCCTATATTGTTAACCAGCACTATTACCCTACGTTAATCGGGAATTATCATGCAGCGCTGGATGCCCAATTACAGGGCGGCGCGCAGGCACAATATGCACTGGATGTGCAGTGGAATAGTCTCATGCAGCAGGATTTGTGGCTGGGCATTTTCCCTAATAGTGGCGCACAGCGCCCCGATAAAAGCGATATAGAAAATAAAATCGTCGACTATCGGGCGTTATTCAACAAACCTTTAAGTCACATCGTTGCACCCGCTAAATTTACGCCTTCAACCACTGGGCCAATTAAGGTCGATTTTTATTTCCAGTGGCCGCCGGGCTGGACGAACTTTGAATCAGTTATCGATGCGATGCAGGCCAATCCCGCTTTTGATTGTCGCATCGTAGTGGTGCCTTACCTGAATTGGAAAGCCAGCGACGTCAACGGTGATGTTCAGCGTGGCATTCTGCAAGCAAGAGGGCTCGATTACGTTGGATTTGAATCCTATCAGCTTGAAGTGCGCCAGCCTGACGTGGTGTTTCTGCAAAATCCTTACGATGAAGCGCGACCCGAAGCGTTCCGCAGTGACTATCTGCATGAGCGTGGGGTGAAAATCGCTTATATCCCTTATGCGCTCGACAGTGGTGTCAGCGAAGAGACGCAGCTCTATCAATTTAATTTACTTTGTCAGAATCTTGCGACGTGGATATTTTCCCGCTCGGAGCGACATAAGGCGGAATTCGGTATTCAGTGCAATGCGGGTAACGCTCACGTCTACGTCACCGGCCATCCCAAATTTGACCACTATCAGCGTCGCTTCCGTCTCACCAACAGCAGTTCGCCAGGTAAGATTAAAACCTTACTGTGGACGCCACATTTTGTACTCCCAGGTGAACGGAAAATGTATACCACCTTTAATCTCTACTGCGCGGCCTTTTTGCAACTGATTAAACGTGAGGATATTCATCTGATCATTCGACCGCATCCATTGTTCTGTCAGTGGATCGGGGGAGCCAGTACAACGGCGCGCCGCCTTTATCAGCAACTACGAGATGCAACCCAGCAGCGTGCCAATGTGGAGTGGGATAGCGGACATGATTATAAACTTTCTTATGCCCGCTCGGATGCGTTGCTCGCCGATGCGGGATCATTCTTGTTCGAGTATTTGCCGTCGAAAAAGCCGATTCTCTTCCTGACACATGAAACCTGTTACGGCCTGAATCGCACCGCTGATTTTATTTATGACGCTTACGACGTCGCCTGGCAGGAAGAGGATATTTTCACCTTTGTCGACAATATTGTTGCCGGGCGCGATCCAATGAAAGCCAGCCGTGAACGCGTTTTACGTGAAGAGCTGCAAATTGAAGAGAAAACAGCAGGTGAAAAGATTTCGGATATTATTTATGCATCATTGAGATCGCAAACCGCGCAATAAAAAAAAGGGCGCCGCAGCGCCCTCTGTTTTCTCAGCACACTATTTGCTGCCGAACATATCCTTGATCCAACCTGCAACGCCGTCAGAATCTTTCTGCTCATTCTGTGGCTGCTGCTGTTGTTGCTGCTGTTGCTGCTCTTGTTGTTGCTGCAACTGTTGCTGCTGTTGCTGAACCTGCTCTTGCTGCTGCTGGCACAGCGCATTCGGATCCAGCGACCACACCGGCAGCGAACGCCACGTGCTGCTCCCGGTACCGCAGATGAAGTTACCGGCAGAGTCGACGTTCATCTGCGTGATATCTTCCGGCGGCGTCAGCACCAGCGGCATCGGCGCCTGGTTGTCGAGATAGCGGCGATAGAGTTGCATCGCTCCGCTCGCGCCATACAGCTTCGAAGTCTGGTTGTTGTCGCGGCCAACCCAGGTAATCGCCACTTCTTTGCCGTCAACCCCAGCAAACCAGCTATCAATCAGGTCATTGGTGGTACCGGTTTTGCCCGCCAGATGGGCTTTAGGGTAGCGCGCCCCCAGCGCACGCGCGGTACCGTGATCCGCCACCTGCTGCATGCTGTAAAGCGTCAGATAAGCGGCCTGCGCCGGTTCAACGCGCTGCGCCTGCGGATAGCTCTGATACAGCACCGTGCCATCTTCAGCAATCACCGAACGCACCGCTGACAGCTGCGCACGGTTACCGCCGCTGGCAATCGACTGGAACGCCTGCGCCACTTCAATCGGCGTCAGGTTCAGGGCCCCCAGCAGCATGGAGGGCACCGGATGCAGCTGATCTTTCGGCACGCCCAGCTTGGTCCAGGTATCCACTACCGCATCCAGACCCAGCGTCATACCGAGGTTAACCGTTGGCACGTTCATCGAGTTGGTTAACGCATCAACCAGCATCACTTTACCGCTGAAGCGACGATCATCATTCATCGGTTTCCAGATGGTGCCGTTCGGCTGCTTCAGCGCAATCGGTTCATCAGCGATCCAGCTGTTAAGGCGATAGCTGTTCGGCTGGCTGAGCGCCGTCAGGTAAGTTGCCGGTTTCGCCAGCGAGCCGATTGAACGACGCGCCTGCAGCGCACGGTTATAACCGGCAAACTGCGGATCTGCCCCGCCGACCATGGCGCGCACTTCACCGCTGAAGCGGTCAACCACCACCATCGCAGTTTCCAGATCTTTCAGGCCCCGCTGTTTTTTCAGCGTTGGAATACCTTCAACCACCGCTTTCTCGGCGGCATCCTGCGAAATCGCATCCAGGGTGGTGAAAATCTTCAC
The DNA here is from genome assembly GCF_000282675.1 of Pantoea sp. GM01. Lineage (NCBI taxonomy): Bacteria > Pseudomonadati > Pseudomonadota > Gammaproteobacteria > Enterobacterales > Erwiniaceae > Pantoea > Pantoea sp. GM01. Next base: position 72,341 of record NZ_AKIU01000031.1, on the reverse strand, counting down.
GCCAGAGAGATCTTTCATTTTGTCGCCGAGCTTAGCCTGCAGCTCATTACGCACCATCTGCATAAATGCCGGCTGTGGCGTGATCACGCCGCCTTTCGGCTGCACGCCAAGCGGACGCGCCGACAGCATGTCATACAGTTCCTGATCGATAACGTTCTGCTGCTGCAGCAGACGCAGCACCAGATTACGTCGTTCCAGCGCCAGTTTCGGGTTACGCCACGGGTTATACAGCGACGCGCCTTTCACCATGCCGACCAGCATCGCCTGCTGATCGAGGCTCAGCTCATCCACCGGACGACCAAAGTAGTACAAACTCGCCAGCGGGAAACCACGGATCTGATCGTTACCGGTTTGGCCGAGGTACACCTCGTTGAGGTAGAGCTCAAGAATGCGATCTTTGCTGTAGCGCGCATCCATGATCACCGCCATGTAGGCTTCACGCGCTTTACGCCACAGCGAACGTTCGTTGGTGAGGAACAGGTTTTTCACCAGTTGCTGCGTCAATGTACTGCCGCCCTGCACCGCTTTACCGGCGGTGATGTTGGCGAGGAACGCACGACCAATCGAGTACGGGCTAATGCCGTCGTGCTCATAGAAGTGGCGATCTTCGGTGGCGATCAGCGTGCTGACCAGCAGATCCGGGAAACCGGCGCGTGGCACAAACAGGCGTTGTTCACCGTTCGGCGACTGCAACATGGTGATCAGACGCGGATCGAGGCGGAAGAAGCCAAAATCGCGGCCGGTATCGAGGTTTTTAATCTCGCTCAGCTCATTGTTGCTAAACGTCAGGCGCGCGTTAATCTGCCCTTCTTTACTGTCCGGGAAATCAAACGGACGGCGCAGCAGATCAATGGTGTTGCCTTTAACGCTAAACTCGCCGGGACGGGTGATGCGCGACACTTCGCGATACTGCGTGCCTTCCAGCAGCGCAATCATCTCTTTTTTGTCGTACGACATGCCCGGTTCCAGGCTGACCATACGGCCATACACGGTCGCCGGCAGTTGCCACACTTTACCGTCAATGCGGCTGCGGATTTCCGAGTCGAGATAGACGCCCCAGGCGGCCATCACTACGACAAAGACCAGGAAGAGCTTAATCAACCAGCCTAACCAACGACGCTTGCTGCGTGGCGGTCGTTTTCCTTTACCTTTACCTTTTGGTGGCACCGGTCCACTCTCCTCATCTTCTTCGTCAAAATCGTCCTGATCGATATCATCATCAAGTTCCCTGCGGCGACCCCGACGCGCAGTGCTGCGCGGCGGCTTTGGCGCTTTTCCTTTGCGCCCAATAGGTTCGCGATCGTTCCCAGACATGCTTTTATTCTCCAGGCATTGCTACGGCAGCGGCCTTTAGTCTATAACTGCTTTCTCGTGCTGCGCATGGCAGAACCCTCTGAATTCGATCCACAGCGTTTCACGATGAAAATTTCTTGGTCCGCCTTGTGGGTAAGGCGTTGGCCGGATCGTCCGGCCACGGATGCTTTGGATAGCGCCCTTTCATCTCTTTCTGCACCTCAGGATAGGCACCGCGCCAGAACGCCGCGAGGTCGCGCGTTATCTGCAGCGGACGGTGCGCAGGCGAAAGCAGTTCCAATACCAGCGGTACGCGGCCCTCTGCCACCGCCGGATTTTGTGCTTCGCCAAACATCTCCTGAATCCGCACCGCCAGCGCGGGAGGCTTCTCGGCATCGTAGCGAATGGGCAGGCGGCTTCCGGTCGGCACAGTGTAATGAGTTGGCAGCACACTATCCAGCCGCTGACGTTGTGACCATGTCAGCAAATGTAATAATGCGCTGACAAGATTGATGCTCTGCAATCCTTTCAGGTCGCGCACCGCGCTCATCTCCGGCAGCAGCCAGCTCTCCAGTGACTCCAGCAAGCTGTCATCATCCAGCTGCGGCCACGCCTCTTGCGGCAGCCACTGCGCCGCACACTGCACCCGCAAGCGTAGCTGTTCAGCGTCCGCTTTCCAGCCCAACACCGACAATCCTTTTTCGCGGATCCAGCGCAGCATCGCCGGATGCAAAATTTCAGCGTCCGGACGCGCCTGCGGTTGGGCTTTTAGCACCAGCGCACCGATAAGTTCGCGTTTCCAGGCGCGCAAGGTGCCTTTCTCTTCATCCCACTCCACGTCGGTGCGCTGCTCAACCAATGTCGGGCACTGCTGGCGCAGCGCATCAATCTCCACCGGCAGCGCCAGCAGCATGCGCGCGTCGGCGCTGCTGGCCCCCTGCAGCAGCGTGGGCGCAATCAGCCACTCGTAGCGGCTCAAACCGTCCTGCTCATTGAGCATCGCGCCAATACCGTTCGCCAGCTGATAACGTGCGCTGTCACCGCGTCGCTGCGCCAGACGGTCGGCAAACCCGGCGGCCAGCAGTTGCGGAAACAGATCGGGATTAATCCTGCCGCCGCTGGCGTTGAGGCGTTTTTGCCACTGACGCGCGCGGCGCTGCCAGTGCGATTGCGGATGATTGAGCGCATCACGCAAATCAACGCTGCCGCTGCGCGGCGGATCTTCCAGAATCGCCACCAGCAGCGCGGCGCTGGCGATGGCATCATTGTTTTGCCCAGCGGCGACCAGAATGGCGCTGAGACGCGGATCGCTGCCCAATGCAGCCATTTTGCGGCCACGCGCGTTGAGCTGGTGATTCTCCAGCGCGCCCAGCTGTGTTAAGCGCGCGCATGCTGCGCGCAAATTACGCGGCGGCGGTGCGTCGAGCCAGCTCAGCTGCGCCGCCTCCCGGCAACCCCACTGCAGTAAGTCGATCTGCAGCGAAGCCAGATCGCTGTTGAGGATCTCAGGTTCGCTCTGCGCCGCAGCCCGCAGCGCCTGCTCCTGCGGCAGCAGATGCAGACAGATGCCAGGCTCAAGACGTCCGGCACGCCCGGCTCGTTGCGTCATTGAGGCCTGGCTAATGCGCTGCGTTTGCAGCCGCGTTACGCCACTGCGTACATCAAACTGCGCCGAGCGTTCCAGCGCGCTGTCGACCACCAGACGAATGCCTTCGATGGTCAAACTGGTTTCCGCGATATTGGTCGCCAGCACCACTTTGCGACGACCTGCCGGAGAGGGCAAAATCGCGCGGCGTTGCGCATCCAGCGAAAGCGCACCATATAAAGGAGAGAGATCAACCTCTTCGCCGACCCGCGCCTCCAGCTCGCGCTTCACGCGCTCAATTTCTGCCACGCCAGGTAAGAACAGCAGCAGCGAACCCGGCTCTTCGCGCAGCAGCTGCGCGACTTCGCGCGCCACCGCTTCTTCAAAGCGTTGCTGACTATTGAGCGAGGCATAGCGCCGCGTAACCGGGAAGCTGCGGCCTTCAGACACCACAAAGGGCGCGTCAGGCAGCAGCTGACGCAAACGCTGATTGTCGAGTGTCGCCGACATCAGCAGGATTTTCAGATCGTCGCGCAGTCCTTGCTGCACATCGAGCAGCAGCGCCAGCGCAAGATCGGCCTGCAAGCTGCGTTCGTGGAATTCATCCAGAATCACCAGCGAGACACCCTCCAGCATCGGATCGCGCTGCAGCATGCGCGTCAGGATGCCCTCAGTCACCACTTCCAGACGCGTGTTAGCACCGCAGCAGTTCTCCCCGCGCATGCGATAACCCACCGTTGCGCCTGGCTGTTCGCCGAGCAGCTCCGCCAGCCGTTGCGCCACGTTGCGTGCAGCCAGGCGGCGCGGCTCCAGCATGATGATGCGGCCGGGCAGTTTGGCATGTTGCAGCAGCTGTAGCGGCAGCCAGGTGGATTTACCTGCGCCGGTCGGCGCCGCCAGCAACACCTGCGGCGACTGCGCCAGCGCGGCCAGCAGTTCAGGCAACACCTCGCTTACCGGTAACTCACTCAAACTCATCTCCCAAAATGCCTGTGCTAAGATGGCGCGCATTGTAGCACTCTCAAGCGCGGTTTACCGGAGGCCAACCTGGCAACGCAACGTCTGTTTTTTGCTCTTGAACTGCCCGCTCCGCTCCAGCAACAGCTGGTGCAGTGGCGCGCAGATAACTTTGCGGCTGAGGCGGGTAAACCGGTCGAGGCGGCCAATTTGCACCTGACGCTGGCCTTTCTCGGCGAGGTAGGCGATGAGACATCACGTAAGCTGCAACTGTTAGCCTCGCGCATTGTGCAGCCGGGCTTTGCGCTGGATTTGGATGATGCCGGACACTGGCCGCGCCCCGGCGTGGTGTGGCTGGGTTGCCAGCGTGCGCCGCGCGGCCTGCTGCAGCTCGCCAGCCTGTTGCGTGCGCAAGCCGCACGGCACGGTTGTGCGCAAAGTGCGCAGCCATTCCATCCGCACGTCACGCTGTTGCGCCATGCGGCGTCACAGGTCGCGCTACCCGCGCGCGGCTTTCACTGGCGCACTGATATCCATCATTTTGCACTGTTCGCCTCCAACGTGACGCGCGGCCGCACGCGTTATCAGGCGCTGGCCCGCTGGCCGCTACTATCATCAGGAGAGTAAATGCAGTTCGATCCCCCGCTCAAACCCGCCCGCTTGATCGCCCGTTACAAACGTTTTTTAGCCGATGTGATCACGCCGGAAGGCGAAACACTAACTATTCACTGCGCCAACACCGGCGCGATGACCGGTTGTGCCACGCCGGGTGACACGGTGTGGTACTCAACCTCCGAGAGCGTTACGCGAAAATATCCACACAGTTGGGAGCTCACTGAGACCCAACAAGGCCACTGGATCTGCGTCAATACGCTGCGCGCCAACCAGTTGGTACGTGAGGCGCTAAGCCACAATGCAATTCCGGAATTATCCGCTTACAGCCACTGCCAGCCTGAAGTGAAATACGGCACGGAAAAAAGCCGAATTGACTTTCTGCTGCAAGCGGAGGGTCGATCGAACTGCTATATTGAAGTCAAGTCCGTCACCCTTTTACATCTAGGTAAAGGCTATTTTCCGGATGCCGTGACGACTCGAGGTCAGAAACATCTGCGCGAACTCAGCACTATCGTGGCAGAAGGTCATCGAGCCGTTTTGTTGTTCGCGGTTTTGCATACGGGGATTGAGGACGTTTCCCCGGCACGCCATATCGACGTGCAATACGCAGAACTACTGGAACAGGCGCAGCGTTGTGGTGTAGAGGTGTTAGCGTATCAAGCTCAGATATCACCGCTAAAGATGTTACTAACGCGTCCGATTAACGTAGCGTTGTAATATTTATAGCAATTTGGTGTGCCAGGATTGTTCTCGGCGAGGCGCTGAATACGCGATTCTTCAGAGGCTTGTCAAGCAGTGGTCAGGAATAATTGCCAACCTTGATTGCTTCTGCTATTTATAGCGGCCTGTTTTTTTCCCTTTATGGGAATCGATAAGCCCTAAATATTTCGGGTTGCAGGAAGATGGCAACAGAATGAATCTCCGGTGCTTACCCACGTAAGTTACGAAGATGAATGAACGCAGCCAGTGCACAAGCAACTTGAAGCATCTAGGGAAGTGCGTGTTATCCAGGAGAAACAACATGCAAGAAGGGCAAAACCGTAAAACATCGTCCCTGAGTATCCTCGCCATTGCTGGAGTGGAGCCGTATCAGGTGAAACCGGGCGAAGAGTATATGAACGACGCCCAGCTAGGTCACTTCCGTAAGATTCTGGAAGCCTGGCGCAACCAACTTCGGGATGAAGTAGATCGCACTGTGTCGCACATGCAGGACGAAGCTGCCAACTTCCCGGATCCGGTCGACCGTGCCGCACAGGAAGAAGAGTTCAGCCTGGAATTACGTAACCGCGATCGTGAGCGTAAACTCATTAAAAAGATTGAGAAAACGCTTAAGAAAGTGGATGACGACGATTTCGGCTACTGTGATTCCTGCGGTGTAGAAATTGGTATTCGCCGCCTCGAAGCGCGTCCGACTGCTGACCTCTGCATCGACTGCAAAACGCTGGCAGAAATCCGCGAGAAGCAGATGGCTGGCTAATGGCCGTGAGCAAACTGTTACCGCACAGCCGGGAAAATCCCTGTTTTCCCGACGTGCGGTACACTTCCAAATGACCGCTTTAACTCCTCCCTGCATTGGGCGTTTCGCTCCCTCTCCTTCGGGTGACCTGCATTTTGGTTCGCTGATTGCTGCGTTAGGCAGTTACCTGAGTGCGCGTGCGCAACAGGGAAGCTGGCTGGTGCGCATCGAAGATATCGATCCGCCACGTGAAGTTCCCGGTGCGGCAACGCGTATTTTGCAGCAGCTGGAACATTACGGTTTGCAGTGGGATGGCGAAGTCCTGTGGCAGTCGCAGCGTCATGATGCCTATCGTGCCGCGCTGAGCTGGCTGCAAAGCCATCGTCAAAGTTACTTCTGCCGCTGTACCCGGCGCCGTATTCAGCAGTCAGGCGGATTTTATGACGGCCACTGCCGCGATTTGCAGCTGCCGCCCGATGATGCCGCATTACGCCTGCGTCAACATGCACCCGTTTTCGGTTTTGACGATCGTCTGCGTGGCCATTTACAGGCGGAAGTGCAGCTGGCACAGGAAGATTTTATTATCCATCGCCGTGATGGGCTATTTGCCTATAACCTGGCGGTGGTGGTCGATGACCATTTTCAAGGCGTAACGGAAATTGTGCGCGGCGCAGATTTAATTGAGCCGACGGTGCGCCAGATAGCGCTTTATCAGCAGTTCGCCTGGCCGGTGCCGGATTACCTGCATTTACCGCTCGCGGTCAATCAGGATGGCAATAAACTTTCAAAGCAAAATCATGCGCCCGCGCTGCCAACCGGCGATGCGCGACCGCTGCTGGTGCAGGCGCTGCGCTTTCTCGGTCAACCGGTTTCGCCAGGATGGCAGGATGAATCGCTGGAAAACCTGCTGAAACAGGCCGTCGCGCAGTGGAATATCCGCCTGATTCCGTTGCAGAACGGTCTCAAGCCCGATGAAACGACATCGCCATTCCTAAATGGTTCTCAACAGGCTATGATTAGCCGCTGATTTTATTAACACCCTTTTATCACTGTCGAGGTGTCCCATTTTTACCCGAGTCGCTAATTTTTGCCGGAGAGTCCTCAAGCGTGATGAGGAGGCGCCTGAAGAGGTGGAAGCTGAGAAGAGTCTGATGACCGTCATTCCACGCGAAAGCCACAACATCTCACGCAAAGATATCAGCGAAAACGCCCTTAAAGTGCTCTATCGCCTGAACAAAGCCGGATACGAAGCTTACCTGGTTGGCGGCGGCGTGCGTGATTTGCTGCTCGGCAGCAAGCCAAAAGACTTTGATATCACCACCAACGCCACGCCTGAGCAGATGCGCAAGCTGTTCCGCAACTGCCGCCTGGTGGGTCGTCGTTTCCGTCTGGCACATGTGATGTTCGGTCCGGAAGTGATCGAAGTTGCCACCTTCCGCGGCCATCATCAGGAAGAGAGCGAAGAAGATCGCAATAGCTCGCAGCGCGGCCAGAACGGCATGCTGCTGCGCGACAACATCTTCGGCAGCATTGAAGATGATGCCCAGCGCCGCGATCTGACCATCAACAGCCTCTATTACAGCGTGGCCGATTTCACCGTCCGCGATTACGTTGGCGGCCTGCACGATCTGCACGAAGGCATCATTCGCCTGATTGGCGATCCGGAAACCCGCTATCGCGAAGATCCGGTGCGCATGCTGCGTGTGGTACGTTTTGCCGCCAAGCTGCAGATGCGTATTGCTGCAGAAACCGCCGAGCCGATCCCGCGCCTGGCGACGCTGCTGAATGACATTCCTCCGGCGCGTATGTTTGAAGAGTCACTCAAGCTGCTGCAGGCCGGTTACGGCTACCGCACCTATCAGATGATGCGTGAATATCAGCTGTTCCAGCCGCTGTTCCCGACGCTGACGCGGGGTTTCACCGCCGAAAGCGACAGCCTGATGGAGCGCATGCTGGCGCAGGTGCTGAAAAATACTGATACGCGTATTCAAAATGATATGCGCGTTAACCCGGCCTTCCTGTTTGCCGCCATGTTCTGGTATCCGCAGCTGGAATCCGCCGAGCGTATTGCGCAGGAAAGCGGCCTGACCTATTACGATGCCTTTGCCCTGTCGATGAACGAAATTCTGGATGAAGCCTGCCGCGCGCTAGCGATTCCGAAACGTATCACCACTTTGATTCGCGATATCTGGCAGCTGCAGTTGCGCATGTCGCGTCGTCACGGCAAACGTGCGTGGAAGCTGATGGAGCATCCTAAGTTCCGCGCCGCTTACGACCTGATGGCGCTGCGTGCCGATGTGGAAAACAATCCTGAGCTGCAAAAGCTGACGCATTGGTGGGGCGAGTTCCAGGCGGCCGCGCCGGTTCAGCAGAAAACCATGATGACCACGCTGGGCGACGATCCGGCACCGCGCCGTAAACCGCGCCGTCCACGCCGCCGTCCAACCGGGCCACGTCGCGATACCAATAGCGCGCAATGACCCGCGTTTACCTCGCTTTAGGCAGTAATCTGGCCGATCCGCTGCATCAGGTTGATGCAGCGCTGGCCGCACTGGATGCCATTCCGCACACCTCGCGCCTCAAAACCTCTTCGTTATATCGCACGCCGCCGTACGGCCCACCGGATCAGCCCGATTACCTCAATGCGGTGGTGGAACTGGAAACCGCGTTGGCTGCCGAAGCGCTGCTCGATCACACGCAACGTATCGAGCTGGATCACGGTCGCGTGCGTAAAGCTGAACGTTGGGGACCGCGTACGCTGGATCTCGACATCATGCTGTTTGGCAACGCTACGATTAACACCCCGCGTCTCACCGTGCCGCATTACGACATGCACAATCGCGCTTTTATGCTGGTGCCGTTGCTAGAGATTGCGCCGCAGCTGGCGCTGCCAAACGGGCAAGCATTGGCTGAGATTCTTGCCAGGCTGGATCGCAGCGCTATCCGTTTGTGGTCTGAGTAACCCGTAGTACACTGCGCGCATCAGAAAACTCTGGAGTGTGCGATGAAACCGACAACTATCTCCCATCTACGCCAACTCAAAACCAGCGGCCGCAAATTTGCCACGCTGACGGCGTACGATTTTAGTTTTGCCCGTCTCTTTGCCAATGAAGGCATTCAGGTGATGCTGATTGGTGATTCGCTCGGCATGACCGTGCAAGGCCATGAATCGACGTTACCGGTTACCGTCGCGGATATCGCTTATCATACCGCCGCCGTGCGCCGTGGCGCGCCGCAGGCACTGTTAATGGCTGACCTGCCGTTTATGAGTTATGCCACGCCGGAACACACCTTCACTAATGCCGCGCAGCTGATGCGCGCCGGTGCCAACATGGTGAAGCTGGAGGGCGGCGAGTGGCTGGCGGAAACCGTGCGCATGCTGACCGAGCGCGCCGTACCGGTGTGCGGCCATCTGGGACTGACACCGCAATCGGTTAATGTTTTCGGCGGCTATAAAGTACAGGGCCGCGATGAAGCCGCCGCCGAACGTCTGCTGGCTGATGCACTAGCGCTGGAAGCCGCGGGCATGCAGCTGCTGGTGCTGGAGTGCGTCCCGGTGGCATTGGCCGAGCGCGTCACCAAAGCGCTGTCGGTGCCGGTGATTGGTATCGGCGCTGGCAACGTCACCGACGGTCAGATTCTGGTGATGCATGACGCCTTTGGCATTACCGGCGGCCACATTCCCAAATTTGCCAAAAATTTCCTCGCCGAAACTGGCGACATTCGTGCGGCGATTCGCCAATATATCGCCGACGTTGAAGCGGGCATCTATCCAGCCGCTGAACACAGTTTCCAGTAAATCAGGAGATTTGCAGTGCTGATCATCGAAACACTGCCGATGCTGCGTCGTGAAATTCGTCGCTGGCGTCAGGCAGGCAAACGTATCGCGCTCGTCCCGACCATGGGCAACCTGCATGACGGTCATCTGACGTTGGTCGATGAAGCGCGTGAACGGGCCGATATTGTGGTGGTATCCATTTTCGTTAACCCGATGCAGTTTGAGCGTCTCGACGACCTGGCGCGCTATCCACGCACGCTGCAGGACGATTGCGAGAAGCTCAATCGTCACAGCGTCGATGTGGTATTTGCGCCGGCGCCAGCGGAGGTTTACCCGCAAGGTCTCGATAGCCAGACGTTTGTCGAAGTACCGGGACTCTCATCGCTGCTGGAAGGCGCCAGCCGTCCGGGCCATTTCCGCGGCGTCTCCACCGTCGTCAGCAAATTGTTCAATCTGGTGCAGCCCGACATCGCCTGCTTCGGCGAGAAAGATTTTCAACAGCTGGCGATTATCCGCAAGATGGTGGCGGATATGGGCTTCGATATTGAGATCGTGGGTGTGCCAACGGTGCGCGCCCAAGATGGTCTGGCGCTGAGTTCGCGCAACGGTTATCTCACCGCCGACGAACGTAAAATCGCCGCCGGTCTCAGTAAGGTGATGAACAGCATGGCCGAGCGTCTGAGCAATGGCGAGCGCCATGTCGAAGAGATTATCGAGCAAGCGGAAGCGTCGCTGCGCGATCAGGGTTTCCGTCCGGATGGATTAGCCATCTGCGATGCCGCAACCCTGCAAGCGCTAACTGTCGATAGCCAACGCGCGGTGATTTTAATGGCCGCCTGGCTGGGCAATGCGCGGCTGATCGATAATCAGCAAGTGGATCTGACGGAGTAATTTTCCGTCGTTTATCAGCAGCATAATAAGGTTATCCCGCTATGATTCGTACCGTACTTCAGGGCAAACTGCATCGCGTTAAAGTCACCCAGGCAGATTTGCATTACGAAGGTTCCTGCGCCATTGACCAGGATTTCCTCGATGCGTCCGGCATTCTGCAGTATGAAGCCATCGACATCTATAACGTCACCAACGGCCAGCGTTTTTCAACCTATGCGATTGCCGCTGAACGTGGCTCGAAGATCATTTCGGTCAACGGCGCCGCCGCGCGCTGTGCCTGTGCTGGCGATATCATGATCATCTGCTCTTACGTGCAGGTGGAAGATGAAGTCGCGCGCAGCTGGCAGCCGAAAGTCGCCTATTTTGAAGGCGACAATGAAATGAAGCGCCTCGCTAAGGCCCTTCCAGTTCAGGTAGCCTGATACAGCAAGGGCGCGGTTTTTACACCGCGCCCTTCTCTTTGATTTCCCGTATTACGCACTCACCAGTGGCGACGTTCTCTTTCTTTTTAGCGTGAATAACCAGCCAAACCAGCCTCTATCGCGTAGCTGACAGAGCACAGCGGGCAGTGCGACGGCCGCCATAAATGCCAGCAGAAAACGCATATCATCCAGCCACAGCGTTGAGTGCTCCACACGCAGGAATTTACTGCACACCTGAATCGCCAGGTAATGCGACAAATAAAACACTATCGAATGACGACCAATATAGTTTATCCAGCGAAGATGAACCCGCTCAGCAAGTAGCACAAACAGCGGAATTGAGACGAGGGCTAAAGGCAGCATCAAAGGTGAATGCTGGCCTAATCCGCCCCATAAGCTGAATGTTGAAAGCAAGAGAAAACTTGCCAGTGAGATTCCCATCACCTGACGACGCTGTGCCACCAGTGCAATATCCGTGTCATTGCGCACCAGCCAGTCACCCACATAGAAAAAAGCGAATAAGGTTATCGATTTATTGATATGCAGATTATCAAAGCTGGCAAAGAGTGAATCAGCGGGAATAGCGGGAAGCCACAGGCTACCAATGATGCACAACGCTAGCACCAGCCAGCATGGCAAACGACGCGCCGGAATGATCAGCACGAAGAATAAGAACAGTGAATGCAGAAACCACGTGATATCGCCACCGCTCAGATGACCTAAAATAATGCCCAATGGCGACTGTGGATGATTGGCCATCGAGCTAAACAGGAATTTAAGTCCGCCATAAATAAGCGCCCAAATTGCGAAGGGATAAAGAATAGTGCTGACTTTATTACGTAAATAGCGGTTAACGCCTTTGCGTAAACCACTCTCGACAAACATCCCGGAGATAAAGCACATCAACCCCATCCGCACAGGTGCTAATAGCTGATTAACCAGTTCATTGAATGCCGTGAAATGTCCCGCCTGCTGATTCACCGCAATCATACAATGCAAAAATATCACTGCGAGGATACTCATCCCGCGTAAGTTATCGATCCATGAAACACGATTCATTGCTACTTCCCTGATGCCGTCTATGCCAGCCCAGCAAAATACGAGAAGTTCACCACCGCCCTAACAAGACCCTTCTTAAACCAGTTGGGAATTACGCATAAAAAATGCAGCCGCAGCTGCATTTTTTATTCCGAGACCAGACGAACTTATGTTCTTAATCCCCGCCCACGCTGAATCAGCGTATACACCAGCACGTAAAACACCACGATAAAGGCAATCAGCACCGATAGCGTAAACACCAGCGGCACATCGTTGATGCCGAGGAAACCGTAACGGAAGCCGCTGATCATATACACCACCGGATTGAGCTTCGACACCGCTTGCCAGAACGGCGGCAGCAACGTCAACGAGTAGAACACGCCGCCAAGATAGGTTAACGGCGTCAGCACGAAGGTCGGAATCAGGCTGATATCGTCAAAGGTGCGCGCGAAGACCGCATTCAGCAGGCCCGCCAGCGAGAACAAGATCGCTGTCAGCAGCAGCGTCAGCGCCACCATCGACCATGAATGTACGTGGAACGGCACGAAGAACAGTGAAATCGCGGTAACCAAAATCCCCACGCACACGCCACGCGCCACGCCACCGCCGACATAACCAGCGATGATGATGTGCGTTGGCACCGGCGCCACCAGCAGCTCTTCAATATTGCGCTGGAACTTGGCGCTGAAGAACGATGACGCCACGTTGGCGTAAGCGTTAGTGATCACCGCCATCATGATCAGGCCCGGCACGATAAACTGCATGTAGCTGAAACCGTGCATATCGCCGATGCGCGAACCAATCAGATTGCCGAAGATGATGAAATAGAGCGTCATGGTGATTACCGGCGGCACCAGCGTCTGAATCCAGATGCGGGCGAAGCGGTTAATCTCTTTGCTCCAGATACTCTTGAGCGCCACCCAATACAAGTGCGTCATGCTTTCACTCCTGTTTTTCCCTGTGTCAGGCTGACGAACAGCTCCTCAAGGCGGTTAGCTTTATTGCGCATACTCAGTACCTGCACGCCCTGCGCGCTCAGCTGACTGAACACGCTGTTCAGTCCTTGCTCGCGCATCACTTCCACTTCCAGCGTGGAGGTATCCACCAGTCGATACTGGAAGCCCTCCAGCAGCGGCAGCGGACTGCGCGGAGCGAGATCCAGAATGAAGGTTTCGGATTGCAGCTTGGAGAGCAGCCCTTTCATCGACGTGTTTTCCACCAGCTCGCCGCTCTGAATGATGCCAATATTGCGACACAGCATCTCCGCCTCTTCCAGATAGTGCGTGGTGAGAATGATGGTGGTGCCTTTGATATTCAGCTCTTTCAGGAAACTCCACATCGAACGGCGCAGTTCGATATCCACGCCCGCAGTGGGTTCATCGAGGATGAGCAGCTTCGGCTCATGCATCAAGGCACGCGCAATCATCAGGCGGCGCTTCATCCCGCCCGAAAGCATACGCGCACGTTCGTTGCGCTTGCCCCATAGATCAAGCTGGTTAAGGTATTTTTCTGCACGCTTATTGGCTTCGGCACGTTCCACGCCGTAGTAACCCGCCTGATTCACCACAATCTGCATCACGGTTTCAAACGGGTTGAAGTTGAACTCCTGCGGCACCAGCCCGAGCTGACGCTTGGCGTTGACCACATCTTTTTGCAGGTCATAACCAAACACCCGCACGCTGCCACCAGATTTATTCACCAGCGAGCTGATAATACCGATGGTAGTGGATTTTCCGGCGCCGTTCGGCCCGAGCAAGGCGTAAAAATCCCCCGCTTCCACATTGAGATCGAGTCCTTTCAGCGCCTGTACGCCGCCGGGATAGGTTTTGGTCAGCCCGGAAATTTCCAGTGCATATGTCATTGTGAATCCATACCTTATTGTTGTGACATCACAGCCACGTGTAATGATAGTGCGCGCGAACGAAGAGGCATGCGCTGTCGCGATAATAAAGATTGAGAAATCAAAGGAGTTTAGCAGAGAGTCAAGCCAGCCCATAAGCGGTTGGCTCACGGGCTGCGCAGTTTATCGCAGGCTGGGGAGATTAGCCTTGGACGATTGTGCGGTTATTCACCGGTCGGGATAACTTTGCCGATATACGGCAAATGGCGATAACGCTGCGCGTAGTCGATGCCAAAGCCCACCACAAACTCATCTGGAATGGTGAAGCCGACGTATTCCACGGTGACATCCACTTCACGGCGCTCCGGCTTATCCAGCAAGGTACAAATTGCCAGCGATTTCGGCTCGCGCAGGCGCAGAATTTCGCGCACTTTGCTCAGGGTGTTGCCGGAATCGATGATGTCTTCGACGATCAGCACATCCTTGCCGCGAATATCTTCGTCGAGATCTTTGAGGATTTTTACGTCGCGCGTGCTCGACATGCCGCTGCCGTAGCTGGAGGCGGTCATAAAGTCGACTTCATGCGGCACGTCGATGGTGCGGCACAGATCGGCCATAAACATAAAGGAGCCGCGCAGCAAACCTACTAACACCATTTCGCTGCCGCTGTCGCGGTAGTGCTCGCTAATCTGCTTGCCCAGTTCGGCAATCCGGGTTGCGATCTCTTGCTCGGAGATCATCACGTCGACGGTATGTTTCATTGCATGCGTCCAATTACGGTTTTTGGAAAGCCACGAAGTCTATCATAGTCGAGCTGGCGTCTAACGCCGCGCACAGAACGCAAACGATTCCGTGGCGAAATTTATCACGCTGGCGTTAACTGTATGGACGAGTCCGCCCCTTCACCGCTTGGTTCTGGAGTTCCTATGACCGCTTCATCCAGTAAAAAAACACAGATTGGTACGCGCGATTTGCACCCGGAAACGCAGATGCTGAATTACGGCTACGATCCGCAACTGTCGGAAGGCGCGGTGAAACCGCCGGTGTTTCTCACCTCGACTTTTGTTTTTAACAGCGCCGAAGAGGGACAGGACTTTTTTGATTTCGTCGCCGGGCGCAAGCAGCCGCCAGAAGGCAAAAGTGGCGGATTAGTCTATTCGCGCTTTAACCATCCCAACAGCGAAATCGTTGAAGATCGGCTGGCGGTCTACGAAGGTGCGGAAAGTGCAGCGCTGTTCTCCTCCGGGATGTCAGCGATTGCCACCACGCTGTTGACCTTTGCCCGCCCTGGCGAGGTGATTCTGCACTCCCAGCCGCTGTACGGCGGCACCGAAACGCTGCTGAGCAAAACGCTACACGATCTGGAAATTAAAGCGGTGGGTTTCAGCGATGGCACCGACGAAGATAAGGTACATGAAGCGGCTAAGCTCGCATGGCAGCGCGGACGCGTGGCGCTGATTTTGATTGAGACGCCAGCCAATCCCACCAACAGTTTGGTCGACATCCAGTTAATGCAGCAGGTTGCCGATGTGATTGCGCAGCAGCAAGGTTCACGGCCGATTCTCGCCTGCGACAACACCCTGCTCGGCCCGGTGTTTCAGCATCCGTTACAGCACGGCGCAGATTTGTCGCTCTATTCGCTGACTAAATATGTGGGTGGCCATTCGGATTTGATTGCCGGCGCGGTGCTCGGCAGTAAAGCGCTGGTGAGCAAGGTGCGTTCGCTGCGTAGCGCCATCGGCACCCAGCTTGATCCGCACTCCAGCTGGATGATCGGCCGCTCGCTGGAGACGCTGTCGCTGCGTATGGAGAAGGCGGCCAGCAATGCGGATAAAGTGGCGGCGTTTTTGCGCGATCATCCACAGGTAGAAAAGCTGCATTGGCTGCCGTATCTCGATGCAGAGAGCCCAGCCGGCAAAACGTATCAGCGCCAGTGCAGCGGCGCCGGCTCGACCTTCTCATTTGATATTCGTGGCGGACAAGCGGCGGCGTTCCGCTTCCTCAATACGCTGGCGCTGTTCAAGCTGGCGGTAAGCCTGGGCGGCACCGAATCGCTCGCCAGCCATCCTGCCAGCACCACCCATTCGGGCGTGCCGCAGGAGGTGCGGCAACGCATTGGCATCAGCGATGCCACCGTGCGCCTGTCAATTGGTATCGAGCATCCCGACGACCTGATTGAAGATATGCGTCTGGCGCTTGAAGCCGCGATTAACTGACGCTAAAGCCCAGCATCATGCCGGTATCTTCATGCTCGAGCAGATGGCAATGCGCCATATAGGCATTCTCAGCGTTGGCGACATAGTTGAAGCGCACCAGCACTTCGCTGCGCCAGCCGTTTACGCTGACAATGTCTTTCCAGCCGGCACGATGCGGCTCCGGCGGCTTGCCGTTTTCTGACAGGATGCGGAATTGTGTGCCATGAATGTGGAACGGATGCAGCATCGCATCGCCTTCACCGGAGAGGGTCCACTTCTCCAGTTTACCCAGTTCCACATTGAACATCGGCTTGGTCATATTGAAGGCCTGGCCGTTGATCTTGTTGCCGTTGTGGAAATCATACGCCGCAGCTTTACCGTGGCTGCCGTGATCCATCGCCATGTCACCATGATCCATCGGCTGCGCGCTGTTACTCATCGCCATGTTGCCATGATCCATTTTCACACCGCCCATGGCTTTGTCACCGTAGCGATCCATCAGCGCCTGCATGCCTTGCTGATCAAGCTGCGGATCCATCATCAGCTGTAGCCAGCGGCTTTGCAGGCCATCCGTTGCAGGAACCGGCGGCAAATCCACCAATTTGTCCGGCAGCGTACCGCTGGCCATCACGCGTAGCGGCATGATCTGCACCAGCGGCAAAGGTTGATCGAACGGGGCAAGCGTCATGCCCATCTGCGTAACCGGCAGCGTCACCATGTCGAAGGTTTTGCCATCCGACGTATCCACCATCACCTCAAAACGCTCGCCCGGTAACAGCGGCAGGCTCGTCACTTTCACCGGTTCGGCCAGTAAACCGCCGTCGCTGGCGATCACATACAGCGGACGCCGATCGCTTGTCGCGATATGCAGCGAGCGCGCGTTACAGCCGTTGAGCAAACGCAGGCGCAGCCAGCCGCGCGGTACGGCATGCTGCGGATATGGCACGCCGTTGGTCAGCATCAGATCGCCAAACCAGCCCACCGCGGCGCGCATGATATCGAGTTGATAATCGATTTGCGTCCCCGCTTTATTCAGCTGTTTATCCTGGAAAATCAGCGGCACGTCATCTTCGCCCCACTGCATCGGCAGGCGCAGTTTGCCGGACGCTTCATCTTCCAGCAGCACCAATCCCGCCAGACCTTGCGCCACCTGATAGCCGGTTTTGCCGTGTTGATGCGGATGGAACCAGCAGGTGGCGGCCGGTTGATCCGGGGTAAAACTCACCTGACGCGTGGCACCTGGCGCAATGATCCCTTGCGGACCGCCATCAACATCGCCAGGAATTTCCAGGCCATGCCAGTGCAACGTAGTGGCTTCAGGCAGTTGGTTATGAATATTTACCGTGACGTTTTTTTCGCGCTGCAATCTGAGTGCTGGCCCTAACAATCCGCCGTTGTAGCCCCAGGTGGGCACCGCTTTGCCGTTCCATTGGCTGCTGCCGGTCATGGCGGTCAGCGTGTATTGCCCGCGTGCGTCAGGTTCCAAAATGGAAGGGATCGGCAATAACGGTCGCGTGGCGGCCATTAGTGAGCGGCTCCATAGCGGCAGCGCACCGGCGGCGCTGAGAGCGGCAGTCAACTTTAGAAAATGACGACGTTGCATATTCTTATCCTTGTCGTGAATAAGGGCACAGCGTAAACCTTTACCCTGCGGGAGGGTCAAGTGCTGAAACAGAATGCACTGAGAAAAAGCGCGTGAATGGCCCGAAAGGGCAAATTTAGCGGAATAGCGGCAATAACTGTGCTAACGTCAATAAATTGTCCCTTGTTGAGAATCATTATGACGAAAAGCATCAAGATCCTGCTGCTGGCGGGACTCCTTGGCTTCTCCTCCACCAGTTTTGCCCTGAGTGAATCCGAAGCAGAAGATCTCGCCGACCTCACCGCGGTGTTCGTTTATCTGAAGAACGATTGTGGCTATCAGGATTTGCCGGACGCGCAGATTCGTAAAGCGTTGGTGTTTTTTGCCCAACAGAACCGTTGGGATCTGAGCAACTACAGCAACTACAACATGAAGTCGCTCGGTGAAGAGAGCTACAAGGATTTGAGCGGCATCGCCATTACCAACGACAAGAAGTGTAAGTCGTTAGCGCGCGATTCGCTGAGTTTGCTGGCTTACGTGAAGTAATCGGTTCCCCTTCGGTTGGTGCTCGCTGTCCCCTTCGATGGTGCTGGCTGTCCCCTTCCTCGGTCCTCCCCCATAAATGGGGGAGGAAGATGCTGCTATATGTGAGTTGGGAGTTGCATGTGGCAGCGTCTCCTTCCCCTGCTTGCGGGGGAAGGCCGGGATGGGGGACAGCCAGCACGATCCAAACCTAAACCGTTAACTCCAGACCAATTCCACGCTCGCGCAGGTCGCGACATACCGCTTCATCCAGACGCGCATCCGTCACCACATCAGTCAGGCTATCAATCGGTGCCGCGCAGTACAGCGACCAGGAGCCGTATTTACTGCTGTCAGCCAGCAGCACCCGGCGGCGCGCATTGGCCAGCAAGTCCATCTTCAATCCGGCTTTATCTTCGGTTGGCGTGGTAATGCCGCGTTCGATACTCCACGAGTTACAGCTGACAAAGGCGATATCCGGATTGATGCTGCGCAACAGGCGACGCCCGTGCTCACCAATACACGACTGGCTGGAATCATCGATGCGTCCGCCAATAATGGTGGTTTCGATCTGCTTAAACTCGGATAAAAACAGCGCGATATGCAGATCGGCGGTGATAACGCGCAGCTTGAGATGCGTTAGCTGGCGCGCCAGCTCCAGCATGGTGGTGCCGGCATCCAATACCACCGCATCACCCGACTGCACATAACGGGCGGCAAACTGGGCAATGGCCTGTTTTTCCGCCAGATTACGCTGCATCTTCTCCAGCGTAGTGGGCTGGTTGGGGATAAAGCGATTGAGCGTGACGCCGCCGTGGCTGCGGCTAATGACGCCCTCCTTGTCCAGCTTAATCAGATCGCGGCGGATGGTCGCTGGCGAAGCGGAAATAGCGCTCACCAGTTGTTCAACGGTGACCAGATTATGACTCTTCAGATAGTCCATAATCTGGTCGAGACGGCTTTGTCCCTTCATATTTCCCTATGCAAGCTGCATCGCGAGTTTAATGGAGATTGCCATGCTCGCAGAGTTCGCTTTACCTGTCCAGGCGATATCAAATGCGGTGCCGTGGTCCGCCGATGTGCGGATAAAGGGCAAGCCCGCAGTAATATTCACGCCATCATAGAAACCCAATAACTTCAGTGGGATATGTCCTTGATCGTGGTACATCGCGACCACCATATCGTACTGCCCTTCCTGACACTGCAGGAACACGGTATCGGGCGGGCATGGGCCATGCACATCAATGCCCTGCTGTTTCATCACGTTAATCGCAGGCGCGACGATAGTGATCTCCTCATCGCCGAACAGACCGTTTTCACCGGCATGAGGATTAACTCCCGCCACCGCGATGCGCGGCTTATCGAACCCGACGCGGCGCAGGAAGCTGTCGGCCATGCCGATCACCGTCTGAATGCGTTCACCGTTTAAGGTGTCGAGGAACTTACGCAGCGCGATATGCGTCGTGACGTGAATCACTTTCAGCTTATCGGTATAGAGCACCATGGCGTAGTTTTTAGTATTGGTGAGCTGTGCCAGCAGTTCGGTGTGGCCAGGATACAGGTGACCTGCCGAGTGCAGCGCTTCTTTATTCAGCGGCGCGGTCGCAATGGCGTGAACTTCTCCGGCCAGTGCCAATTCGGTGGCGCGCTTAACACAGCGCCACGCCAGATCGCCCGCCTCTTTCTGCACCACGCCCGGTTTTAGCGCATCCGCATCCGCCAGCGGTTCATCAATCACATTAATAATGCCCGGCGCGAAGTGCGCATCGGTAACCTGGTCAAGCACGCGCAGCTCAGCCTGCGGCGTCACATTTAACCCCATCACCCGGCGCAGCGTGTTGGCGCAGCCGACGACGACGGCCGGCACGCCCGCTAAATCACCTTCTGCCAGCGCTTTAATGATGATCTCAGGGCCAATGCCCGCCGGATCGCCCATGGTAATCGCAATAATTTTATTCACTCAACTTCTCCTCAATAAAACGAATGGCTTCTACCAGGGTGTTTTCGTCACCAAAGCCACCTGCTTTGGTCATCACCGGCAGGTGTAATTCACTGTTAAGCAAAACCCCGTGCGGCACACAGCCCGCCACCAGGCCCTGAATCTGGAAACCGCTGGCACCTAATGCCTGCGCCACGGCAATCGCCACATCTCCGCCGGAGAGATAAAGCCCCGCAGGCTGCACCTGACGACAAACGGTGCTGGTTAACTGCGCGAGAAACTGGCAGATGCGTTCGCCTAATGCCTGCCGCGAAACCTGATGCTGCTGGCAGAGTTGCTCAATGTCGTGACGCTGATCGGCATGCTGTGTAGTGCGCAGCACGCAATGCGCGCCATCGTGCAGCGCCTGCAGCATCGCCTGTTGCCATTCGGCGGCTTGCGGCCAGGCAGGCTGGGCAAACAGCTGGCGGATATCAATGTCGATAATGCGGATGTCGCGCTGGCTGGCAAGGCGCGCAATTTGCTGCTGCGCCATTGCGCTCATCGAACCCACCACCGCCAGCACCGGACGCGGCCGACGGGCAGCCAGCAGTTCGCCCAGCGCATCGCTCAGGCCTGAGGCTCCGGCCAATAGTGGCCGCTCATCTAGCGCGGCCGCCGCCGCCATTAATAAGGCAAGGTCGGCGTCCTGCTCGATATCCACCACCAGCAACCCCTGTTTGCTCGCCAGTACCTGGGCCAGTTGTGCGTCGCGTACCGTGGCGAGGTCGAGGGTCTCGCCGGGCAAGATGCTCTGCATTTGCAGGCACGTCAGCACATGGCTGCTGGTAACCGGGGTTTTGGGATCGCTGGCGAATTCGGTATCAATCAAACGCTGCTGATCGATCCAGACTTCACCGTTGCGCGTGGTACGCCCCAGTTTCGGCACCGCCGGCACTACCAATGCTAATTTTTTGCCGCTGGCCTGCAGCGCCGCGCTGATTTCCGCACCGGGATTGCCGCGCAGCGTGGAATCGATCTTCTTAAACAGCCAGCCATCGTTGGCCATCGCCTGATGCTGCTCCAGCGCAGCAAGAGTGCGACGCGCCGCTTCTTGCGCGTTTACCGCGCGGCTATCGGTGCTGATCACCAGCACATCAGCGCTGCCAGCTGGATGGGGCGTGCTGCTGTCAAACATCACATGCACGCGCGCTCCGGCGCGTGCCAGCCCGCTGCCCGCATCATTAGCACCGGTAAAATCATCGGCAATCACTAAGACGGGCGTTTTCCATGGCTGTGAAGTCATTTTCTCTCCTTTAGCGGCTACTGCCGTGCTGCAATGATTATATTCAATCATGATTGATTATATGTGAGCAAGATCAAATTAATTGAAATCAATTTGTCCTATAAAATTAGGCACTGAAATGATGGACCTCGCGCTGTTTGAGCAAAATTAATCATTCAGCACAAAAAACGCGATAAGGGTATGTAATGAATATCAACAGCACCGTGATAAGTGGCTTTCAGGCGCTTAATGACCTCAGCTATCTACTACGAGGTAAGAAGAGAGCCCTGCTGGTGACCGATAAGAATATTGAAGGCATTCCGGCGGTTCAGAGGCTGATCGCCCAGCTGCAGCAACAATTGGCTAGCCTGAGCATCGTCAATACGGTGCCGCCAGAGCCAAGCCAGCACGATGTGGCGGCCATTGTCGCTGCGCTACCGGCCACCGATGTCGATCTGGTGATTGGCGTCGGCGGCGGCAGCGTACTGGATGTCGCTAAGCTGCTCTCTATTCTGTGCGTCGCGGACGCGCCAACGCTGGATGCGCTGCTGGCCGGTGAAAAACCGCAGACGCGCACCCCTTCGCTGCTGATTCCCACCACGGCGGGCACCGGCTCGGAAGCCACGCCGAACGCCATTCTGGCGATCCCGGAGAAAGAGACCAAAGTCGGCATAATCACGCCGGTGATGCTGCCGGATTATGTCGCGCTGATACCGGAGCTCACCACCAGCATGCCACCGCATATCGCCTCTTCTACCGGTATCGATGCGCTGTGCCATCTGATCGAATGCTTTACCGCTACCGTGGCGAATCCGGTAAGCGATAACTATGCGCTGATCGGCATGAAAAAGCTGTTTGCCAGCCTCGAAACCACTCTCGCTGAGCCGGATAACCTTGAAGCGCGCCTGAATATGCTGTGGGCATCTTATTATGGCGGTGCGTCGATTGCGCATGCCGGTACCCATCTGGTTCACGCCATGTCCTATCCGTTGGGCGGTAAATATCATCTGCCGCACGGTGTGGCTAACGCCATTCTGCTCGCGCCGTGCATGCGCTTTGTGCGTCCAGCGGCGGTGAGCAAATTTGCTCAGGCTTACGATCTGCTGCCCGATGCCGATACGTCACTGGATGAAGAAGCCAAATCTCACGCGCTGGTTGAGTACTTCGCCGCGCTGGTAAAACGCCTAAAGCTGCCCGCCAGTCTGGAAGAGCTGGGTATCGGCCCGGATCACCTGCCGTATCTGGTTGAAGCCGCACTCGACGTGCAGCGTCTGATGAAGAATGTACCGATGAAAGTGGGCGCAGATGACGTACGCAACGTCTACCTGACGCTGTTTCCCGCTTTGAGCCACTAAGCATTATCGAGGACAACATGAGTAAGAAAATTCAGGGCGTGTTAACCGCCATCGTTACCACCTTCGATCGCGACGGTGCCTTTAATCCCGTCGCCCAGCGCGAGCAGGTCAAACGCCAGTTAAGTGCTGGCAACGGTATTTTCTGCGGCGGCACCAACGGTGAATTCTTCGTGCTGAACGAGCAGGAGAAGCTGGCGGTGACACAGACTTGCGTCGATGAAGTTAACGGCACCGCGCCGGTAGTGGCGCACATTGGCGAAATCTCGACGCGTGAAACCATTCGTCTCGGCAAGCAAGTGGCGAAGCTGGGCGTGGATGCGGTTTCGGTGATTACGCCCTACTTCGTGCCGCTGAAACAGGAAGAGCTGATCGCCCACTATCGCGCGGTAGCTGACGCCATCGATGTGCCGCTGTTCCTCTATAACATCCCGGCGCGCACGGGCAACACGCTGCAGCCGGAGACCGTGCGCACGCTGGCTGCGCATCCGAACATCATCGGCATCAAAGATAGCGCTGGCAGCTATGAAAGCCTGAGCGGTTTTCTGCAGGCGGCAGCAGGCATCGATAGCTTCGATGTACTGAATGGCCCGGATTCGCTGATTCATCAGGGCTTCGTCGACGGCTGCTCGGCCTGTATTTCAGGGCTCGCTAACGTCGCCCCCAAAGAGATCAACGCCATTTGGGCGCGCTTCCACGCTGGCGATATCGAAGGTTCTCGTCTGGCGCAGGAAAATGTCACCGGCTTGCGCACCGATCTGTATAGCGTCGGCTTCTCGCCGGCGGCAGTAAAAAAAGCGGTGTCGCTGCTCGGCTTTGACGTGGGCGATAGCCGCTATGCGGTGAGTTTCTCTGCCGATGAAGAGCAGAAAATTCGTCAGATCGTGAATCAATATTTGCAGTAATCACCGGGTGAGCGGCCTGCCAGGTCACCATAAATGGCGACCCTACGCGTTTTGTAGGGTGCGCATTTATGCGCACCGTGTTAATCGCGGCACCGGCTCTTAGCTGTATTTTCAACATCGGGAAGATTTATGAAAGTCATCTGCACCTCACCGTCGTTTGCTAAATATGAGGCGACGCCCATTGAAACCCTGCAACAACAGGGTTTTGAGCTGATCACCCTGCCCGCCGATGCGCCGCTGAGCGCGCTTGAGCCGCATCTGGCTGATACGGTCGCGCTGATCGTCGCCTTTACCGACGTCAACGAGGCGCTGCTGGCGCTGGCGCCACAGCTGAAAATCGTCTGTAAGCACGGCGTGGGCGTCGACAATATCAATCTGGATGCCACGCGCGCACGCGGTATATACGTCACTAACGTGCCGGACGCCAACAAACATGCGGTGGCCGATTTCGCCTTCGCGCTGATACTGAATTGCGCGCGCCAGGTGACTCAGGCGGCGATTGAAACGCGCGCCGGACACTGGCCGCGCATTTTTGCCACCGATGTCTACGGCAAAACGCTGGGCATTATTGGGCTGGGCAATATCGGCAAGCAGGTCGCGCTGCGCGCTAAAGGCTTCAACATGCGGGTGATTGCCTTCGATTTTTATCCAGATGAGACATTTGCTGCCGAGCACGGCATCGAATTCGTCACGCTGGATCAGCTGACGGAAACCAGCGATTTCATCACCCTGCATATGCCGCTGACCGACAAAACCCACCACCTGTTTGATGCCGCCCGGCTGAAACGCATGAAGAAGAGTGCCTTCCTGATTAATGCCTCACGCGGCGGTGTGGTGAATGAGCAGGATCTCTATCAGGCGCTGCTGGATAACGTGATTGCCGGGGCTGCGGCTGACGTGTTCGTGCAAGAACCGCTGACGGAGCATCCGCTGTTCACGCTCAGCAACTTCATCCCCACCGCGCACCTCGCCGGTTACACCGACGGTGCCATCAGCGCGATAGGCGAACGTTGCGTGACGCAAATCGTGCAGTGCATTTGCCAGGGCGAACGCCCGCTTAACGTGATGAACGGGCTGGAATAATTCGCCGCCTTTCCCTGTAACCCTTTTTCGAGTGGATAATTATTATGACTAACTCTGCACGCTCGAGTCGTATCCGTTGGTGGATCGCTGGCCTGATGTGGCTGGCCATCGCCATTAACTACATTGACCGCACCGTTCTCTCGGCGGCGGCACCGCATCTGATCAAAGAGCTCGATATCAATCCGGAAATGATGGGCTTTATCATGGCCGCATTCTTCTGGTCTTACGCGCTGCTGCAGATCCCGGCGGGCTGGTTTGCCGATCGCTTCGGCCAGAAAAAAGGCCTGGGAATTGCCGTCGGCTGGTGGTCAATCGCCACCATGGCGATGGGTCTGGCGACCGGCTTTAAATCGCTGCTGGCGCTGCGTTTAGCGCTGGGCGTAGGTGAAGCGGCTGCCTATCCGAGCAACGCCGGCATCACCGCGCGCTGGTTCCCGGACCGCGAACGCGCCACGGTGTCGGGCCTGTTCGACAGCGCCTCGAAGTTTGGGGGGGCGGTGGCGATGCCGCTGATTGTGTTTATGATAGCCATGTTCGACTGGCGTCTGACCTTCCTCGCCATTGGTGCATTAGGGTTGTTCTGGGTTATCGCCTGGTACTTTATCTACGCCGAAAACCCAGAAGATCATCAGTCGATCAGCAAAGAGGAAGTGCTCTTTATCCGTGACGGCCAGGCGCAGAAGCATGGCGATAAAAGCGTGCGTCCGATGAAGTGGTACAAGCTGCTGCGCTATCGCAATATCTGGGCGATGTGCATTGGTTTCTTCACCATCAACTACACCTCCTACTTCTTTATCACCTGGCTGCCGACCTATCTGGTGAAAGATAAGGGCATGGATTTCCTTAAAATGGGGATGGTGGCTGCGCTGCCGCTGATTTGCGGCATGGTGATTGAAGTGCTGGCCGGTTGGGCATCGGATCGTATGGTGCATAACAAAGTGCTGTCGCTGACCGCCACGCGCAAACTGTTCCTCACCATTGGCCTGTTGATGGCGCTGTGCATCGGCTTTGCGCCGTTTACCGACTCAGTGTTCATGACCGTGCTGCTGCTGTGTATCGCAAAATCAGGCACCACCGTTGCGGCCTCACAGGTATGGGCGCTACCGGGCGATGTTGCGCCGCAAAACAGCGTATCGATTGTCGCCGGGCTGCAAAACACCGTCTCCAACATGGGCGGTGCCGTTGGCCCGATTATTACCGGCGCCATCGTCGGTGCGACCGGCCACTTCACCTGGGCGCTGGTGTTCTCGGCGGTGCTGGTGGTGATTGGTATCCTTAACTATCTGTTCCTGATGGGCAAAGTTGAACCTATCGTGGATGAGGAACAGGTGACGCACTCCCACTCTGTCGCAAGCGGCGCGTAAGCGCCTAACCCGCCGCATCGTTCTGATGCGGCTTTTCCCCTACTGAAAATAAAAATAATTGGAGGCGATGATGTCGCTACATTCCAATGGATCACCTGCTGCAATTTCGGCAAGTAAAGCGAAAGGGAAATTTCGTTTCGTCATTCTTACGGTGCTGTCCGTCGGCATTGCCATCAACTATATCGATCGCGCTGCAATGAGCGTAGCGATGCCGTTTATGAGCCAGGAGCTGAACTTTTCGCCTACCAACAGCGGCTTGTTACTCTCCGCCTTCTTCTGGAGCTATGTGCTGTTTCAACTGCCAGGAGGCTGGCTGGTGGATAAACTCGGTCCGCGCATTACCTTTGCGCTGAGTAGCCTTGGATGGGGATTAGCCACTGCCGCATGCGGACTTGCCAGTTCAATTGCGGCGCTGGTTGGCTTTCGCTTTGTGCTCGGTGCCGTGGAAGCGCCAAGCTATCCCGCCAGCTCCTCAACGGTTACGCGCTGGTTCCCGCGCCAGGAGCGCAGCTTCGCCGCCGCAACATTCAATAACGGCAGCAAAATTGGCGGCACGCTGGCCATTCCGATCATCTCTTTTCTGATTGCACTGGTCGGCTGGCGTATGACCTTTGTGATTTCGGGCGTGGTAGCGGTAGTGTGGGCGCTGGCGTGGTATCTGTGGTATCGCGATCCACGCGAGCACTCCAGCGTAACGCGCGAAGAAGTGGAATTTATCGAAGCCAACCAGGATCCGCAAACCGGCGATCCGATGAGCGTGCGCCAGCTGCTGGGTCAGCGCACCGTGCAGGCGATGATGGCCGGATTCTTCTGTATCAACTTCGTCTCGTACTTTTTCTTCACCTGGTTTCCCACCTATCTGGTGGAAACCTTTCATCTGTCGCTGATGAAGTTCGGCTTACTCGGCATGCTGCCGGGCGTTGCCGCAATTGTTGGTGGCTGGTGTGGCGGATTGCTGTCGGATGCGCTGGTACGTCGTGGCTATTCGCTCAGCGTGGCGCGCAAGATCCCGCTGGTAGGCGGCATGCTCGGTAGCGCGACAATTGGGCTGGCGGCCTTCTCGCCGACCGTAGGCCTGGCGCTGGCGGCGCTGTGCTTTGCCAACTTCGCCGCCACGTTTGCTTCGGCAGCATTATGGGCGTTACCTTCGGACGTTGCGCCCAATCGCGCCAATGTGGCGACTATCGGCGGCATTCAAAACATGGCGGCAAATCTTGCCGGGATCATCTCACCGATTTTGATTGGCGTGCTGATGCAGCTCACCCATTCGTTCGTAATTCCACTGGAGATTGCCGGTGTTATTGGCGTGGTTGGTGCGCTGATTTACGCGTTCTGGCTGCCGCGCGTAGAGCCAATGGGTGCAGAGCGTAATGCCGCGTTGGATGGCACCTTAAGGAGAGAAGTATGAATGCGCGTTGGAAAAAACGTCCGGCCCAATCGACATGGGGCGATTTCGGTGCGGATGATCAGCTCGGTCGACTTAATCTGCTTACGGCTGCCAAAGTGCGGGAAGGTATCGCAGAGGTGAAGACGGGCGAAACCTTCTGCCTGAGTTTGCCACTCGATTTGCCCGGCGGTACGGCGATGAATCCACGCCGTCCACCACCTCAACTCAATGCCACGCGACGCGGTGAAGATGCCAATATGACCTATCCTCTTTCGCGTGATAATCCGCAGCTTACCGATGTGATTTGCGACGATAGCGTAACGCTGGCACTGCAATATTCAACGCAATGGGACAGCCTGGCGCATATGGGCCAGTGGTTTGACGTTAACGATAACGGCGAGCCGGAAATGGTGTTCTACAACGGTTACAAGGCCAATGTGGATATTGTCGGCGAAACCGATTACCGCGCTGGTTGTGGCTGCGATCACGGCTGCCATCTCGGTGCCAAAGCGCTGGGCATTGAGAACATGGCAGCGCAGGGTATGCAGGGACGTGCAGTGATGATTGATATCAAACGCCATTTCGGTAACCAACGGTTTGCATTTGGTTATTCGCATCTGCAACAGATTCTGCAGGCCGATAATATTGAAGTGCGACCGGGCGATTTCGTCTGCTTCCGCACCGGCATGGACGAAGCCATTCTCGCCATGCAGGGTAAACCGGATATGGACTTCCTCAACACGCATTTTGCCGGGCTGGACGGTAGCGATCGGGCATTACGCAACTGGGTTGCTGAAAGCGGCGTAGTGGCATTAATCGCAGATAACCCGGCGGTGGAAATACTCCCAGCGCGGCCAATGAATGATGATTTCTATCCGTCACATCCGCTGCACGATCTCTGCTTGTTCCGGCTGGGCGTCTATCTTGGGGAGTTAATGCTGCTGAGTCCGCTGGCCGACTGGCTGGCGCAGCATCAGCGCCATGCGTTTCTGCTCACCGCACCGCCGCTACGTTTGCCAGGCGCGGTAGGCTCGCCCGCTACGCCGATTGCGACAGTGTAGATAAGTGCGAATATCGGCGTAGTCGCCATGCATGGCAATACTCAGGTATAAGGTGCGCGTGAATGCGCACCGGTATTACTTACCCGCAATAAACTGCCGGTATGCCGCGATCACCGCGAGAAAATCTTCCACACCACAAAACGACAGGCTCTCTTCGTCGTAATAGGTCATGCCCTCTTCCATGCCGTCATCTTCCAGCGCCAGCTGGTTGGCACGAATCATCACCTCTTCTTCGTCCAGCCACAGTGTGTATTCATGCCCCACACGCTGCCACTGATTAAGGGTACCTTTTACCTGTTGGGCGGCGGCTTCAACCTCATCCAGCAACGGCAGATTGTCTTTGACCTCTTCGTTGAACCAGTGACCCACCGCTTCGTGGTCCATCGACATACGCACTTTGACCTGCCCGGTCAAATCACGCAGAAATTCATACTCCATGGGTTTGCCTCATACTGATGACGCGCCGTGCGGCACTGTCTTAGTGCATTTTGTGCGCAGCACGCTGAATAAAGTGGGATCGCGCTCGCATTATGCCTGGAGATGTCAGCGGAAAAAAGCGCATAAAAAAAGGGACGATTTTCATCGTCCCCTTGTTCATCCGAAAAACCGATTAAACGGCAGTCTGGAAGATCACGCTATCTGCTTTGTCAGTGTATTGTCCCAGTTGATCAAAGTTGAGGTAACGGTAAGTGTCTGCCGCGGTCTTATCCACCTGCAGCATGAACTGCTGGTACTCGTCCGGCGTTGGCAGTTTACCGAGCAGTGAAGCTACCGCTGCCAGTTCAGCCGATGCGAGGAACACGTTAGCACCGGTACCGAGACGGTTCGGGAAGTTACGGGTTGAGGTGGAAACCACCGTCGCGCCGTCCGCCACACGCGCCTGGTTACCCATGCACAGTGAACAGCCCGGAATCTCAATACGCGCACCGCTCTTACCGAACACGCTGTAGTAGCCCTCTTCGGTCAGCTGTGCGGCATCCATTTTCGTTGGCGGCGCAACCCATAGACGGGTTGGCAACTGACCTTTATGCGCATCCAGCAGTTTACCGGCCGCGCGGAAGTGACCAATGTTGGTCATGCACGAACCGATGAACACTTCGTCGATCTTCTCGCCCTGCACGTCAGACAACCAACGCGCGTCGTCTGGATCGTTCGGTGCACACAGAATTGGCTCTTTGATCTCGGCCAGATCGATGTCGATCACCGCAGCGTATTCGGCATCTGCATCGCCTTCCAGCAGTTGCGGATCGGCCAGCCATTTTTCCATGCCTTCAACGCGGCGCTCCAGCGTACGACGATCGCCGTAGCCTTCCGAGATCATCCACTTCAGCAGCACAATGTTCGAGTTGAGATACTCGATGATTGGCGCTTTATCCAGCTTGATGGTACAGCCGGCAGCAGAACGTTCAGCGGAAGCATCAGAAAGTTCGAAAGCTTGCTCAACTTTCAGATCAGGCAGGCCTTCAATTTCAAGAATGCGGCCAGAGAAGATGTTCTTCTTCCCTTTCTTCTCCACGGTCAGCAGACCCGCTTTGATGGCGTACAGCGGAATCGCATGCACCAGATCGCGCAGGGTGATGCCCGGCTGCATTTTACCTTTAAAGCGCACCAGCACCGATTCCGGCATGTCCAACGGCATTACGCCGGTCGCAGCAGCAAACGCTACCAGACCCGAACCAGCCGGGAAGGATATACCAATTGGGAAACGGGTATGCGAGTCACCGCCGGTACCCACGGTATCTGGCAGCAGCATACGGTTCAGCCAGCTGTGAATGATACCATCGCCCGGACGCAGCGAGACACCACCACGGTTCATGATGAAGTCAGGCAGCGTATGGTGCGTGGTGACGTCGACCGGCTTCGGATAGGCCGCGGTGTGGCAGAATGACTGCATCACCAGGTCGGCAGAGAAGCCGAGGCACGCCAGATCCTTCAGTTCGTCACGCGTCATTGGACCGGTGGTGTCCTGAGAACCCACTGACGTCATTTTCGGTTCGCAGTAAGCGCCAGGACGGACGCCGTCTACGCCGCACGCACGACCAACCATTTTCTGCGCCAGTGAGTAACCACGGGTGCTGGCGGCAACATCTTTGGCTTGCACGAACACATCGCTGTGCGGCAGACCCAGTGATTCACGCGCTTTGGTGGTCAAGCCACGGCCGATGATCAGCGGAATACGACCGCCAGCACGGACTTCGTCCAGCAGCACGTCGGTCTTCAGTTCGAAGGTCGCCAGCACTTCATCGGTTTCATGATTGCGCACTTCGCCTTTGTACGGGTAAACGTCAATGACATCGCCCATGTTCAGACGATCAACGTCGAGTTCGATCGGCAGTGCGCCAGCATCTTCCATGGTGTTGAAGAAGATCGGGGCGATTTTACCGCCGAGGCACAGACCGCCGCCCTTTTTGTTCGGCACGTACGGGATATCGTCGCCCATAAACCACAGCACCGAGTTGGTGGCGGATTTACGTGAAGAACCGGTACCGACCACGTCGCCGACATAGGTCAGCGGGAAGCCTTTGGTCTGCAGCGCTTCGATCTGTTTGATCGGGCCAACGTTACCCGCATCGTCGGGTTCGATGCCTTCACGGGCGTTTTTTAACATCGCCAGCGCGTGCAGTGGAATATCCGGACGTGACCATGCATCCGGCGCCGGAGAGAGGTCGTCGGTGTTGGTTTCGCCGGTCACTTTGAACACGGTGGTGGTGATTTTTTCAGCCAGTTTTGGACGCTTCAGGAACCATTCGGCATCGGCCCATGACTGGATAATTTTTTTCGCGTGTGGGTTACCCGCTTTGGCTTTCTCTTCGACATCGTAGAAGTTATCGAACATCAGCAGCGTGTGAGACAGGGCTTCAGCGGCAATCGGCGCGAGCGCTTCATCTTCTAACGCTTCAATCAGCGCATGGATGTTATAACCGCCCTGCATGGTGCCCAGCAGCTCAACGGCTTTTTCGCGAGTAACCAGAGGAGAGTGGGCTTCGCCCTTAGTGACAGCTGCCAGGAAACCGGCTTTAACATACGCCGCTTCATCAACACCTGGTGGAACACGATTGACCAAAAGGTCGATAAGGAATTCTTCTTCACCCGCTGGCGGGTTTTTCAGCAGTTCAACCAGCGCGGCCATTTGGGAAGCATCTAACGGCTTAGGTACGATTCCCTGGGCAGCACGCTCGGCAACGTGCTTACGGTATTCTTCTAGCACGACGTTCTCCTCGCTCTCATTGTATAGCTTTCCGGCGCACCCCTTGATGCTGTCAAACAGTAGGGTGAGGTGCCCGGTTCCGCGTGGGGCAGCATAGCAGCATTTCGGATGATTGTTAATCTGTTTACAAAAAAGCAACATCCGCGCGTTATTTAGCAGGTTCGTCTGCGGATTGCGCGCGATCACATAAAAAAAGCAGGCGTTTAAAGCCTGCTTGCTGCATAAACGAGGAGAAACCGATTATCGATCGACCAATATAAACTCGCTGTCGTTATAACGTGCGCCCTGAATATTGTGCACGCTGAACAGCTCATCCAGCGTGGCGACATCCCCCCGCGTAATGTTAAATCGGCGGCGGCGCAGTTCTGTTCCAGATGGGCGATTTTACTGGCTCCGGGAATCGGCACGATAAAATCCCCCTTCGCCAGCACCCACGCCAATGCCAGCTGGGCGGCTGTGGCGTCATAACCTGCAGCCATCGCGGAAAGTTGATTCACTAACTTCTGGTTATGTGCCTGCGCATCCTGCTGGAAACGCGGTAAAGAACGACGGAAATCATCTTCGGCTAGCCGCCGACAGGAAGTGGCGGTAAAAGGTTCGTTGGTGCTGGATAACAACGAACGGATTTTACAGGCGGCGCGTGCGGGTATCCAAGCCGTAAATATCTTTCAGCGCCGCTGCGGCATTTTATTGATTGGCTTAAGGAAATGAATAACCAATTAAAGCCATCCATTACGCGATCTATTTAAATAGTTAAATAAAAACAAAATGATTAATTATAAATAATTTTTAAAATTAAGGTGAAATAAAATAGGTTTGGCGTAGACTGCCTGCGGGCGCTTGAGGCAACTTGCTTCAAGCTGAAAAGATTGAGGTAGGTTGTGGAGCGTAGAACCGTGCAGTTAACTTTCATTAACCGCACGGGCAAGCGAAATACCCTACCACCTGAGAAATGTTAGGGTAGTCGCTTGCTCGTGCTAAATCAAGAGGAACACGACTATGAAGTCAATATTCAGCAAGCTGATTATCAGCGGGCTCATTCTATTAGGATTGTGTCTGGTTAATCGCAGCTCACTCTGTGAATTACGTTTACGGATATTCACTGCTGAATTATCGGCTGTTATGGCTTACGAAGCACGACAGTAAAACTTCTTTAGCGGGAGTTCGCTCCCGCTATTCCGGCATTGCGCATGTGTTAGCTCACGCGCCTTTTTTTTATTTCTTTATTTAACCAGAACGACTAATAAAAAACGGCTCCTTAAAGGAGCCGTTAATTTATCAAAAGCGAAAAGTTATTTCTTTTTCGCTTTTGGGTTCGGCAGATCAGTGATGCTGCCTTCGAATATTTCAGCCGCCAGGCCAACAGACTCATGCAGCGTTGGGTGCGCGTGAATGGTCAGCGCGATATCTTCGGCATCACAGCCCATTTCAATCGCCAGACCAATCTCACCCAGCAGCTCGCCGCCGTTGGTACCAACAATCGCGCCACCGATGACACGGTGCGTTTCTTTGTCGAAGATCAGCTTGGTCATACCGTCTGCACAATCAGAAGCGATCGCACGGCCTGAAGCTGCCCACGGGAAGGTAGACACTTCGTAGCTGATGCCTTTCTCTTTGGCTTCTTTCTCGGTCAGACCAACCCAGGCAACTTCTGGCTCGGTATAGGCAATGGATGGGATCACTTTCGGGTCAAAGTAGTGCTTCAGACCGGAGATCACTTCCGCCGCGACGTGGCCTTCGTGCACACCTTTGTGCGCCAGCATTGGCTGACCCACGATGTCACCGATGGCATAGATGTGCGGTACGTTGGTGCGCATCTGCTTATCGACACGGATGAAGCCGCGATCGTCCACTTCCACGCCTGCTTTACCAGCATCCAGACCTTTACCATTCGGTACACGGCCAATCGCCACCAGCACCGCGTCGTAACGCTGTGCGTCAGCTGGCGCTTTTTTGCCTTCCATTGATACGTAAATACCGTCGTCTTTCGCTTCAACCGCGGTGACTTTGGTTTCCAGCATCAGGTTGAATTTCTTGCTGATACGCTTGGTGAAGACTTTCACCACGTCTTTATCGGCAGCCGGGATCACCTGGTCGAACATCTCAACCACGTCGATCTCTGAACCCAGCGCTTTGTAAACGGTGGCCATTTCCAGACCGATGATGCCGCCGCCCATAACCAGCAGACGCTTCGGCACTTCTTTCAGTTCCAGCGCATCGGTAGAGTCCCACACGCGCGGATCGTTGTGCGGAATAAATGGCAGTTCGATTGGACGAGAACCGGCCGCGATGATCGCGTTGTCGAAGTTAATGGTGGTTGCGCCACCTTCACCCTCTACCACCAGCGTGTTAGCACCGGTGAATTTGCCGAGGCCAGTAACCACCTTCACTTTACGACCTTTCGCCATACCCGCGAGGCCGCCAGTGAGTTGGTTAATCACCTTCTCTTTCCAGCTACGAATTTTGTCGATGTCAGTTTGCGGCTGGCCAAACACGATACCGTGCTCTTCCAGGGCTTTTGCTTCGTCGATCACTTTGGCGACGTGCAGCAGCGCTTTTGACGGGATACAGCCTACGTTCAGACAAACACCGCCGAGGGTGCTGTAACGCTCAACGATTACGGTTTCCAGACCTAAATCAGCGCAACGGAAGGCTGCAGAGTAACCTGCAGGACCTGCCCCAAGTACCACGACTTGAGTTTTAATCTCTGTACTCATCATGACCTCTTGTTTGATTACCGGCAGTCAGGAGAAAGCTTTTCCCAAGCTCTAATGCCCTATATCCGCCGGGACATTTCACCGCGAGAGTTTACAGAATTGTTAACAAACTGCCAACCGCGGCAACATTGAATGCTTACAACAAGGCCGGCTTACGCCGGCCTTGATTAACTTCACATCACCAGACGGCGGATGTCGGACAGTGTGTTGTTGATGATGGTGATAAAGCGCGCACCATCAGCACCGTCGATCACGCGGTGGTCGAAGGAGAGTGAGATAGGCATCATCAGACGCGGCTCAAACTCTTTACCGTTCCACACCGGCTCCATCGCTGACTTGGAAACACCGAGGATAGCCACTTCCGGCGCGTTGACGATCGGCGCGAAGTGCGTGGTGCCCAAGCCGCCAAGGCTGGAGATGGTGAAGCAACCGCCCTGCATGTCGCCCGCGGTCAGCTTGCCATCACGTGCTTTCTTAGAAATCGCCATCAGCTCGCGCGACAGTTCAGTGATGCCTTTTTTGTTCACATCTTTGAACACCGGAACCACCAGACCGTTTGGCGTATCTACCGCCACACCGATGTTGATGTATTTCTTCAGCGTCAGTTTCTGTGCATCTTCAGACAGTGAACTGTTGAAGCGTGGCATCTGCTCAAGAGCAGCGGCAACGGCTTTCATGATGAACACCACTGGTGTGAATTTCACATCCAGTTTACGTTTCTCCGCTTCAGCATTCTGCTGTTTGCGGAAGGCTTCCAGATCGGTGATGTCGGTTTTGTCGAAGTGGGTAACGTGCGGGATAACCACCCAGTTACGGCTCAGGTTGGCACCCGAGATTTTCTGGATACGACCCAGTTCCACTTCTTCGATTTCGCCAAACTTGCTGAAGTCCACTTTCGGCCAAGGCAGCAGACCAGGCAGGCTTCCGCCGCTGGCTGCAGCAGCCGGAGCCGCTTCAGCGCGTTTCACCGCGTCTTTAACGTAAGTCTGCACGTCTTCTTTCAAGATGCGACCTTTGCGGCCGGTGCCTTTGACTTTCGCCAGGTTGACACCGAACTCGCGCGCCAGGCGACGAATCACCGGCGTAGCGTGCACGTAAGCATCGTTCTCAGCGAACTCGCCTTTAGCATCCGCTTTCGCAGGCGAAGGCGCGGCGGCAGGTTTAGCGGCTTCGGCTGCCGGAGCGGCTTCCTGCTTAGCTGCTGGAGCCGCAGCCGGTGCCGCGCCTTCCACTTCGAACACCATGATGAGTTTACCGGTGCTGACTTTATCGCCAGTCGACACTTTCAACTCTTTCACGGTACCGGCGAACGGTGCAGGCACTTCCATTGACGCTTTGTCGCCTTCAACCACGATCAATGATTGTTCAGCAGTAACTTTGTCGCCAACTTTCACCAGAATCTCGGTGACTTCAACTTCATCGCCACCAATGTCCGGCACGTTGACGTCTTTCGCGCCAGAGGCCGCAGGGGCTGCTGCTGGAGCCGCTTCCTGTTTGGCTGCTGGAGCCGCAGCAGGCGCTGCGCCTTCTGCTTCGAATACCATGATCAGTGAGCCGGTATTCACTTTATCGCCGGTGGCGATTTTGATCTCTTTCACCACACCCGCGAACGGTGCAGGGACTTCCATTGAGGCTTTGTCGCCTTCAACGGTGATCAGTGACTGCTCAGCGGCAACGGTGTCGCCCACTTTGACCAGAATCTCGGTAACTTCAACTTCGTCGCCGCCGATGTCCGGTACGTTGACCTCTTTGCTGACCGCAGCAGCGGCAGCAGCTGGAGCAGGAGCGGCTTCCGCTTTCTTCTCTTCTGCTGGCGCTGGCGCCGCTTCTGCGGCACCTTCTGCGTCAAAGATCATGATGAGTTTGCCGGTTTCCACTTTGTCACCGGTTGAGATTTTGATCTCTTTCACCACGCCGGCCTGCGGCGAAGGCACTTCCATTGAGGCTTTATCACCTTCTACGGTGATCAGCGACTGTTCAGCTTCAACCTTGTCGCCCACCTTCACCAGAATTTCGGTGACTTCAACTTCGTCTGCCCCGATATCCGGCACGTTAATTTCAATAGCCATTACTCTCTTACCTCTTAAGCCAGACGCGGGTTAACTTTATCGGCGTCGATGTTGAACTTGGTGATTGCTTCTGCCACCACTTTCTTATCGATTTCGCCGCGTTTAGCCAGCTCACCCAGCGCAGCCACAACCACATACGATGCATCCACTTCGAAGTGGTGACGCAGGTTTTCGCGGCTGTCTGAACGACCGAAGCCGTCAGTACCCAGCACGCGATAATCGCTGGAAGGTACGTAGCTGCGAACCTGTTCTGCGAACAGCTTCATGTAGTCGGTTGATGCGACAGCCGGCGCCTCGTTCATCACCTGCGCGATGTACGGTACACGTGGCTCTTCGGTTGGGTGCAGCATGTTCCAGCGCTCGCAATCCTGGCCATCACGCGCCAGCTCGGTGAACGAGGTCACGCTGTAGACGTCAGAACCGATGCCGTAATCTTTCGCCAGGATCTGCGCGGCTTCACGCACGTGACGCAGGATTGAACCTGAACCCAGCAGCTGCACTTTGCCTTTGCTACCGTCTACGGTTTCCAGCTTGTAGATACCCTTACGGATACCCTCTTCCGCACCCTGCGGCATCGCCGGCATGTGGTAGTTTTCGTTCAGCGTGGTGATGTAGTAGTAGATGTTCTCCTGCGCTTCGCCGTACATACGCACCAGGCCATCTTGCATGATGACCGCCACTTCGTACGCGTAAGACGGATCGTAAGAGATACAGTTCGGGATGGTCAGCGACTGAATGTGGCTGTGACC
Source organism: Pantoea sp. GM01 (assembly GCF_000282675.1). NCBI lineage: Bacteria > Pseudomonadati > Pseudomonadota > Gammaproteobacteria > Enterobacterales > Erwiniaceae > Pantoea > Pantoea sp. GM01. The sequence goes on along the minus strand of NZ_AKIU01000031.1, from coordinate 35,069 downwards.
ATCTTCGTGCTGCAGGCCTTCGCCGTTCAGTGTAGTACGACCGGAGGTGCCGCCGACGAGGAAGCCGCGCGCCTGCTGATCGCCCGCCAACCACATCAGATCGCCGATGCGCTGGAAGCCGAACATCGAGTAATAGATGTAGAACGGAATCATCGGCAGGTTGTTGGTGCTGTAAGAAGTCGCCGCTGCCAGCCAGGATGAACCTGCGCCCAGCTCGTTGATCCCTTCCTGCAGAATCTGGCCTTTCTCGTCTTCTTTATAGTAAGCAACCTGCTCGCGGTCCTGCGGGGTGTACTGCTGACCGTTCGGGCTATAGATACCAATCTGACGGAACAGACCTTCCATACCGAAGGTACGGGCTTCATCCGCGAGGATCGGAACCAGGCGATCTTTGATCGACTTGTTCTTCAGCATCACGTTCAAGGCACGCACGAAGGCGATGGTGGTGGAGATCTCTTTATTCTGCTCTTCCAGCAACGGACGGAACTCTTCCAGCGTTGGCATTTCCAGCTTCTCGCTAAATTGCGCCTGACGCGTTGGCAGGTAGCCGCCCAACTTCTCACGTTGACCGTGCAGATAGTTGTACTCTTCAGAACCTTTTTCGAAGGTCACGTACGGCAGCTCTTCGATTTTCTCGTCAGCAACCGGCACGTTGAAGCGATCGCGGATGTAGCGAACGCCATCCATGTTCATCTTCTTAACCTGGTGCGCGATGTTTTTGCCTTCGGCAGTATCACCCATACCATAGCCTTTAATGGTATGTGCCAGAATCAGCGTTGGCTGACCTTTGGTCTCCTGCGCTTTTTTCAGTGCTGCGTAGACTTTCTTCGGATCGTGACCGCCGCGGTTCAGGGCGAAGATCTCTTCGTCTGACCAATCTTTCACCAGTGCTGCGGTTTCCGGGTATTTACCGAAGAAGTGCTCGCGCACGTAGGCGCCGTCACGGGATTTGAAGGTCTGATAATCGCCGTCAACGGTTTCGTTCATCAGTTGAATCAGCTTGCCGCTGGTGTCCTGACGCAGCAGTTCATCCCAACGACCGCCCCAGATCACTTTGATCACGTTCCAGCCAGCACCGGCGAAGATGCCTTCCAGCTCGTTGATGATCTTACCGTTACCGGTGACCGGGCCATCCAGACGCTGCAGGTTACAGTTGATGATGAACACCAGGTTATCCAGCTTTTCACGGGTGGCGATGGTGATCGCACCTTTGGATTCCGGCTCATCCATCTCGCCATCACCAAGGAAGGCGTAAACGGTTTGTGCTGAAGTGTCCTTCAGACCGCGGTGTTCCAGATACTTCAGGAATTTCGCCTGATAGATCGCCGACAGCGGACCAAGGCCCATAGAAACGGTCGGGAACTGCCAGAAGTCTGGCATCAGTTTCGGGTGCGGATAAGAAGAGAGGCCGTTGCCATGCACTTCCTGACGGAAGTTGTTCATCTGCTCTTCGGTCAGACGACCTTCAAGGAAGGCACGTGCATAGATGCCCGGAGAGATATGGCCCTGGAAGTAAACCAGATCGCCGCCGTCTTTGTCGCTACGCGCGCGGAAGAAGTGGTTGAAGCACACTTCATAAATGGTCGCGGAAGACTGGAAGGAGGACATATGGCCACCCAACTCCAGATCTTTCTTCGACGCACGCAGCACCGACATGATGGCGTTCCAACGAATTGCGGAACGGATACGACGTTCAAGAGAGGTGTTGCCCGGATAGTCCGGCTCATCTTCAACAGCAATAGAGTTAATGTAGTTGCTGATTGCAGAGGAACCTGCGGCAACTTTCACGCCACCTTTGCGTGCTGCACTCATTACCTGATCAATCAGATACTGCGCGCGCTCAACACCTTCTTCACGGATGACCGATTCGATCGCTTGTAGCCAATCACGAGTTTCGATCGGATCCACGTCATTCTGTAAACGTTCTGACATGGGGTGTATTCCTTATCTGTGTCTAATACGTTGAAATTATCAGGAGCCTGTCTGCTTGTGCTTTGCTTCTGGTTCACAGCACAAGAAGACAGGCCCGTCGTGTTTTCCGCACGTTCGTTGCCGTGCGTTATTCCTTACGTTGCTGTAAACGACGCAGGGAGCGTTCACGACGACTCTGCTCCCGACTTCTATCCAGCAAGATTTCCTCAATGAACGCCAGGTGACGATGAGAGGCCTCGCGTGCTTGTTCTGGCTCACGAGCCACAATCGCCTCGAAAATACTGGCGCGGTGACCGCTCACTTTCGCCAGCATTTCCCGGCGAGCGTAGAGCAATTCAAAATTCTGACGGACGTTTTGTTCCAGCATAGGGCCCATGGAACGCAGCAAATGCAGAAGCACCACATTATGAGCGGCTTCTGTGACAGCGATCTGATACTTCATCACTGCATCGGCTTCGGCATCGAGATCGCCGCTGTCCTGTGCCTGCTGAATGTGAACATGGCAGTCGCGGATGCGCTGCAGATCTTCATCGGTGCCCCGCAGCGCCGCATAATAGGCAGCAACGCCTTCCAGCGCATGGCGGGTTTCCAGCAGGTCAAACTGAGATTCTGGATGTTCGGCAAGCAGCCCGACCAGCGGGTCGCTTAGGCTTTGCCAGAGATTTTTTTGGACGAAGGTGCCGCCGCCCTGACGACGCATCAGCAGGCCTTTAGCTTCCAGGCTCTGAATCGCTTCGCGCAAGGATGGACGTGAGACATCAAACTGTTTCGCCAGTTCACGCTCGGGGAGCAGTTTTTCTCCCGGCTGGAGCGTCCCTTCCATAATCAGGGATTCCAGTTGCTGCTCAATTGCATCAGAGAGCTTGGGTTGGCGAATTTTACTGTAAGCCATCTTCCCTTCTTATCAGCCAAACGTCCGGAGTAAATTGGTAATACCAATTGAAAAATGGTGTCGGTAAAGTAACAAAGTATTCACCTTGTGTCTATATGGGCGCGGTCACACTTCAGGGGAAGATCGTAGCAGCGATGCGCTAACTCACCGGGATAGAGTGAAAAATTACTGGGCGGCAACAAATGTTAATGAATTGCACTTTTACCTAACCTTACACTGAGTTAGCGCCGTCAAAACCGTGCAACCATAAGTGAAAGCTATTCGTGTTCACGATTTTTTCGTGGCAGAAATATTGCGACCGGCGCGCAGTGAATGCTGCTGCTTTTTCAGTCATCTCTCAGCACAAAAAGCAAAAGCAGGTGCAAAGCGGCGCGCTTATCACTATTCTGAACGCCGTGGTAGCTCATGCATGCACACAGCACGCCAGATACCGTAAAGAAAAGAGTACATTAGGGTAAACGACCTTACAGTGCGCGCACTGCAGGTGCACAATAACAACATCACGAGGTTTGTATGGAACAACAGCATGGCGACACGCTGCACCGCGGCTTAAAGAATCGCCATATTCAGCTGATTGCGCTGGGCGGAGCCGTAGGTACTGGCCTGTTTCTGGGTAGCGCATCAGTGATTAAATCGGCGGGTCCCGCCGTGATTCTCGGTTATGCGATCGCCGGTTTTATTGCCTTTCTGATTATGCGCCAACTGGGCGAAATGGTGGTTGAAGAGCCGGTTGCCGGTAGCTTCAGCCACTTCGCCTACAAATACTGGGGCAACTTCGCCGGTTTCGCCTCGGGCTGGAACTACTGGGTGCTGTATGTATTGGTCGCCATGGCTGAATTGACCGCCGTCGGCAAATACGTGCAGTTCTGGTGGCCGGACTTCCCCACCTGGGCTACTGCCGCCATCTTCTTTGTGCTGATCAACGCCATCAACCTGACCAACGTTAAAGTGTTTGGTGAGATGGAGTTCTGGTTCGCAATCATCAAAGTCGTCGCGGTTATCGGCATGATCCTGTTCGGTGGCTGGCTGCTGTTTAGCGGCAACGGCGGCCCGCAGGCTAGCGTGAGCAACCTTTGGGATCAGGGCGGTTTCTTGCCGCACGGCATGACCGGGCTCGTGATGATGATGGCAATCATTATGTTCTCGTTTGGTGGTCTGGAGCTGGTGGGCATTACCGCCGCAGAAGCCGACAATCCAGAAGAGAGCATCCCGAAAGCCACCAACCAGGTGCTGTGGCGTATCCTGATTTTCTATATCGGCTCACTGGCTGTATTGCTGTCGCTGCTGCCGTGGACGCGCGTAACAGCCGATACCAGCCCGTTCGTTTTGATCTTCCATGAACTGGGCGATGCTTTTGTCGCCAACGCGCTGAACGTGGTGATCCTGACGGCTGCGTTGTCGGTCTACAACAGCTGCGTTTACTGTAATAGCCGCATGCTGTTCGGCCTCGCGCAACAAGGCAACGCGCCAAAAGCGCTGTTAAAAGTCGATAGCCGCGGCGTGCCAGTCGCCACCATTCTGGTCTCTGCCGTTGCGACCTTGCTGTGCGTCCTGATTAACTACCTGATGCCAGGTGAAGCCTTTGGTCTGCTGATGGCGCTGGTGGTTTCCGCTCTGGTTATCAACTGGGCGATGATCAGCCTGGCGCATCTGAAATTCCGTAAGAAGAAAGACCAGCAAGGCGTGACCACCCGCTTCAGAGCGGTGCTCTATCCGCTGGGTAACTGGATCTGTCTGGTGTTCCTGGCCGGCGTGCTGGTCATTATGCTGATGACGCCGGGCATGGCGATCTCGGTATGGCTGATTCCGGTCTGGCTGGTGATTCTGGGTATCGGCTACACCATTAAGAACAAACTACAGAAAGCCTAATGTTGTTCCCTGCCCGGCACGCTGTTGCCGGGCTGTTCCTCTGATCTGGCTCACACTTTTTCCCGCCCGCGCGTTTTGTCCATCTACCCGACCATTTGCTCCCCAGCAGATTACTGATTTTGCACAGATAATTTCTGCTCATCTAGTCGCTGGAGACGATCAATGAAAGGAGCAGCCCTCTCGTTCCGGGAGAAACTGGGATATGGCATGGGCGATGCCGGATGCAACATGATTGGTGGCGCCATCATGCTGTTCCTCAATTATTTCTACACTGATGTGTTTGGCTTAGCCCCGGCGCTGGTCGGCACGCTGTTGCTCTCGGTGCGCGTGCTGGATGCGGTGACCGATCCGATCATGGGCGCCATTGCCGACCGAACCCAGAGCCGCTGGGGCCGTTTCCGCCCTTGGCTGCTGTGGGTTTCCGTGCCCTACGTGCTGTTCAGCGTCTTGATGTTTACCACGCCGGACTGGAGCTACGACAACAAAGTTATCTGGGCATTTGTCACCTACTTCCTGATGTCGCTAACCTATACCGCCATCAACATCCCTTACTGCTCGCTGGGTGGCGTGATTACCAACGATCCCGGAGAACGCGTGTCGTGCCAGTCGTATCGCTTTGTGATGGTGGGCGTTGCCACGCTCATTCTTTCGCTTTCGCTACTGCCGATGGCCGAGTGGTTTGGTGGCGACAATAAAGCACGCGGCTATCAGCTGGCGATGAGCGTGTTGGCGCTGATTGGTCTGGCCATGTTCCTGTTCTGTTTTGCTACGGTGCGCGAACGCATTCGACCTGCGGCGCCAAGCAATGATGATTTGAAACAGGACCTGCGCGACGTATGGAAGAACGATCAGTGGGTGCGCATTCTGCTGCTGACGTTCTGTAACGTCTGCCCTGGTTTTATCCGCATGGCGGCCACCATGTATTACGTCACCTGGGTAATGGGCCAATCGACGCACTTCGCCACGCTGTTCATCAGCCTTGGCGTCATCGGCATGATGTTTGGCAGTACGCTGGCGAAAATTCTTACCGACCGCTGGTGCAAGCTCAAAGTCTTTTTCTGGACTAACATCGCGCTGGCGCTGTTCTCCTGCGGCTTTTACTGGATCGATCCACACGCCACCGTCGCGGTGGTGATCGCCTATTTCCTGCTGAATATCCTGCACCAAATTCCCTCGCCGCTGCACTGGTCGCTGATGGCCGACGTGGATGATTACGGTGAATGGAAAACCGGCAAACGCATCACTGGTATGAGCTTCTCCGGCAATCTGTTCTTCCTGAAAGTTGGGCTGGCGGTTGCCGGTGCGATGGTAGGTTTTCTGCTGTCGATATATGGCTACGATGCCGGTGCCAAACAACAGGCACCCAGCGCCACTAACGGCATCATGCTGCTGTTTACCGTGATTCCTGGCGTCGGCTATCTGATTACCGCTGGTGTGGTGCGCTTGATGAAAGTGGATCGCAAAATGATGCGCACCATTCAGGCCGATCTGGCACTGCGCCGTGCCCATTCACATCACGTATCCCCTATCGCGTCCTCAGCGACTACGCAACCCGGAGAGATCAAATGAGCTGGCCCAATCCTTTTATTACCCAACGCGCCGATCCCTTTATTCTGCGTCACGCTGATGGCTACTATTTTATCGCCTCGGTGCCGGAATATGACCGACTGGAGATTCGCTATGCGTCTACGCTGACTGGCCTGATTGATGCGCAAGCCGTTACCGTATGGCACAAACCCGATACCGGCCCGTTTAGCGCATTGATTTGGGCACCAGAACTGCACCACATAAATGGGCAATGGGTGATCTATTTTGCCGCCGCGCCGACGCGCGAAATTAAAGATGGGCTTTTCCAGCACCGCATGTATGCGCTGGTATGTAATGATGCCGATCCGCTCAGCGGCAACTGGCAACCTTGCCGTCGCGTCCACACGCCCATCGACTCCTTCTCGCTGGATGCCACTTACTTCTCGCATCAGGGCAAACACTGGTATCTTTGGGCGCAGAAAGACCCGGCTATTCCCGGTAACTCCAACCTTTATCTCGCCGAGCTACTCAATCCCTGGACATTGAAAAGCGCCCCGCTGATGCTGAGCCGACCTGAGTATGAATGGGAATGCGCAGGGTTTAGCGTGAATGAAGGGCCGGCAGTGATTCAGCACGGTGAACGATTGTTTGTCACCTACTCCGCCAGCGCCACCGATGAAAATTACTGCCTTGGCATCTTAAGCATTGATGTGTCGGCCGATCCGCTTAACATCAGCGCCTGGCATAAATCGGCGCGTCCGGTATTTGCCACCAGTTGGGATAATCAACAATACGGGCCAGGGCATAACAGCTTTACGGTGGATGAGGCGGGGCGGGATGTGCTGGTGTATCACGCACGTAACTATACGGAAATTGAGGGCGATCCGCTGTGGGATCCGAATCGCCATACGCGATTAAAGTACGTTGACTGGCGCGAAGACGGCACACCGGATTTCGGCGTGCCGCCGGCCGATCACACCAGCGTGCCGTAGATGGTCAATAGCGCCACCACCACCACCAGCACCAGAGAAATACGTTTCGCGAGCGCCACCGCAACACGTGGCGTTTCGACTTTATCCATGTGCGGATCGCGTGCCAGCGAGAACTGCGCCAGGCTGGTCAGCACCTGATACTGCGGGCGATGCAGATCGCCAAGCGCGGCAAACCACGCCGGCAGCGCACGCTCGCCGTGCCCGAGTAGCGCGTAAGCCACACCGGCAAGGCGCACAGGAATCCAGTCCAGCAAGTGCAGCAGGCGATCAACGCCAGATTGCGAACGCTCCAGCGGCGAATGGTGTTTCGCCAGCCAACTCTGCCAGGCGCGCAGAAATGCATAACCCACTAACAGCACCGGACCGTAAGGACCGCCAACCACAAACCAGAACAGCGGCGCCAGATAGTAGCGGAAGTTAATCCATATCAGCGCATTCTGCAGTTCACGCAGGAACTCGCGTTCGCTGCACTCAACAGGCACACCGTGAATCAGTGTCAGCTCGGCGGCCATCGCCTGATGGGCTGCTTCATCGTCATGGCTCGCGGCTTTAAGGTAGTTGTGATAGTGCAGCCGTACCGAACCGGCGCCAATGCATAGCAAACCCACCACAATCCAGAACAGCAGTTGCGCTACGCCAAACAGAATACCTTTCAGGCTCCACACCACCAGCCAGACGATCAGCATCGCCATGACGGTCATCAACAGCGTGCGCAGCAGGGAAAAGCGCTGACGTCTCCGGAACAGCGGCTCAAGCCGATGATCCAGTTGCCAATGTTCACCCAGCTTAAAAAGGCGTTCCCAACCTAAGACTAATAACAAGCTAAACAACGTCATACCTGCTCCTGCTGTTTCAGGAATTCTCCTGCCTGATAGACTCTTTATATCGCGGCCAGTCAAACGAGAGCCCCGGATCCGTTTTACGTTCCGGCGCTATATCGCTGTGGCCGGTAATGCGCGACGGCGTCAATGGATAGTGCTGCAATAACAACGCCGTCACCTGTTGCAAAGTGGCATATTGCGCATCGGTATACGGCAGCGTATCGGTGCCCTCCAGCTCAATGCCCATCGAAAAATCATTGCAGCTTTCACGCCCTTCAAATTGTGATACCCCAGCGTGCCAGGCGCGCTGATCGAAAGAGACGTATTGCACCAACTCACCATCGCGGCGAATCAAACAGTGTGCTGCCACGCGTAGGTGGGCGATCTCGGCAAAATAGGGATGCGCATCCGCAGGCAACGTGCCGGTAAACAGCCGATCGATCCACGGCCCGCCAAACTCACCGGGCGGTAAGCTAATGTTATGAATCACCAACAGCGAGGGAACTTCATCATTCGGACGCTGATTAAAGTGGGGTGACGGTACTTTGCGCGCGCTGGTGATCCAGCCCTCTTCCAGTTTCATGCCGTTAAATCCTCAGCAAAATCAGGCTGAGAATAACATGTTTCAGAGTGCAGACTTGCGACTTAATGCGCCAGCAACCCGGAGTTAAGGATACTAAACATTTCACCTGCAGCAACTGGCAATGGCCGATAAATCAGGCTAAGGTGAGCGCACAAAATCTCGTCTTGTGGAGTGGTAAACCATGGCAACGCGTCGTTACGATCCCGATCATCGCCGTCAGGAATTGATTAAGCGTATTGAGCAAGATATCCCTGAAGCCGTTGCCCGCGCGCTTCAGGAGGACCTGGGCGGCGAAGTGGATGCCGATCGCGATATCACCGCGTTACTGCTGCCAGCCGAGAAGCAGGCTGTGGCGCAGGTAATCACGCGTGAAGTCGGTGTTTTTTGTGGTAAACGCTGGGTGGAAGAGGTGTTTATCCAGTTGGGCAATAAAGTGAGCATCAACTGGCATGTTGAAGATGGACAAACGCTGGTTGCCGATCAACTGCTATTTGAGCTCAGTGGCCCGGCGCGCCTGCTTTTAACCGCAGAACGCACTGCGCTTAACTTCGTACAAACGTTGTCTGGAGTGGCTACTGAAGTCAGCCGCTATGTGGCCCTGCTGCAAGGTAGCAACACGCAACTACTCGACACGCGTAAAACCCTACCCGGCCTGCGTACCGCGCTGAAATATGCAGTGCTGTGCGGTGGCGGTAACAATCATCGCTTAGGTTTGTCGGATGCTTTTCTGATTAAAGAAAACCACATTATTGCCAGCGGCTCGGTGCGCAACGCGGTAGAAAAAGCGCTGTGGCTATCGCCCGATGTGCCGGTTGAGGTCGAAGTCGAATCACTGACGGAACTGCAGGATGCCATTGATGCTGGCGCGGACATCATCATGCTGGATAACTTCAGCCTTGAAATGATGCATGAAGCGGTGGCGCTAACCAATAAACGTGCGCTGCTGGAAGTCTCTGGCAACGTTACCGAAACCACGTTGCCACACATTGCCCACACCGGCGTCGACTACGTTTCCGTTGGTGCGTTAACCAAGCATGTGCGCGCGCTGGATTTATCGATGCGCTTCCGCGACCTTTAATTCAGCGCCTCCGTCGCCCTTCGTGGCGGCGGTTTTGCGGTATGCCTTCCAAATTTCTGCTAGCTCATCTGTAATCCTGACGATTCTCTGCGCGATGCTTTCCAGACTCGCGCATGCCTGGCTTCCGCTTTTACTCGCCCTTTTCTACCGTAGCGGCTCCACAACAAGGAGCATCATTATGGAAAGACAACGCGGTTTTACCCTCATCGAATTGATGATTGTGATTGGCATCGTCGCCATTCTCAGCGCCATCGGTTTACCGGCCTACCAAAATTATCTGCAACGCGCGGCGCTAACCGACATGCTGCAAACCATGGTGCCGTATAAAACGGCAGTGGAACTCTGTTCGATTGAACGTGGCGGTCCAGCGCAGTGTCAGGCGGGACAGCGCGGCATTCCTGCGGCGAAAGGTTCGCGCTATGTGGCAACGCTGAGCGTGGTCAACGGTACGATCAATCTGACCGGACAAGAGAGCCTTAGCGGATTAGCGGTCGAAATGCTGCCAATTTGGAACGCAACGGATGGCACCATGAGCTGGCAGCGTAGTTGTACCAGTGATAACAGTAGCCTGCGCGATAGCTGTCTTGAGCAGTTCCGCTTTGATGACAAGGATGCCAATTAATGGACAATCCAAATGCCGCGTTACAAGCCTTGTGCGCACGTTATCAGGCGGTAATTTTGCAACATGACGCCACGCAGCTGCGCGTGGCGGTAGCAGAGACGCCCGACCCGCTGCTACTGGAAGCATTGCAGTTCGCCAGCCAGTGCAAGGTCGACGTCGAATGCTGGCCTGCGGCACGACTCGAACAATTGCTCCACGAACCTGAAGCCGCTAGCACGCCACGTGAACACGCCAGCGCAGAGTCAGCGATTAACGCGGTGGATCAAATCTTGCGCCAGGCCATCCAGCGTCGCGCATCGGATGTCCATTTCGAACCGCAGCGACATGGGCTGCGCGTGCGTCTGCGCATAGATGGCGTGCTGCATAAACTTCCTCAATCCTCCGAGGCGCAGCCTGCTGCGCTACTGGCACGCTTAAAGATTCTCGGCGGATTAGATATTGCGGAACGACGTTTACCGCAAGATGGGCAGTTTACGCTGGAAATAGACGACAAACTGGCAGCGTTTCGCCTTTCGACATTACCCATCAGTCAGGGCGAAAAGGCCGTGGTGCGTTTGCTGCAAAGTGAAAATAGCGCCATCACGCTCGATAAACTGGGGATGCCCGCAGCACAGTTACGCCTGTTAAAAAATGCGCTGGCAAAGCCTCAGGGTTTGATTCTGGTCACCGGCCCCACCGGAAGCGGAAAAACCTTCACGCTCTACAGCGGCTTAAGCGCGCTAAACGTGCCGGAAAAGAACGTATGTAGCGTGGAAGATCCGGTGGAAATTCCGCTCGATGGCATTAATCAAACGCAGATCCAGCCGCGCAGCGGGCTTGATTTTAATCGTGTGCTGCGTGCACTGCTGCGCCAGGATCCTGATGTCATTATGGTGGGTGAAATTCGTGATGCCGAGACAGCAAGCATTGCCGTTAAGGCGGCACAAACCGGCCATCTGGTCCTCTCCACTTTGCATACTAACTCAACCGCTGAAACGTTGACGCGTCTGCGCCAGATGGATATTCCGGGCTATCTGCTGGGGCCTGCTCTGCAACTGGTGGTCGCGCAACGCTTGGTCAGGCGCCTGTGCGTGCATTGCCGTCAGCCAGGGCAAGCTATCGCCCATCTGCCTGCCGACCTCTGGCCTGGCACCCTACAAACCTGGCGAGCGCCCGGTTGCGATCACTGCTTCTCTGGTTATTACGGCCGTCTGGCGCTGTTTGAGATTCTGCCGATAACCAGCAAATTGCAAAATGCTATCTCGGCAGATATGCCGCTAGAGCATTTGCTGGCCATAGCCAATGAGCAAGGATTGAAAACATTGCTGGCTGCGGGGCTGGAAGCGGTGAGTCGCGGCGATACCTCTTTTGAAGAGATGCAGCGCGTGGTGGGACTTGGCGATGGCTAATCTCTATCATTTTCGCTGGCATGCGCTTGATACCATGGGCGTATTGGAGGAAGGTGAGTCGCTCAACATCAGCCAGGAAGCCCTACTCAATCAACTTTCCGATCGAGGCATGCTGCCGGTGAGTTGGCAGCGTGGTAAATGCTGGCGCTCACGCGATTGGAAGTGGCAGCAGAAGATCGATCTGGTTAGGCAATTAGCGACGCTACTTAAAGCCGGTTTGCCGCTGGCCGAAAGCCTGATACTGCTGGCGGAAGGTCATCCGCATGCCGGTTGGCGGGTATTACTGAAAGGATTGCAGCGCCGCGTCATTGCCGGTGAACCCTTTTCACAGGCGCTGCAGGAGTGGCCGCAAATCTTTCCACCGCTGTTTCCCGCGCTGATGCAGGTTGGCGAATTAACGGGCCAACTCGACGAATGCTGTCGCCAGCTGGCGCAGCAGCAAAGCAAGCAGCAATATTTACGGCAAAAAGTTGTGAAGGCGCTGCGTTATCCCTTGTTTATCTTGCTGGTGGCGCTCGCAGTCAGTGCCGGCATGCTGCTGTTCGTGTTGCCGGAATTTGTCTCCGTGTATGCCAGTTTTGATGCTCCGTTGCCCGCTTTTACCGCTGCGGTGATGTCTCTGTCAGAACTTTTGCAGAAAGCCGCACTACCGCTGTCGCTGGTATGCGCCGCGGTGCTGGCAACTGCGCAGCAAACTTATCGACGCTCAGTGCCCTGGCAAAAGCGTACACAGCAATGGCTGTTACGCATGCCGTTGCTATCACCGCTGTGGCGCGGTGGGCAGCTCAGCCAGATTTACGCCATCCTGCAACTTACTCAGCAATCTGGTTTAACGCTGTTACAGAGCCTGCAGGCGGTAGAGGTTACGCTAGTATCGCGTCTGTGGCGTGATGCCATTGTTCAATTGCAACAGCATATCGCCGCGGGTGCACCTCTGCATCAGGCGTTACAACAGCATCTGCTGTTTACACCGCTTTGTGCCCAGTTGGTCAGAGTTGGCGAAGAGGCAGGTGCGCTCGATGTGATGCTGGCGCGTCTGGCGGAGTGGCATGAGGCCCAAACGCTGGCGCGGGCTGATGCTCTGGCTGCGTCGCTGGAACCGATGATGATGGTGGTGATTGGCGGGATTGTTGGGACGTTAGTGATAGCGATGTATCTGCCGGTATTTGGCCTGGGTGATGCGATTCGTTAACGGGCACGCGCTGTGCGCGCCCGTTATCTTCGATCAGCGAGTAAACACGCGGTTTTCTTGTTCTGCTACGCGGATAAAGGTGGTGCGCTTAGTCAGTTCTTTCAAACGCTCCGCGCCCACGTAGGTGCAGGCTGAACGCAAGCCACCGAGGATATCTTTCACCGTATCTTCAACGGGACCACGCAATGGCAAGCGTACGGTTTTACCTTCAGCTGCACGGTATTGCGCCACGCCGCCTACGTGACGCTTCATCGCCGATTCGGAGCTCATGCCGTAGAACAACATAAACTTCTCACCCTGATCTTCAACGATGGTGCCCTCGCACTCGTCATGCGCCGCAAGCATGCCACCGAGCATGGTGAAATCTGCACCACCACCGAAAGCTTTGGCAATATCGCCCGGAACCGAACAGCCGCCATCACTGACGATTTGTCCACCCAGACCGTGTGCCGCATCAGCACACTCAATAACCGCAGAGAGCTGAGGATAGCCCACGCCGGTCTTCACTCGCGTGGTACACACCGAGCCAGGGCCAATCCCTACTTTGACGATATCGGCGCCCGACAAAATTAGCTCTTCCACCATTTCACCGGTGACGACATTGCCCGCACAGATGGTTTTACCTGGGAAGCTTTCACGCACCCGCAGCAAGAACTGAACAAAGTGCTCGGAGTAGCCGTTAGCCACGTCGATACAGATGAAATTAAGTTGCGGTGATAACGCCAGAATCGCGGATAACTTAGTGAAGTCTGATTCAGATGTGCCTGAGGAAACCATCACATAACTCAGCACCGTCGCCGGGACGCGCTGCACAAATGCCTGCCAGTCTTCTACGCTATAGTGTTTATGCACCGCGGTCAGTAGGTTAAAACTGGCCAGCGCTTCAGCCATAGTAAACGTGCCGACGGTATCCATATTAGCGGCAATAATGGGTATGCCGCTCCAGTTTAAGCCTGAGTGTTTAAACGTGAAGGTGCGTTCCAGTTCAACCTCGGAACGGCTTTTCAAGGTGGAGCGTTTTGGGCGGATTAAAACATCTTTAAAGCCCAGTTTTAAATCTTCTTCAATGCGCATAGCTGATTGTCCTGGTTAGTGAAGACGAACCGCGGTTCGGGTAGCGCTCACGGCTCCAGTGTCGTTATCATACGCGCCATTCCTTGCGCGACAAGACTGCGAATTTCACTTTATTTAGGCTACAATCCCTTAAATTTAGCTGAGAAAAATGATTGTGATCATGCTCTCATCTTGCTGTGGTAACTCACCGCTCACGATATAAATTTTGCGAGAACGCTATGCCTTATACCGTTGCGCTCACCGGTGGCATTGGCAGTGGTAAAACCACTATTGCTAATGCTTTCGCAGCGCTAGGCGTTGATATTATTGACGCTGACGCCATTGCCAGAGAAGTCGTTGAACCCGGCACGACCGCCTTAAAGGCGATTGCTCAACGACATGGAGAATCCATTCTGACGGCTGAAGGCACGCTCTATCGTGCGCGACTTCGTGAAATTATTTTCCAGCAACCGCAAGAAAAAAACTGGCTCAATCAGTTGCTCCATCCACTCATTAACGCCCGCACACAACAATTAAAGTTACTGGCCACTTCACCTTATGTGCTTTGGGTGGTGCCGCTGTTAGTCGAAAATGGATTACAGCAGCAGGCCGATCGTGTGCTGGTGGTAGATGTGGATACCGCAACGCAATTGCAACGCACTCAACAGCGCGATGGCATTTCACTGAGTCAGGCGAAAAGTATTCTTGCCGCGCAGGCCAGTCGTGAGCAGCGATTAGCCTGTGCGGATGACATCATTGATAACAGCGGTACGCCTGAACAGGTGCTACCGCGCGTTGCTGCTCTTCACCAGCACTATCTAAGTCTGGCAGCAACCGGAAAGGATTAACATCATGAGTACAGTTGTTCTATTCGAACACCCTTTGAACGAGAAGATGCGTACCTGGTTGCGCGTTGAGTATCTGATTGATCAGCTGCATGAAACTGTGCCAGTAAGTGGTTCGGTCTCGGCTCTCGGCGTTTTTCGCATTCTTAGCGATCTCCTGGATATTTTTGAGCGCGGAGATATGCGCACCGAATTGCTAAAAGAGCTGGAGCGGCAGCAGCAGAAGTTACGCGCCTGGCTGGATGTGCCTGGCGTTGACGAACTGCGCGTTAGCAATCTGCGCCAGCAATTGAAACAATACTCTAGCGAATTGATGGCTGCGCCGCGGATGGGCCAACAGCTACGTGAAGATCGCCTGATTGCGCTGGTACGTCAGCGCCTGAGTATTCCCGGCGGCTGCTGTAGTTTTGATTTACCAAGTCTGCACATCTGGCTGCATCAGGACCAATCGGTGCGTGATGTGCAGGTCAATAGCTGGTTAGAATCGCTGAATCCGCTGCGTAATAGTTTGACGATGATTCTCGATTTAGTGCGTCAGTCCGGCGTATTCCGTCATCAAACTAGCCTCAATGGTTTTTATCAGGACAATGCCGAAGGATCCGATTTGCTGCGCCTGCAGTTAATGCTGGAAGATGCGCTGTATCCGCAAGTCTCGGGCCACAAAAGTCGCTATGCCATTCGTTTTCTGCCGTTAGACAGCGAACGGGGTGAGGTGCCAGCCCGACTGAATTTTGAATTAGCTTGTTGTTAGAGGAAGTTATGCCGGAAGAGATTATTACCGTACCTTGTCCCAATTGTCGTAGAGATGTGATCTGGGATGAGTTGAGCCCGTGGCGGCCATTCTGCAGTAAACGTTGCCAGCTGATTGATTTAGGTGAATGGGCAGCAGAAGAAAAACGCATTCCCAGCAACGGTGACCTGACAGACAGCGATGACTGGAGCGAAGAGCAGCAGTAACAAAAAAGTAAGGGGCCAGCAGCCCCTTAACTTAAATCTCGCCGGCCACTAGACGACCTATCAGCTCATGGTTTGCCGGAGGAAATTCATCCGCAACCAAATCCTGCTGTTCAACCCAGCGTTGTGGCTGTCCTTCACGGCCATAAGGCGCACCGTTCCAGCCTTCCACCAGGAAGAAATGCAGCGTAACGCGCAGGTCTTCATAGCTATGATCGGCCAGTCCAATTGCCTTAGCTGAAGTAACGTCTATCCCGGTTTCTTCCATCAACTCACGTTTCAGCGCCTGCTCGGCGGTTTCGTCTTGTTCAATCTTCCCGCCTGGAAACTCCCATTTATTAGCCATATAGGAGCTTGCCGCCCGCTGGGCTAGAAAAATTTGACGATCTGTATTGCGAATGATGCCCACCGCAACCTGCAGGTGTTTCATAAGCTGGATTCCGCTTTTAATAAATGAGCGCTGAGTGTAAATCAGACGTTGCGTGATGTTAACCACTGAGATGGATGTGACGCCATGTGCCGCACAAAAGCCATTGATTAAGACATGTCGTAATGATCGCAACCGGGGATGTTGGGAATACTCGCAGCCACTTTCTTCTGCCAAACCCGATTACCTATGGAATTCAAAGAAACAACGTTTCTGGAACAAAACACGCCGGAACAATTACATACTCTACGCCATCTGGTATTTCACGACCTTCTCACCTTAGACAGTGCTCAGAACACCCTAACCTGGTGGCCTGAACATAAAATCATGCCACTTAACGAAGCGCAAAAACGCTTCTTCTCCTGCCTGTTGCTGCGGATTACCTCAAAACGTCAGATCATCGCGACAGTGTGGAATGAGAGCTATCCAGGCATCAGCGATAATAATTACCATCAATTGCTGTTTCAAAGCCGGGCATTATTCAAACGATTTGGCTTGCCGGATGGTTTGTTGGTCACGCTGCCTTATCACGGCGTACGACTCAACGAAGAGAAGCTAATGGCAATTACGCGCTAAGGCTTAAGCAAAAAAAAAGGAGCCCGAAGGCTCCTTTTTTATCAGGCCAGACGACCGTGGCACTGTTTATATTTTTTGCCTGAGCCGCATGGGCAAAGGTCATTACGGCCCACTTTCCTTTCGCCACCTTGTGCTGCTAAGGCTTCGGCTGCTGCGGTTGCATCATCAACATGGCTCAGCTGTTGCTGCTGTGCTAAGCGCTCCGCTTCTTCACGACGCTGCTGCTCCATCGCTTCAACTTCTTCTGGCATGCGTACCTGGACTTTGCTCAGGGTACTGATCACTTCGTACTTCAGTGACTCCAGCATTGCCGCAAACATAGAGAAGGATTCACGCTTATATTCCTGCTTCGGATCTTTCTGTGCGTAACCGCGCAAGTGGATCCCCTGACGCAGATAGTCCATCGCCGCCAGATGCTCTTTCCATAGCGAATCCAGCGTTTGCAGCATCACGCCTTTTTCAAAGTTCCGCATCATCTCTGCACCAACCACTTCTTCTTTGGCAGCATAGTTTTCAGCAGCATGGCTCATGATGCGTTCGCGCAGCGTCTCTTCATGCAGATCAGGCTCTTTATCCAACCACTCAGCAATTGGCAGGTTCAGATCGAAGTCGTTACGCAGACGTTCTTCCAGGCCCGCGACATCCCACATCTCTTCCAGCGACTGCGGTGGAATGTAAGTATCGATGGTGGTTTTATAGACATCTTCACGGATGCTGTTGATGGTTTCAGATACATCAGACACATCCAGCAGTTCGTTACGCTGGCTGTAGATGGCGCGACGCTGATCGTTAGCAACGTCATCGTATTCCAGCAGCTGTTTACGAATATCGAAGTTGCGACTTTCCACTTTGCGTTGAGCATTGGCAATTGCTTTGGTCACCCATGGATGCTCAATCGCTTCGCCTGGCTTCATACCCAGTTTACGCATCATGTTTGATACGCGATCCGAAGCGAAAATACGCATCAAGGCATCTTCCATCGACAGGTAGAAGCGTGAAGAACCGGCATCACCCTGACGACCAGCACGACCACGCAGCTGATTATCGATACGACGTGATTCGTGACGCTCAGTACCAATGATGTGCAGGCCACCCGCCGCCAGCACTGCATCATGACGCAGTTTCCAGGCGGCTTTCATCGCCTCAATTTGCACTTCAGTCGGCTCGTCCATCGCGGCAAGCTCAGCCTGCCAGCTACCGCCCAGCACGATATCGGTACCGCGACCGGCCATGTTCGTTGCGATAGTTACCGCAGCTGGCTGGCCCGCTTGTGCCACGATATCCGCTTCACTGGCGTGGAATTTGGCATTCAGCACGCTGTGTTTAATGCCTGCGCGCGTCAGCTCATTGGAGACCACTTCGGATTTCTCAATCGAAATCGTACCCACCAACACCGGCTGACCCTTTGCGGTACAGGCGCGAATGTCTTCGATAATGGCATCGATCTTCTCTTTCTCGGTCATGTAGACCAGATCGGCCATATCTTTACGCACCATCGGACGGTTAGTTGGCACCACGATAGTGTCGAGTTTATAGATAGAGCTAAATTCGAATGCTTCGGTATCTGCCGTACCGGTCATACCGGCCAGTTTTTCGTAGATACGGAAGTAGTTCTGGAAGGTGATAGAAGCCAGCGTCTGGTTTTCATTCTGGATTTCCACGCCTTCTTTCGCTTCAACGGCCTGATGCAGGCCATCAGACCAGCGACGACCTTGCATGGTACGACCTGTATGTTCATCGACGATGACCACTTCACCATCTTTTACGATGTAATCTACATCACGGGTGAAAAGTGCATGAGCACGCAGTGCCGCCGTAACATGGTGCATCAACATAATGTTGGTTGGTGAGTAGAGTGACTCGCCCTCTTCCATAATGTTTTGGCTAACCAGCAGCTCTTCAACTTTCACCAGGCCACGCTCGCTCATGTGCGCCTGACGTGCTTTCTCATCGACCCAAAAATCGCCTTCGCCCTGGAAAGTCTCAGAATCTTCTTTCTCCTGGCGGACCAGGTGCGGGATGATCTTGTTAACTTTGGTGTATAGCTCAGAACTGTCTTCAGCAGGACCAGAGATGATCAATGGCGTACGTGCTTCATCGATCAGGATGGAGTCGACTTCATCCACCAACGCATAATGCAGTTTACGCTGCACACGCTCTTCCGGGCTGAATGCCATGTTGTCGCGAAGGTAGTCGAAGCCGTATTCGTTGTTGGTGCCGTAGGTGATATCGGCTGCATAAGCTTCACGCTTTGCCACGGCTGGCATATTTGGCAGGTTAATACCAATGGTCAGGCCAAGAAACTCAAACAGTGCGCGGTTATTTTCGGCGTCACGTTGCGCCAGATAGTCGTTGACGGTCACCACGTGCACGCCTTTGCCGCTCAGCGCATTCAGGTAAGCAGGCAAAGTTGCGGTCAGGGTTTTACCTTCACCGGTGCGCATCTCCGCGATGCAGCGTTCGTTCAGCACCATGCCGCCGATCAGCTGCACATCAAAGTGGCGCATGCCAAATACGCGCTTACTCGCTTCGCGTACGGTGGCAAAAGCTTCTGGAATCAGACTTTCAAGGCTCTCGCCTTTTTTCAGGCGCTCACGGAACAGGTCAGTTTTCGCTTTCAGCTCATCATCGGAGAGCTTCACGAAATCTGGCTCCATCTTGTTGATGATGTCTACCACTTTACGCATACGGCGCAGAGTACGATCGTTGCTGCTGCCAAATACTTTAGTTAACAATTTGATTAACATGATAAATTTTTCTCAATTCAGCCGTGATCTCACGGACTGCAAAATCTAAAACAGGATGCGGAAAAAAGGTTAGCAGTTAAGCTTCGAAAGGTCCGGCGCGGATGCCGTGAATAGCAGCCTGCCAATCAGCAGAAGAGTGGATTTGCGGCTCGCTGTGACGCAGGTTTTGCTGCGGCTCAACGACAGTAAGTGGCTGTGCGGGAGAGGTTAGAAGCGCCTGAAGCGAACCAATCAACGCCAGCTTTTGCGCCGCCAGCGGTAATGCTTGGTCGGCCTCAGCCTGAGCGGGTGGCGTCATGCTAAAGGAAAGGTGGCGTATTACCGTACGAATTGCATGCTGATGCCAATAATCGACGTTAAAATTCGGTCGACGAGCGCTTTCCTGCAAACGAATGAGATGATCGAACTGAACAACATTGCCAACAAATAGGCTGCTGATCGGCGAATCATTCGCCGTGGGCTCAGAGCTTTGCGCACAGGCAGGCAAGCCCAAACTGGCCGCCACCATCCCCAAAAGGAGATGAGGCCAGAAATAGCGTCTGCCCAATTGTCGCCAGCGTGAGAAAATCCCGATCACAACCCGTCCACAATGCATTGAATAAAGTAATAAAGCTGTCGACTAAAACTGCGTTAACCAGCTTATATGAGCGCCAGATGATAGCACTTATGTGCGGCTTCGACACCAGTGATTAAAGGGCCCACGGCGGAATTCACGTTTTTTTGTATAGCGTTTCACCAGTCACGACAGTGAATTGAGATCGGTTTGGCAGGGTTAGATGCGAGGCAATGAAAAAACGGCAGGTTCAACTGACCGGAGAGGGTGTCAGAGAAACCTGCCGTTTTATGTCTGACTTAAGCCAGAACTAAATTAGGTGCTTTGAATGCCAGTGGCAGTTCAGCTTCGTCTTCAAAGGTCGCCCATTCCCAGGCTTCCTGCTTCGCCAGAACCGCTTGCAGCAACTTATTGTTCAATGCATGGCCAGATTTAAAGGCGGTAAATGCGCCAATAACATTGTGACCGCACATGAACAAGTCACCGATCGCGTCGAGCATTTTATGACGAACAAACTCGTCTTCAAAGCGCAGACCGTCTTCGTTTAATACGCGGAAATCATCGAGGCCAATCGCACAATCTAAACTACCGCCCAGGCACAGGCCTTTAGACTGCAGATATTCGATTTCACGCATAAAGCCAAAAGTGCGCGCACGGCTGATTTGACGTACAAAGTTCTCAGCCGAGAAGTTGAGCTGATAACGCTGCGAGCTTGAGTCAATCGCCGGGTGCTTGAAGTCGATGGTAAAGTCGAGTGAAAAACCGTTATACGGCTTAATCTCGGCCCACTTATCACCATCTTCAACACGCACCGTTTGCTTAACGCGCACGAATTTCTTCGCACTGTTCAGCTCTTCGATGCCAGCATCCATCAGCAGATAGACAAAAGGCGCGGCACTGCCATCCATAATCGGGATTTCCGGTGCATCAACTTCAACAATAATGTTGTCGATGCCCAAACCCGCCAATGCGGCATTCAGGTGTTCAACTGTTGAAATACGCACGCCTTCATCATTCACCAGGCAAGTACTCAGCATGGTGTCGCGCACATATTTTGCATCAGCCGGGAAATCAACCGGTGGATTCAAGTCAGTGCGACGATAGATGACCCCGGTATTAGCCGACGCAGGGCGTAAGGTCAGCGTGACTTTCTTGCCGGTATGTAAACCGACACCAGTCGCCTGAACAATACGTTTTAATGTCCTTTGTTTGATCATCGCTTTATCTCGCAATATTACCCTTCCGACCGCCAGTATAAATTACCAGCGGGGGAATACTTTAGCACAAAGAGCGGAGAATCCCAATTATCGGGATATTCTTAGTCTGCCTGTTTACGCAGGAAGGCTGGAATATCAAGGTAGTCGGGTTCTTTGCTGGATGATGCTGGTTGCTCATTCACCACTTTAGCTGCAGGCTTCTGCTCCTGCGGCAGTGGCGCCATGCCATGCTGCTGGTAGCGATGATCCATCACAGGTTGAGTAGCCGGTTTGTTGGTCACTAACGTGATTTCTGGACGCTTATCCATGCCAATACCGGTGGCAACTACGGTTACGCGCAGTTCGTCGTTCATCTCTGGATCCAGAGATGTACCGATTACTACGGTAGCGTTGTCAGACGCGAAGGCGCGGATAGTGTTACCCACGGTTTCAAACTCGTCCAGACGCAGGTCGAAGCCGGCAGTGATGTTGACCAACACGCCGCGCGCGCCAGAAAGGTCGATATCTTCCAGCAGTGGACTGGAGATAGCCATTTCTGCCGCTTCTTCCGCACGGTCTTCACCGCATGCCACACCGGAACCCATCATGGCGTAACCCATTTCTGACATCACGGTACGTACGTCCGCAAAGTCGACGTTCATCAGTCCAGGACGCGTGATCAGCTCAGCGATACCCTGCACTGCGCCTTTCAACACGTCGTTGGCTGCACCAAACGCATCCAGCAGAGAGATGCCACGGCCAAGAACTTTCAGCAATTTGTCGTTAGGAATAGTGATTAATGAATCGACGTGCTTAGAAAGTTCGGCGATACCCTGCTCAGCAAAAGCCATACGCTTTTTGCCTTCGAAGTTGAATGGCTTAGTCACCACCGCAACGGTCAGGATACCCAAATCTTTTGCTACTTCAGCCACAACTGGCGCTGCACCAGTACCGGTACCGCCACCCATGCCTGCGGCGATGAACACCATGTCTGCACCATCCAGCGCAGCACGCAGTGCTTCGCGATCCTCTTCCGCAGAGTTACGGCCCACTTCTGGGTTCGCACCTGCACCGAGACCTTTAGTGATATTGGTCCCGATCTGGATCGTCTGGCCGACCGCTGTCTTACGCAACGCTTGCGCGTCGGTGTTTACAGCGAAGAATTCTACACCTTCGATACGCTCGCGTACCATGTGCTCTACGGCGTTGCCGCCGCCACCGCCGACGCCGATGACTTTAATCACCGCGTCATTGGTTAATTCCATAGGTTCAAACATGATTTCTCTCCGTTATGTGCCTGTCGCCTGGAGATCATAAACATTGCCAGCATGATCTCCTTTTTCAAAAATTAAAACTCTTTCTTCAGCCAGCTGTTGATTCGCTTAAACCAATTGCCCACCGAAGCACGTTTTTCCGTTTCTGCATCACCGTTCATGTGTGACTCTTTGCCGTAATGCAGCAGGCCAACCGCCGTAGAGTAATACGGCTCCTGCGCATAATCCGTCAGGCCGGTGATGTTAAGCGGCTGTCCAATGCGCACTTGCGTGTGAAACACGCGCTGTGCGCAGGCGGCCAAACCTTCAATCTGCGCCGCACCACCGGTCAGCACGATACCCGCTGCCAGATGATGTTTTACACCCTGCTGGCGCAGCTGCTCCTGTAGTTGCAGAATCTCATCATTGACCAGATTCAGCAGTTCGGTGTAACGCGGCTCAATCACTTCCGCCAGCGTTTGACGCTGCAGGCTACGTGGTGGACGACCACCCACGCTCGGCACCTCGACGTTTTCGTCTTTGCCGACAATCGAGCCCAATGCACAACCGTGACGCACTTTAATCGCTTCCGCGTCAGTTGGCGGCGTGCCAAAAGCGTAGGCAATATCACTGGTTACCACGTTCCCAGCATACGGGATCACTTTGGTATGACGCAGTGCACCGCCAGTATAGACAGCGATATCCATTGTACCGCCACCGATATCAACAACACAGACTCCCAGCTCACGTTCGTCTTCAGTTAATACTGAGAAACTGGAGGCCAGTCCGGCAAAAATCAGTTGGTCAACTTTCAGGCCGCAACGTTCAACGGCTTTGACAATATTTTTTGCCATATCGTTGTGGCAGGTGATCAAATGTACTTTCGCCTGCATACGCACGCCGGAAAGTCCCACCGGATTCTTGATGCCTTCCTGGTAATCGATGGCATATTCCTGCGGAATGACATGCAGAATACGATGTTCATCACGTACGCGAACGGATTTCGCCGTATGCACCACGTTCTCTACATCATCCTGAGTCACTTCCTCTTCCGAAATCGGAACCATCCCGATTTCGTTCTGGCAACTGATATGTTTGCCCGATAAAGCAAGGTAGACCGATGAAATCTGGCAATCCGCCATCAGTTCAGCCTGATCGATGGCTCGCTGTACGCATTTCACCACCGACTCAAGATCGTTTACGCCGCCTTTATCCATGCCGCGAGACGGGCAACTGCCCACCCCAATAATATTGACCATACCATCGGGCAGAATTTCCCCAACCAGGGCGGACACCTTCGCGGTGCCAATTTCGAGTCCTACTACCAGTTTTCTGTCCGTTGCCTTGATCATTGTGGTTTAGCCTGTGCCTGGTTTTGTTGCTGATTACTGTCCTGTGGCTCAATCGGTGCTGCTGCCCAACCAACTGCGGCGCCGGAGTCATATCGCATATCGACATAGGTGATGCGCTGATTCTGACTCTGACCCTGCTGCTGCAGATCCGGATAAAGCTCTATAAAACGGTTCAGACGCTTCATGGTATCGCTGCGTCCCAACTCAATGCGCACATCGTCACTGGTCACCAACTGCCACGAGCGCCGCGCCGTCATCGACGCGACCTTCAGGGTAAACTTGTTAGCCTTCAACACATCACTCATGGTGTGATAGCCGGCTAACACCTCATTTTCACTGCCTTCCGGGCCATACAGCATTGGCAAGGTTTCTTTGCCAACGTGGCTGGCCGGGACGCTGAAGGAGACGCCATCGGCATCGACCATGTGTGAATCGTTCCAACGTGCGACCGGAACATACTCCACCAGGTTTATCTTCAGCTCATCAGGCCACTGCTTCCGCACACTGACCTGCTTAATCCAGGGTAAACGCTCAATCTGCTGCTGGATGATATCCACGTTCTGCGACATGAATGTCCCCGGTGCACCGAGCGATAAAATGGCCTGGCGAATATCATCATGCGTGGTGTAGTGGGTTTGCCCCGTTACCACCAGCTTTGATAAGGGTAAGCGCGAGGCGTCATTCATCCACTTCAGCACCACAAGGCCGCCCGCCACCATGATGCCCAGCACAATCAGCAGGAACACGATGCCGAACAGTCGTGCACCGTTGCTACGCCCGGAGCGTAGACGCTCCTGAGGTTCGCGATTGCGTACTCGTATCGCCGCCTGAGACATATCAGTCAGCCAGCTCCAGAATACGCGCTACCAATTGAGGGAAGCTGTATCCCGCCTGCTTAGCGCCCATTGGCACCAAACTGTGGCTTGTCATGCCTGGCGAGGTATTCACTTCCAGCAGCTGGAAATTACCCTCACCATCGGCCATCACGTCAACGCGGCCCCAGCCGCTGCAACCCAGCGCGCGCCAGGCTGCCCATACCAATTTCTGCAATTCTGCTTCTCGCTCAGCACTTAAACCGCTCGGACAGAAGTATTCAGTATCGTCAGAAATGTATTTAGCTTCATAGTCATAGAACTCGCTGGCGGTTTTAATTCTGATAGAAGGCAGAATTTGTTCACCCACTATGCCTACGGTGTACTCTGCGCCGCTTAAAAAAGCTTCAATCAATACGTCGTCATCATGACGAAATGCTTCTTCTAACGCCGCAGGTAGCGCATCCGCATGGTTTACGCGGCTGATGCCAACGCTGGAACCTTCGCAGCTTGGCTTAACAAACAGCGGTAAACCCAATGCTTGTATGGCGGCAACGGTATCCGCATCCAAACCTTGCTGATGCTGCTGACGCGTGAGCCAGACGAATTTGCCTGACGGCAATCCCCTGCCCTGCCACAGCAATTTACTGCGCAGTTTGTCCATGGTGATGGCAGAAGCCATCACGCCGCTGCCGGTATAGGGCAGTTGCAGGAACTCTAGCACCGCTTGTAACGTGCCATCTTCGCCACCGCGACCGTGCAGCGCGATAAACGCCTTAGCAAAACCTTGCTGTTTCAAATCCAGCACCGACACATCACGCGTATCAACAGCATGTGCATCAATGCCCATTTCACGCAGCCCGGCCAGCACGGCCGCACCTGACATCAGCGACACTTCACGCTCTGCCGAGGTACCGCCCATCAATACTGCGACCTTCTCAGTCATGACGCGCCTCCGTCTTAACCGCCGGCTGCAGTTGGCTATCGGCCAGCTTACGTGCAATCTTGCCGATGTTACCTGCGCCCTGAACGATCACCAGATCGTCGCCCGACAGCAATGGCGCCAAAGCATCCGGTAAAGCGTCATGCTCAGAGACCAAAATGGGATCAACCTTGCCACGATTACGAATCGCGCGGCACAGCGAGCGACTGTCAGCGCCCGGAATGGCGGCTTCACCGGCTGGATAAACATCCAGCATCAGCAGCACATCAACCTGCGACAGCACATTGGCGAAATCATCAAACAGGTCACGCGTACGCGTGTAGCGATGCGGCTGGAACACCATAACCAGCTTTTTGTCAGGCCAGCCCGCACGTGCCGCTTTGATGGTGACATCAACTTCGGTTGGATGGTGCCCATAATCATCGACCAACATCGCGCTGCCCGGATTGCCATTGACGGCGGCGGTATCAAACTCGCCCAGTACGTCAAAGCGGCGCCCGGTTCCCTGGAAGCTCTCCAGTGCGGCCAGAATCGCGTTGTCTTCAATCCCTTCTTCGCTGGCTACGGCCACAGCCGCCGCCGCGTTTAATGCGTTATGCCGACCGGGCGCATTCAGCGTCACTTTCAGCACCGGTTTATCATGGCGAATCAGAGTGAAATGACCTTGCGCGCCACGCTGTTCGTAATTCTCGATACGTACATCGGCGTCTTCGCTGAAGCCGTATGTGGTAACCTGGCGGCCTACACGCGGAATCAGATCACGAATCACCGCGTCATCAACACACATCACCGCACGTCCGTAGAATGGCAGGTTGTGCAGGAAGTTAATGAAGGTCTGCTTCAGGTTCTCGAAATCGCCTTGATAAGTGTCCATATGGTCGGCTTCGATGTTGGTAACAATCGCCACCATCGGTTGCAGATGCAGGAAGGACGCGTCACTTTCGTCCGCTTCCGCAATCAGGTAACGGCTGCTGCCAAGGCGCGCATGGGTTCCCGCAGCTTTCACTAAGCCGCCGTTGACGAAAGTTGGATCCAGTCCGCCCTCCGCATAAATGCTGGTCACCATTGCGGTAGTGGTGGTTTTACCGTGCGTGCCGGCCACGGCAATGCCGTGACGGAAGCGCATCAGTTCGGCCAGCATCTCCGCGCGACGAATCACGGGAATGCGCTGCTCGCGCGCGGCCACCAGTTCAGGGTTATCCTGCGCCACGGCCGTGGACACCACGACTACGCTCGCATCGGTGACGTTTTCCGGACGATGGTTGAAGTAAATCGTCGCGCCCAGCGCGGCCAAATGCTGTGTCACCGGGTTCGGCGCCAGATCAGAACCGCTGATGTGATAACCTTCGTTCGCCAACACCTCGGCAATACCGCCCATGCCAGCACCACCGATGCCGACAAAGTGAATGTGCCGGACGCGACGCATCTCGGGCACAATAGAACGCAGTTTTGCCAATTGTTGTGTATTCATCTGTTTCAATTACCTGTTTTTCCCGTTTGTACCTGCTGAAGGTACGGGCCAAATCAACTGGCCGATTAATTTACTTCGCGACACGTGCCACTTCATTTGCAACCCGCTCGGTTGCATCGGGAATCGCCACCTGACGGGCTTTCTCTGCCATCGCCAATAATGTGGTGCGATCCCAGTGACGCAGCGTGTCCGCTACTACAGCCGCTGTAAATTGCGGCTGCTCGAAAATTTTGGCTGCGCCCGCTTTTTCCAGCGGCAACGCATTCCAGTACTGCTGACGATCTTTATGCTGGAACGGCACGAAGATCGCCGGTAAACCTGCGGCAGCGACTTCACTGACCGTCAATGCACCGGAGCGACAGACAACCACATCCGCCCACGCGTAGGCTTCTGCCATGTCATCGATAAATTCGGTGACTTTATGTTGCGGCTGGCCGGCTGCACGATAAGCCTGCTGCACGATTTCCAGTCCGCCTTTACCGGTTTGGTGCCAAACCGTAATCGCTTCGCCCAACTCAGCAGCCACTTGTGGCACAGTCTGATTGAGGATGCGAGCGCCCTGACTGCCACCCACTACCAGCACGCGAATCGGGCCAAAGCGTCCGCTTAGTCGCACTGCGGGTAACGGCAGAGCTAACACATCGGTACGCACCGGATTTCCCACCACTTCAGCGTTAGGGAATGCGCCCGGAAATGCCTGCATCACTTTGGTGGCGATTTTTGCCAGCCACTTGTTGGTGAGTCCGGCAATGCCGTTCTGCTCATGCAGTACCACCGGAATCCCGCAGCTCCATGCCGCTAAACCACCGGGACCTGAAACATAACCGCCCATGCCCAGCACCACATCCGGCTGCCAGTTTTTCATGATGCGACGCGCCTGGCGCCACGCATTAAAGATGCGTACCGGTGCCAGTAACTGCGCTTTCACACCTTTACCGCGCAAACCGCTAATGCGGATAAAATCAATCTCAATGCCGTGTTTCGGCACCAAATCCGCTTCCATTCGGTCAGCGGTTCCCAGCCAGCGAACCTGCCAGCCTTGTTCCATCAGGTGATGGGCAACGGCCAGACCGGGGAACACGTGTCCACCAGTACCGCCTGCCATGACCATCAGCCGTTTGCCACTCATCGAGCACCTCGGGTAAACGCCTGCGCTTTTGCCAGACGCGTTTCATAATCTATGCGCAATAAAAACACGATGGCGGTCGACATGATGATCAGACTCGAACCACCGTAACTGATCAGCGGCAGTGTCAGACCTTTGGTCGGCAGCATACCCGCGGCCGCACCGACATTAACCAGCGCCTGGAAGCTAAACCACACGCCAATTGAGCAAGCGAGGAAGCCTGAGAAGCGCTGATCGATCTCCAGAGCACGGCGACCAATCGACATCGCGCGAAAAGCGACGAAGAATACCATCAACAGCGCCAAAACCACACCGACATAACCCAACTCTTCGCCGATGATGGAGAAGATAAAGTCAGTATGTGCTTCCGGCAGATATTCCAGTTTCTGCACCGAGTTGCCTAAGCCCTGGCCCCAGAACTCGCCGCGTCCAAACGCCATCAATGACTGCGTGAGCTGATAGCCGCTACCAAAGGGATCTTCCCATGGATTCCAGAAGGAAGTAACGCGGCGCATACGGTAAGGTTCGGCGATGATCAGCAGCACCACAGCAAAAATGCCGGAGCCAATGATCGCCAGGAACTGCCACATTTTCGCACCGGCGAGAAACAGCATCGCCAGTGTGGTAACAAACAGCACCACCACGGTGCCGAGGTCGGGCTGGGCCAGCAGCAATACCGCCAGCACCACCATCACACCCATCGGCTTACAGAAGCCCCAGAAGTTGTTACGCACCTCTTCCACTTTGCGCACCAGATAGCTGGCGAGATAGCAGAACAGCGTTAATTTTGAGAGCTCAGCTGGCTGAATACGCAGCGGGCCAAGGGCAATCCAGCGCGACGCACCATTTACCGAGCTACCCACCACTAATACGATCAGCAGCATCACGACCGAAACCATCAGCATTACGTTGCTGTAGCGCTGCCAGAAATCCATCGGGATGCGCAATGTCACTAGCGCCATACCAAACGCCAGTGCGATATAAAACGCATCACGCTTGGCAAAATAGAATGGATCTTCGTTCAAACGTTGACCCACCGGCATGGATGCCGAGGTCACCATCACGAAACCGATCAGCGCCAGACCAAAGGTCAGCCATAGCAGCGTGCGATCGTACAGCACCACCGGCGCATCATCATTGTCGCGTGCGCCCATCACCCAATCGCGTAGGCGCAGTGACAGATAGTTGGCGATACCGGCTCCAGGAATGCGCATCAACTCAACTCCTTCGCCAGCTGCGCGAACTGATCGCCACGCTGCTCAAAATTGCGGAATTGATCGAGGCTGGCGCAGGCAGGTGACAGCAGCACCATATCGCCGGCTGTCACCTGTGCAGCAATTTGCGTCATCGCCTGCTGCATAGTGTCGGTGCGCGTGGCAATCTCCGGGCGCAGCGCCGCTAAGGCATCGCCATCGCGACCAAAGCAGAACAGCTTCACCTTGTCACCCTGCAGATAGCGCGCCAGCGGGCTGAAATCAGCCGACTTACCGTCGCCGCCGAGCAGCAGCCATAACGTTCCTTTTACCTGCAGCCCATTCAGCGCCGCTTCAGTGCTGCCGACGTTGGTGGCTTTTGAATCGTTAATCCAGCGCACGCCATTGGCTTCATGCACCAGCTGGAAGCGGTGCGCCAGGCCGGTGAACGTGGTTAAGGCTTTCAGGCTGGAGGCGCGCGGAATGTTCACCGCGTCAGCCAATGCCAGTGCTGCCAGCGCGTTGGTGTAATTATGTTGCCCCACCAACGTCATCTCATCGGTATTCAGGACTTTCTCGCCCTTCGCCCGCAGCCAGGTGCTGCCCTGCTGCTGATTGAGATGATAATCGCCAAGGTTGATACCGAAGCTCACGCAGCGCTGATCAACACCGCGCACCGGCATCGTCATGCCATCGTCAGCATTCACTACGCAGACGCTGGCATTTTCGTAAATGCGCAGCTTAGCCGCGCGATATTGCTGCATGCCCAACGGATAGCGATCCATATGATCTTCGGTAAGATTGAGGATCGTCGCAGCCGCGGCTTTTAAGCTGTGGGTAGTTTCGAGCTGGAAGCTGGACAACTCCAGCACATAGAGCTGCGCTGGCGATTTCAGTAGCGTCAGCGCCGGCAAACCAATGTTGCCGCCAACGCCCACCTGCCAACCTGCTGCGCGGGCCATTTCGCCCACCAGCGTCGTCACGGTGCTTTTGCCGTTTGAACCAGTAATCGCCACAATCGGGGCCTGCGCTTCGCGACAAAACAACTCGATATCGCCAATGATCTCAATGCCAGCATCAGCAGCCTCGCTTAAGGCAGGATGTGCCAGTGCGATACCCGGGCTTGCAATAATCAGATCCGACGCCAGCAGCCAATCGCTGTTGATACCGCCAACATAGCGCTCAACCGAGGCTGGCAGCTTGTCCAGTCCCGGCGGCGAGACACGGGTATCCATCACGCGTGGCGTAACGCCTTGCGCAAGGAAGAAATCAACACAGGACAGGCCAGTAATGCCTAATCCGATGATGACGACGTTTCTGCCCCGATAGTCAGCCATGATTAACGTACCTTCAGCGTTGCCAGGCCAATCAGCACCAGCATCAGCGAAATAATCCAGAAGCGCACGATGACGCGCGGCTCCGGCCAGCCTTTCAATTCATAGTGATGATGAATCGGTGCCATGCGGAAAATGCGTTGACCGCGCAGCTTGAACGATCCCACCTGCAGAATTACCGACAGGGTTTCTACAACAAACACGCCGCCCATAATCAACAGCAGGAACTCCTGGCGCAGCAGCACTGCAATAGTCCCAAGCGCGCCGCCCAGCGCTAATGAACCGACATCGCCCATGAACACTTGTGCTGGATAGGTGTTGAACCACAAAAATCCGAGCCCCGCTCCGACAATCGCGGTACAGACAATCACCAGTTCACCGGCGTGCCGTAAATAAGGAATGTGCAGATACTCAGCGAATTTGACGTTACCGGTTGCCCACGCCACCAGCGCAAAGCCCGCCGCCACGAACACGGTTGGCATAATTGCCAGGCCATCAAGGCCATCTGTTAAGTTAACGGCGTTACCGGTACCGACAATCACGAAGTAGGCCAAAACCACATAGAACAAGCCCAACTGCGGCATAACGTCCTTAAAGAACGGCACCACCAGTTGTGTCGCTGGAGTATCTTTGCCAGCGATAAACAACGCGAAGGCCACAGCGAGTGAAATCACTGACATCCAGAAGTATTTCCAGCGCGCGATAAGACCTTTAGTGTCTTTGCGCACCACTTTGCGATAGTCATCTACAAAGCCGATGATGCCAAAACCAACCAGCACCACCAGAACACACCAAACGTATGGATTGGAGGGATACGCCCACATCAGCACCGAAATGGTGATGGAGGTAAGGATCATCACGCCGCCCATCGTTGGCGTGCCACGTTTGCTGAAGTGTGACTCGGGGCCGTCGTTACGCACCACCTGACCAATCTGCAGTTTCTGCAGCCAGGCAATCAGACGTGGTCCCATCCACAGAGAAATGAACAGAGCGGTCAGCAGGCTGACAATGGCGCGGAACGTCAAATATGAGAAGACGTTAAAGCCGGAATAAAATGCGACCAGATGTTCGGCCAGCCAGACTAGCATGTTCCTTTCTCCTGTAAGCTCTGTACTACCTGCTCCATGGCGGCACTACGTGAACCTTTAACCAAAATAGTGATGTCCTGATGTTCGGACAGCAATGTGCGTAAACGTTCAGTCAGCGCGGTTTTACTGGCGAAATGCTCGCCTTTGCCGCTATTTTCACCAATCAGCTGGCTTAATGAGCCGGTGCTCAGCACGCGATCGATGCCTGCCGCTTTTGCCGCATCGCCAACCTGGCGATGGCAGAGTTCAGCTTCATCGCCCAACTCCGCCATATCGCCTACCACCATCACGCGGAAGCCCGGCATATCGCCGAGTACCTGCGCAGCGGCGGTCATCGAACCCACGTTGGCGTTATAGCTGTCATCCAGTAGCAACTGATTGGCCGCGAGACGAATCGGGAACAGACGACCAGGAACGGGCTGTAAGGTTTTAAGGCCATTTTGAATCGCAGTCAGCGGTGCATCCACTGACAGCGCCAGCGCGGCAGCTGCTAACGCATTGGCGATGTTATGACGGCCCGGCAGCGGCAACTCAACCGCGATATCGCCACGCGGTGTATGCAGGGTAAAGAGCGTGGCATCAGCGCGCAGCACAATATCACTGGCGCGGAATTCGGCATCGGCCATCGGCTGCGGCGAGAAGCGCCACAACGTTTTATCCACAAACTGCGTTTGCCAGTTGGCCAGATCGTTACTGTCGGCGTTAACGATAGCGGTGCCGTGCACCGGCAAGCCGTTAAAGATTTCGCCCTTGGCTTTCGCCACACCCGCTAGCGAACCAAAACCTTCCAGATGAGCGGCGGCAAGGTTATTCACCAGCGCGGTTTCCGGACGCACCAGCGCGGTGGTGTAGGCAATCTCGCCCTGATGGTTGGCACCCAGCTCAATCACTGCGTAGGCATGCTCTTTCGTTAGACGCAGTAGCGTCATCGGTACACCGAAATCGTTATTCAGGTTACCTGCGGTATAGAGCGTCTCCCCGCACTGACGCAAAATTGCGGCGGTCATCTCTTTGACCGAGGTTTTACCGGACGATCCCGTCAGGGCAACCACGCGCGCTTTCGCCTGTTGGCGCACCCATGCCGCGAGTTGTCCGAAGGCAATACGCGTATCGGCCACCACTACCTGCGCGATAGAAATCGGCAATAGCTTACTGACCAGCAGAGCCTGAGCGCCGCTTGCAATGGCATCGCTGGCGAAATCATGAGCATCAAAACGTTCGCCTACCAGCGCAACAAACAGGCTGCCGGCAGTAACTTTGCGCGTATCGGTTGTGACATCGGCAACGGTTAAATCAGCGCCGTGCAGCTTGCCGCCGCTGATATCAGCGAGGGTTTGCAGAGAAACGGGAATCATGCGACCACCCCCAGCAAACGGGCGACGGTGTCGCGATCCGAGTAATCCAGACGGCGGTTGCCAATGATTTGATAATCTTCGTGGCCTTTACCGGCCACCAGCACGATGTCATCCACACTGGCTTGCATGACGGCGTTGGTCACCGCCTGCGCACGTCCTGAAACGACGCGTGCACGACCCGGGTCGAGCAGGCCGGTGAGAATATCATTCACAATCGACATCGGCTCTTCGCTGCGCGGATTATCGTCGGTGATCACCACAATGTCGGAGAATTGCTCAGCAATCGCGCCCATCAATGGACGTTTGCCTTTATCACGATCGCCGCCGCAGCCAAACACGCACCACAGCTGGCCTTTACAGTGCAGACGCGCCGCTTCCAGCGCTTTTTCCAGCGCATCAGGCGTGTGGGCGTAATCAACCACGACTGTGGGTTTTTCTGGCGCGGTGAACACTTCCATACGACCACAAACCGGTAATAATTGCGGTGCGGTGGCAACCAGCGCAGTAAGCGGATAATCCAGCGTTAGCAAGGTAGCCAGCGCCAGTAGTAGGTTGCTAACGTTGAACGCGCCCATCAAACGGCTATCAAACTCGCCGTCGCCCCAACTGGAGCTGAATTGAATATGTGCGCCGCCGTCGTGATAATTCACCGCCGTGGCTTTGAGCCAGCGGCCATGGCAGCCTGATTGCAGGTTGTCTTCCATGGTTACCGCTACAGCATCGGGCAATTTTGCCAGCCAGCGACGGCCAACCTCATCATCAGCGTTGATGATGGCTGCACCGATTTGATGCTCAGAGAACAGTAGCCATTTAGCGGATTCATAGCCCTGCATATCACCGTGATAATCGAGGTGATCGCGGCTCAGGTTGGTAAATACCGCCGCGGCAAACGGCAACGCTGCCACGCGGTGCTGCACCAGCCCATGTGAAGACACTTCCATCGCCGTCAGGGTTGCGCCCTGCTCGACCAAATCATTCAGAACATGCTGCACATCCACTGCAGAGCCGGTAGTGTTTTCAGTTGCCACCAGTTGACCGTAAAGGCCATTTCCTACCGTGCCCATCACGGCGCCGGCTTCACCCAACAGATTGGCCCACTGCGCCATCAACTGCGTGGTGGTGGTTTTACCGTTGGTGCCAGTAACACCAATTAACTTCAGTTTGCTCGCAGGCTGCTGATAAAAGCGTCCGGCCAGTGCAGAGAGACGCTGCTGCAACTGCGCCAGATAGATAACCGGGACGCCGTGCATCTCGCGGATATCACCATCGCTGGCCTCACCTTCGGCTTCGGCAATCACCGCTGCCACACCTTGTGCAATAGCCTGTGGAATAAAACGACGTCCATCAGCATGATGGCCCGCCACGGCGATAAACAGATCGCCAGCAGCCGCAGCGCGGCTGTCCAGTGTCATGTCACGGAGTGGACGCGCCGGCGCACCCGGCACCCATGGGGCCAGTAAGTCGCGCAGGTTACGATCTGTCACTTGATTCCTCACTTCTATTCTTAACCAACTCGTTCTTATCAACTGTTGGCAGCGCATCAGGTTCAATGTTCATGGTACGCAACACGCCGCCCATGATGGCGCCAAACACCGGTGCTGAAACCGCACCACCATAATATTTACCGGCCTGGGGATCGTTGATCACCACCACCAGCGCAAAACGAGGACGGCTGGCAGGTGCAACGCCAGCGGTGTAAGCAATGTATTTGTTGACGTAGCGTCCGTCCGGTCCAACTTTCTTGGCGGTACCGGTTTTAATGGCAATGCGATAGCCCTTGATGGCGGCTTTAACCCCACCACCGCCTGGCAACGCAACGCTCTCCATCATGTGCATCACCGTTTTCACCAGGTCTTCCTGGAAAACGCGTTCACCTGCCACTGGCGGGGCAAACT
>NZ_AKIU01000030.1:0-86767 GCF_000282675.1 Pantoea sp. GM01 | reverse complement strand
CCTCCGTTTCTCCTTTCACGCCAGCAACTACTCTGAACGGTAACCAGAAGCTCTGACTTCGTATGTACAAGGCTAGATGGCGTGATGGTTTAAGTGAAAGGGAGATATCCGATGTTCTGTCTTGGTATTGATGTCAGCAAACACAAACTCGACCTCTGCCTGTTCCCCGGCAACGGCAAAAAGAAAACGAAATCCATCAAAAATCAGGTCGGCGTAGAACGTGACATCTGCGACTGGCTCCAGAAGCAGAAGTGCCCGCCAGAGCAGGTGATGGTGGTGATGGAAGCGACCAGCGTTTATCACGAAAACGTCGCTTACGGGCTGCACGGGAACACGCCCGTGACGGTCTGTATCGGTAATCCGCAACGGGTCAGGGAGTTTGCCCGCGGAATGGGTATCCTGACCAAAAATGACGCGGTCGACGCCTGGGTGCTGGCCCGTTACGGCGAGCTGAAACAGCCCGATGCCTGGGTTCCGCCGCCACCGGAAGTCCGCAAGCTGAAAGACCTGCTGCGTCTGCGTGACGCCATCGTTGAAGATGTGCAGCGCGCGACGAACAGGCTCGAGAAGGCGAACTCAACCCAGACGGCGGGCGAGGTGACCGACTCGCTTGAAAGAACAAAAAAATCGCATGAGAAGGAGCTGAAGCGAATAAACGCGCTGATTGACGACCACATGGATAAGAATGATGGTCTGAAAGATGATCTTAAGCTGCTGGAGTCGATAAAAGGTATCGGCGGCGTAGTGGGAACGACCATGCTGTCGGTGCTGCGTACGTGCCAGTTCCGCAATGCGGGTCAGGTAGCGGCGTGGCTGGGCGTGGTGCCGGTCGAGAAGACGTCAGGCAGTTCGGTGAGAGGGCTGGCCCGGATGTCGAAAACCGGTCCCGCCGACGTGAGAGCGAAGCTGTATATGGCCGCGATAGTAGCGGCAAGGTGGAATCCTCCCGTAAGAGCGCTGTATGAAAGGCTGATGGCGAAGGGCAAGCCAGCCAAAGTGGCGCTGGGAGCGGTGATGCGCAAACTGGTCCATCTCTGCTTCGGTGTGCTTAAAACACGAGAGCCGTGGAAAGAAAACTACGTAGCTACCGCTTGACGTTCAAGACGGTAGCTAGGCTATGTGCTGCTTTCGTTTTCACACCGACAGCCGCGGCGCCGTATCCGGCCAGTGTTCACGGCAGCAATCAATCCACGCCTGAGCGCTGCGCGACAAGTAGCTGCCTTCCCGCCAAATCAAACCTAAACTCCACTGCAGCTCCGACTCCAGCGGCAGCCACAGCAGCGACTGCTTATCCAGTCGCTGACAGATCGGCTCCGGCAGAATCGCCAAGCCCATGCCCGCTTGCACCATCGCCGCAAGAAAATCCCACTGCGCGCTGCGCAGCGCAATATTCGGCGTCAGATTAAGGCGCTGAAACGCTTTTCTGATCTGGCGATTGAGCGCGAACTCTTCGTTGAGGATCAGCAGCGGATGTTTAGCTAACTCTTTTAGTCCGACTTGGGTGTGGTTGAGCCAGATGTCGTTACGCGGTAAAAGCACGCACAGCGGATGATGCATCAACTCCAGCGTGTTGAGCGGCAGCTCGGCATCGATCGGCAGCGCGGTGAGGGCGATATCCAGCGCGCCACTCAGCACCGCTTGCTGCGCCGTCAGGCCGCCAAATTCGGCAATTTTCAATTCAACACCCGGATAACGGCGACGAAAGGCGGAGATTGATCCGGCCATCTGCATGCCGACCATCGGAGGAATTCCCAGGCGCAGCTCGCCGGTTTTCAGCTGGTTGATGTCGCCCAGCTGCGCCTCAAGCTGATGAAACTCCTGCAGAATCGCCAGTCCGCGCTGATAAACCGCCTGGCCACTGTCGGTAAGATGCAGTTTGCGTCCTTCGCGCAGTAGCAAGGTGCAGCCCAGCTCCTCTTCCAGCTGGCGTAGCATTTTGCTGATGGTGGGCTGCGTCACGTAGAGCTTCTCGGCGGCGCGGGTAAAGCTTTGCTGGCGGACCACTTCGGTAAAGTAGCGCAGCGCTCGCACGTCCATAAGCATTCCTTTTTGGCATAGTTTGAATGATTTTAATTCATTTCTTTCACAGTTTGCGGCGGATTTATACTAGTCCCTGAATTTTTCATCGGGGAAAACGAAATGATGGCATTAAGTCCGCGCAGAACGGATCTCCTGCAACACGCTTTTGTTTCGCTGCAGCTGGGGCTGTATGTGGGTTTGTTTATCTTCAGCGACCGGCTGGTTAGCTGGCTGCATCTGCCGTTGCCCGCTAACGTGGTCGGCATGGTGCTGCTGTTAGGGTTGATCATGACGCGCATTGTGCCGCTGCGCTGGGTGAAAGCAGGCGCTAACTGGCTGCTGGCGGAAATGCTGCTGTTCTTTATTCCAGCGGTCGTGGCGGTGGTGAACTACAGCGACTTGCTGCGTAGCGAAGGCTGGCGCATCTGCGTGGTGATTGGCGTGAGCACTTTACTGGTGCTGGCTTCCACTTCTCTGGTGGTCGATCGTTTATATCGCTACGAACTGGCGCGTGCCGCGCGTAAGCAGGCGCATCATGAATGATCTGCTGATAAGCCTGCTGTGTCTGGCGTTCACGCTGCTGGTCTATTACATCAACAAAATGCTCTATCGTCGCTGGCGCACGCTATTGCTGATGCCGTTGGTGCTAACGCCGCTGGTGCTGGTCGCGCTGCTGCTGCTCACCCATGTGAGCTGGAAAAATTACATTGCCGAAAGTCACTGGCTGATTTGGTTGCTGGGTCCGGCAACGCTGGCGTTCGCCGTGCCGGTGTATGAGAACCTCGAGATCATCAAACGTCACTGGTTGTCGCTGAGTGTCGGCGTACTTACCGCCACGCTGGTGGCGGTCTGCAGCTCGGTGTGGCTGGCGCGTCTGCTGACGCTGCCGGAAACCATCCAGCGCAGTCTGGCGGTGCGCTCGATTACCACGCCGTTCGCGCTGGCGGCGGCGCAACCTATTGGCGGCCAGCCCGATCTGGTGGCGCTATTTGTGGTGATCACCGGCGTGTTCGGCATGGCGGTGGGGGATGTGCTGTTTCTGCGTATCGCCATCAAGCAGGGCGTGGCGAAGGGCGCAGGTTTTGGTGCGGCATCACATGGCGCGGGTACCGCGCGTGCCTATCAACTCGGCCAGCAGGAGGGCGTGGTATCCAGCCTGGTGATGATGCTGTCGGGCGTGGTGACTGTGATTCTGGCTCCGCTGCTGAGCCATCTGCTGTGGTCGGCATAAGCGTACATTTTTGAGCCAGGGCTCGTATGCTCTTTTTTTCGCTTTGTTTAGTGTTTGTGCGCGCAAACAACAAGGAAGCGAAAATGAAAAAGCACTATTTAGTATTGGGCCTGACAATGGCCTCCACCGGGATCAGCGCCGCTGAAATGGGCGTTAAAGGCGGCAGCGATTTTTTTGCTGCCGCGATCAACAGTGAAAAGACCACGTCAGGCCTGCAATATGGCGCTGAGTATATCAATGGTCATCGTCAGACGCAGTTAGTTGAGGCGAATCTTGGCTACGGATTTAAACTTGGTGAACTTCAGGTTGCACCGCGTGTGGGCATGTTCTGGGCTGACCTCGATACCGGTAAATCCAGCAGTCAGGGAGCGAA
This sequence comes from Pantoea sp. GM01, assembly GCF_000282675.1. NCBI lineage: Bacteria > Pseudomonadati > Pseudomonadota > Gammaproteobacteria > Enterobacterales > Erwiniaceae > Pantoea > Pantoea sp. GM01. The sequence goes on along the minus strand of NZ_AKIU01000030.1, from coordinate 83,144 downwards.
TGCCGGCATCCGCCTGATGGCGCCGCTGCCTTATGCCGGTCAAACCTGGCTATACCTCGATTACAGTCTTGCCCCGGATATCACCACGCGTAATTTGCATCATTTGCATCAGCTAGAGGCGGGAATCTATTACCAACCGGCTAGCTGGCTAACGCTGAGCAGCGGTTATCGTTATCTGTCGAGCGACGGTAAATATGGTGAAAAGGACCAGCGGTTGATCGACGGATTATTTATTGGTGCCGCCTACCGTTTCTGATTTATCCAAACGGCCTTAACCGGCCGTTTTCCCCGCTGTAATCCATTTTTACGTAAAGCTTTCCAAATAAAGTTGTCTCCTGCTATCAGGCTGTTACCCTTGCCGCCGAATTAAATGTCCTTCATGGAGTGGAATCACATGTTTAAGCAACTTGTTACTGGAAGCGTTTTAGGTCTGGCACTGCTGAGCAGCGGCGCGCAGGCAATTGAGGGCAGTGTTGACGTGGGTGAGCACAGCACCAACCTGAACCTTGGTCTCGGCACCACTTCACCAGGCCTGTTCCTGAAAGGCAACTGGCTGCGTAGCGATCACGATGGCAGCACTTACGGCGCAGGCCTGGGCTATAACATCGACGTGGGCGATTTCCGCATTGCGCCAACCGCGAAAGCCCTGTTCACCCATCCGGAAGATGGCCGTGATGGCTTCACCGTCGCAGTCGGTGGCGCAGCGCAATACAGCTTCAACAGCATGTGGGGCCTGTACGGCGAATATTACTATGCGCCGGAAGCGTTCTCCGATCGTCTTGATAGCTACCAGGAAGCCTCTGGCGGCCTGAGCTTCACGCCAATTTCTCTGCTGAACCTGCGCGTGGGTTATCAGTACATCGAGCTGAACAACAAAGGCAGCCGTAAAGACAACGTACTGGTCGATGGCCCATACGTTGGCGCGTCACTGCGTTTCTGATTTCAGGATCGGATAAGAAAGGGCGACCCAATGGGTCGCCCTTTTGCGTTAGGGTGCGCGCTGGCCCTCACCCCGGCCCCTCCCACCGGTGGGATAAGGAGAAAAACGCGCCGATCGGTTCCCTCTCCCGCGTGCGGGAGAGGGTTAGGGTGAGGGCAACAACGCACAAAACTAATGCGATTTACCCTGCGAAATTCCTATCCCCGTCTGCGAACGAATAAACTGTCCACGGAAGCGAGCACGTTCCTGGGCACCGCGCGCCGAATGGTCGGTGATCGAGAACAGCCAGATGCCGATAAACGCCGCCAGCATGGAGAACAGCGCCGGATACTCATACGGATATATCGGCTTGTCATGCCCCAGCACCTGCACCCAAATCGTCGGTCCGAGAATCATCAGCAGCACCGCAGTGATCAGTCCCAGCCAGCCGCCCACCATCGCGCCGCGCGTGGTCAGTTTCGACCAGTACATCGACAACAGAATAATTGGGAAGTTACAGCTGGCAGCAATCGAGAACGCCAGGCCGACCATAAAGGCAATGTTCTGCTTTTCAAACAGAATCCCCAGCGCAATCGCCACCACACCTAATACCAACACGGTGATTTTCGAGATGCGCAGTTCATCGCGTTCCGTCGCCTTACCTTCGCGGATCACGCTGGCATAGAGATCGTGTGACACCGCTGAAGCGCCCGCCAATGTCAGACCTGCCACTACCGCCAGAATGGTGGCGAAAGCCACCGCCGAAATAAAGCCCAGGAACAGGCTGCCGCCGACCGCGTTCGCCAGATGTACCGCGGCCATATTGGTGCCGCCGAGCAGGGCGCCGCTGGCATCTTTGAAGGCCGGATTCGATCCCACCAGTAAAATCGCGCCGAAGCCGATAATAAAGGTCAGGAAGTAGAAGTAGCCCATAAAGCCGGTGGCCCAGAACACGCTTTTACGTGCCTCACGCGCATCGGCGACGGTGAAGAAGCGCATCAAAATATGCGGCAAACCGGCGGTACCAAACATCAAGCCCAGGCCGAGTGATAACGCCGATATCGGGTCTTTCACCAATCCGCCAGGCTGCATAATCGCCGCGCCTTTGGGGTGTACCGCCATGGCTTCGGTAAACAGCGTGTTGAAGCTGAAACCGGTGGCCTTCATTACCATAATCGCCATAAAGCTGGCGCCAAACAGCAGCAGCACCGCTTTGATAATCTGCACCCAGGTGGTGGCTAACATGCCGCCGAACAGCACGTACAACACCATCAAAATACCGACCATCACCACCGCAATGTGGTAATCCAAACCGAACAGCAGCTGAATCAACTTACCGGCACCGACCATCTGTGCAATCAGGTACAGCGCCACCACCACCAGCGAACCGCAGGCCGACAGCGTACGAATCGGTTTTTGCGCCAGGCGATAGGATGCGACATCAGCGAAGGTGTAACGACCAAGATTGCGCAGGCGTTCGGCGATCAAAAACAGGATCATCGGCCAGCCGACAAGGAAACCGAGCGAGTAGATCAGCCCGTCGTAGCCCGACGTGTAAACCAGAGCAGAAATACCGAGGAACGAGGCGGCAGACATAAAGTCGCCGGCGATAGCCAGGCCATTTTGGAAACCGGTGATATTACCGCCAGCGGTGTAGTAATCGCTGCGCGAGCGGGTACGTTTCGAGGCCCAATAGGTGATGCCGAGCGTCGCCGCGACAAACACCACGAACATGATGATGGCTTCATAGTTGGTGGCCTGGCGCTGCACCGCGCCGGTAATGGCATCGGCGGCAAATACGCTGGCAGGCACGATAGCCAAAAACATCGAGAGCAAGCGCTTCATGATTTCACCTCGCTCAGGATCTGTTTGGTCAGGCGGTCAAAATCGCCGTTAGCGCGCCACACGTAGACGCCGGTCAGCACGAACGACATCACGATCAGTCCGATGCCAATCGGAATCCCTCGCGTCACGTTGGTGCCTCCATGTAAGGGCGTACCGAGCCAGCCGGGCGCAAAGGCGATCAGCAGAATAAAGCCGACGTAGAGCACCAGCATGATAATGCTGAGCAACAGTGCGAATGCCTGCCGCTTATGCACCAGTTCGTAATAGCGCGGATTACTTTCGACTTGTTGCCAGATTGCTTCCTGTTCAGGGGTTTCGTTCATCACATTTTCTCCAGAGGCAAAGCAGACGGAAATCTCACAATAAAGTGATTTAACTGGCTGAATATTCTAGTTATATATACCCTTCATACTTCAAGCTACAGGTGCGTTGGCTGCGTATGCTCATCCCAGTCACTTACTTCAGTAAGCTCCTGAAATTCTCATCCTTGCCGCCTTCCTGCAGCTCGAATTATTTTGGGTATGGGTTGTGCGATGTTGAAAGGCATACGGCGTAAGGTCAGGGTGACGGAGAGGAACCTGCCGTGGACAGGCTGACACTCTCCGTCGGGTCGATGCCGCTTACGGCATGGTGATGGACTGTTTCTCCTCCAGCAATTTCTCTACCACGCCCGGATCGGCCAGCGTAGAGGTATCGCCGAGATTGCTGGTATCGCCCGCGGCGATTTTGCGCAGAATGCGACGCATAATCTTGCCGGAGCGAGTTTTCGGCAGCGAGTCGGTCCAGTGCAGCACATCCGGCGTGGCAATCGGGCCGATCTCTTTACGCACCCAGTTACGCACTTCGGTATACAGCTCGGGCGACGGCTCTTCGCCGTGGTTTAACGTGATATACGCGTAGATCGCCTGACCTTTGATGCTGTGAGGAATGCCCACCACCGCAGCTTCCGCAATCTTCGGATGTGACACCAGCGCCGATTCAATCTCGGCGGTGCCCAGGCGGTGACCGGAGACGTTGAGCACGTCATCGACGCGGCCGGTGATCCAGTAATAGCCATCTTCATCACGGCGCGCACCGTCACCGCTGAAGTAGCGATTTTTGAAGGTGGAGAAGTAGGTCTGCTCGAAACGATCGTGATCGCCATACAGCGTACGTGCCTGGCCTGGCCAGGAATCGACGATCACCAGGTTGCCTTCGGTAGCGCCCTCCAGCGGATGGCCCTCGTTATCGACCAGTGCGGGCTGCACGCCGAAGAACGGCTTAGTGGCGGAACCGGCTTTCAGTTCGGTGGCACCCGGCAGCGGCGTGATCATAAAGCCGCCGGTTTCGGTCTGCCACCAGGTATCGACGATCGGGCAACGGCTGTCGCCAATCTTTTTGTAGTACCACTCCCAGGCTTCCGGGTTGATCGGTTCACCCACCGAACCCATGATGCGCAGACTGCTGCGATCGGTGCCTTCAATCGCTTTATCGCCTTCGGCCATCAGGGCGCGAATCGCGGTTGGCGCGGTGTACAGCAACGTTACTTTATGTTTATCCACCACTTCTGCCATACGACTTGGCTTCGGCCAGTTCGGCACGCCTTCAAACATCAGCGTGGTGGCACCGCATGCCAGCGGACCGTAAATCAGATAGCTATGACCGGTGATCCAGCCGACGTCGGCGGTACACCAATAGACATCATCAGGATGGTAATCAAACACATACTTAAAGGTGCTGGCGGCATACACCAGATAACCGCCGGTGGTATGCAGCACGCCTTTCGGCTTGCCGGTGGAACCGGAGGTATACAGGATAAACAGTGGATGTTCGGCATCGACGGCGACAGGCTCATGTTGATCGCTGGCCTTCGCCATTAGATCGTGCCACCACAAATCGCGACCTTCGCGCCAGCCGGACTCCTTGCCAGTGCGCTTGAACACCACCACATTTTTCACCGTGGTGACGTTCGGATTGTTCAGGGCATCATCGACGTTTTTCTTCAACGGAATGCTGCGACCGGCGCGTACGCCTTCGTCGGCGGTGATGATCAGTTTGGCGTTGGAGTCGACCACGCGTCCCGCCACCGCTTCCGGTGAGAAGCCGCCAAAAATCACCGAGTGCACCGCGCCAATGCGCGCGCAGGCCAGCATCGCCACGGCCGCTTCCGGCACCATTGGCATATAAATCGCGACCACGTCGCCTTTCTTCACGCCGAGGCTGGTGAGCACATTGGCAAAGCGACAGACATCGCCGTGCAGCTCGCGGAAAGTGATGGTTTTGCTTTCGCTGGCGTCGTCGCCTTCCCAGATGATGGCGGGATGATCGCCGCGGGTGGCCAGATGGCGATCGAGGCAGTTGGCGGCGAGGTTAAGCGCGCCGTCTTCGTACCAGCGAATTGAAATATTGCCGGGGGCAAAGGAGGTATTTTTCACTTTGCTGTAAGGCTTAATCCAGTCGAGAATTTTGCCTTGTTCACCCCAAAAGGTGTCGGGATCGTCAACCGATTGTTGATACAGCGCCGCATACTGATCGGCATTAATGAGAGCATTCGCTGCGATGGCAGCGGGTACGGGATGCTTATGTATTTGGCTCATGGCTGACCTCCTTGAAGATGTTAATCATATGTCAATCAAAGGTTAATTGAAGACCGTGTCAGGGCTTTGTTTCTGTTTTGTAGTCTGGATCACGACCTTTTAGCCCCCTTAAATGACACGCGTTCGCTGCGCTAAAACCTGGCGTGAAATGTCCCATCATCTGCTGTAAGCCTACGAGATCTCTGCCGCTGCTGTGCAAATAATCGGCAAACGAGCCGGGCCGCTTTTTGCACAATAGTGCATAGCTATGCTGAAACTTATCGAATTAACACTTTTCATAACAGCGAGTTATAGCCGTTAACCATTGTCAGCATTTTATGCTACTAACCTGAATAAGATTTGCGCTATCGCGTCGGGGGTTGCATTTACCGTAGTGAAAATGGTACTTATCTCGGCCCTGTTCAGCAGGTATCAACTCAGACTGCATCACTTCGCCGGCGCAAAATGCCTGCACAGCTGTAACCGACGTAGTCATAAATAACCCTCTATTTTATCGGGCTTTTGCTCACTTCCCTGTGTGACATTTCTCCTGCACCTTCGCAGCAGAGCAAAGGGGTTTTTAACTGAGGAAATAACGCGTTATGAAAGGTTTTAAGTTCACCCTTGCATGGCAGATTTTAGTTGCGCTGATTCTGGGCGTGATTGTGGGAACCGTGCTGCATAATCAGCCTGACGATCGTGAATGGTTAATCACTAACATTCTGACGCCAGCTGGTGACATCTTTATTCATCTGATCAAGATGATTGTGGTGCCGATTGTGATTTCCTCACTGATTGTCGGCATTGCGGGCGTTGGCGATGCTAAAAAGCTCGGACGTATTGGTGTCAAAACCATCATCTATTTTGAAGTGATCACCACCCTTGCCATTGTGGTCGGCATTACGCTGGCCAACGTATTCCAACCCGGCAGCGGCATTGATATGTCAACGCTGGCAACGGTGGACATCTCTAAATACGAAGCCACAACCGAAGCTGTGCAGGGCGCACCGCATGGATTGGTGACCACCATTCTGTCGCTGATCCCGCAGAACATCTTTGCCTCATTGGTGAAGGGCGACATGCTGCCGATTATCTTCTTCTCGGTGCTGTTTGGTATGGGGCTGTCGGCGCTGCCATCGGAACATCGCGATCCGCTGGTGACGGTATTCCGTTCTATTTCCGAAACCATGTTTAAAGTGACGCACATGATCATGCGCTATGCGCCGGTCGGCGTGTTTGCGTTGATTGCCGTCACCATCGCCAACTTCGGTTTTGCCTCGCTCTATCCGCTGGCCAAGCTGGTGCTGCTGGTGTACGTGGCGATTCTGTTCTTTGCTTTCGTGGTGCTGGGCACGGTGGCGCGCTTCTGTAAGTTGCGCATTACTACTCTGATGCGCATTCTGAAAGACGAGCTGATTCTTGCTTATTCCACCTCGAGTTCAGAAACCGTGCTGCCGCGCATTATGCAAAAGATGGAAGCCTACGGCGCGCCGAAGGCCATCACCAGCTTCGTGGTGCCGACCGGCTACTCGTTCAACCTCGACGGTTCAACGCTGTACCAGAGCATCGCGGCGATCTTTATCGCGCAGCTGTATGGCATCGACCTGTCGCTGACTGACGAGATCATTCTGGTGCTGACGCTGATGGTGACCTCGAAAGGAATCGCTGGCGTGCCGGGCGTCTCCTTCGTGGTGCTGCTGGCGACGCTGGGCAGTGTCGGTATTCCGCTGGAAGGTCTGGCGTTTATCGCCGGTGTGGATCGCATCATGGACATGGCGCGTACCGCGCTGAACGTGATCGGTAACGCGCTGGCGGTGCTGGTGATTGCGCGTTGGGAAGACCAGTTCGACACCAAACAAGCCGCCGCCTACGAGCAACAGCTGCGTACGCAAAGCGCCAGCTAACACGGCTTACGCTTTACGGTCGCCATTTATAGCGACCGCTATGCACCAAAACCCGCTTCGGCGGGTTTTTTTATGCCCGCTGCGGACAAGTCTTATAACTTTTGTCTCTAGTCTTTGCTTAAATCTATACCCACTATAACCATAGAGATAGTGCCAAACTTGGTGGGGGTTGCAAATGAGATATCCAATTTACATCCACAAGACAGAAAGTGGCACTTACTCAGGGTTTGTACCCGATGTGACCGGATGCTATTTCGCAGGTGATACCTTTGAGAACACAATAAAAGATGCAGCGGAAGCGATAGACGCGCACGTAGAGTTTACTGTCGAGGACGGCGGTTCAATTCCCGAGGCGAAAACCTTTGATGCACATCTTGAAAATGAAGATTGCCAAGGCGGTACTTGGGCTTATGTGGATGTCGATTTAAGCAAATATGATGGTAAGGCAATTAAGTTAAACATCACCATTGCACAAAACTTGTTAGCGCGTATCGATCGTTACGTTGAGGATCATCGGGAGTATGGTTCAAGAAGTGGATTCTTAGCGGAGTTAGCTCGTAGAGAGTTGGCCAAAACATAAACACTTTAGCCGCAATTTTGAATCATCAATTCAGCCTGCTTATGCAGGCTTTTTTGTTTGTGCCTGGCATCCAGGTCATTGAACAAAAAATCACAGCCAGTTAAGGAATTAACAATTCGTTTTGATATATAGTTTGTAGAATAAATTATTCTCTCTCAGGAGTGTTTCATGCAGATCGATCTCAGCCAGATGATCACCGAAGGGCGTAACCCAGCCAGCCAAAACATCGATGAACTGTCGACCGAAGCCATGCTGCGCGTGATTAATGATGAAGATAAAAAAGTGGCGCTGGCGGTAGAAGCCATCGTGCCGCAGATTGCGCAGGTAGTGGATGCGATCACCGCCGCGTTCAGCAAAGGCGGACGCCTTATCTATTGTGGCGCGGGGACATCGGGTCGTTTGGGCATTCTGGATGCCAGCGAATGCCCGCCAACCTTTGGCACGCCGCGCAGCCAGGTGGTGGGATTGATTGCCGGCGGGCACACCGCGATTCTGCAAGCGGTTGAAAACGCCGAAGACAACGTTGAGCAGGGCGCACAGGATCTGCGTGATATCGCCTTTGCGGCTAACGACGTTTTGGTCGGCATTGCTGCCAGCGGTCGCACGCCGTATGTGCTCGGCGCACTGGCCTATGCAAAACAGCAGGGCGCATTGACGGCGGCGTTAACCTGCAATCCCAACAGCCCGATGTCGCACGCCGCTGATGTGGCGCTGACGCCGGTGGTTGGCCCTGAAGTGGTGACCGGCTCTTCACGCATGAAGGCGGGCACCGCGCAGAAGCTGGTGCTGAATATGCTCACCACCGGCGCTATGATTCGCAGCGGCAAAGTGTATGGCAACCTGATGGTTGATGTTGAAGCCACCAACCAGAAGCTGGTGCAGCGGCAGGTGAATATCGTCAAGCAAGCCACTGACTGCGACGATGCCACGGCGCAGCAGGCGCTGGCAGCCTGTCAGGGCCACTGCAAAACCGCGATTGTGATGGTGCTGGCCGGACTCACTGCTGAAGAGGCGACATCGCTGCTCAGCCAGAATCAGGGCTTTATCCGCCAGGCCTTGCGCGACGCGGGAGCACAATGATGGCCGCCATCACGGAAGGGCTGCTGCGTGACATCCTGCACGCGGTGGGCGGAGCGAATAACGTGGTGCAGTGCGGCAATTGCATGACGCGCCTGCGCCTGACGTTGGCCGATGCCGTGCAGGTGGATAGCGTCAAACTGAAAACGCTGCCGGGCGTGCTGGGCGTGATCGAGAGCGATGCGCAGTTACAGATCGTCCTGGGTCCGGGCAAAGCGCAAACCGCAGCGGAGAAGATGCAGGCGCTGCTCAATCATGCCAGCGCGGCGGATGCACCCAGCGATCTGCACAGCATCGCCAGCGCGCAAAAGCAGCAGATGAAGGCGAAACAGACCAGCGCGCTGCACCGCTTTCTCTCCTGCTTTGCCACCATTTTCACCCCGCTGATTCCTGGCTTTATTGGCGCCGGTTTACTGTTGGGCTTTGCTACGCTGATTGAGCAGATCTTTCACCTCAATCAGCCGGGCGATCATGCGCGTTGGCTGCTGGATACCGTGGCGTACATGAAGGTGTTCGGCAAAGGGCTGTTCACCTTCCTGAGTATTTTGATTGGCTACAACGCACAGAAAGCGTTTGGCGGAACGGGCGTCAACGGGGCGATTATCGCGTCATTGTTTGTGCTTGGATATGCGCCAAAAGCCACGGTCGGTTATTACAGCGGCATGGAAGATTTCTTCGGGATGGTAATCGATCCGCGTGGCAACATTATTGGCGTGCTGCTGGCGGCCATATTTGGTGCCTGGGTTGAGAAACAGCTGCGCAAAATCATTCCCGATAATCTCGATATGATTCTAACGTCATTACTGACGCTGTTAATTACCGGTGCCGTCACTTTCCTGGTGATTATGCCGATTGGCGGCGAACTGTTTAAAGGCATGTCCTGGCTGTTTATTCATCTGAATAATAATCCGTTTGGTTGTGCCCTGCTCGCCGGACTGTTTTTAATCGCCGTGATGTTCGGTATTCATCAGGGCTTTATTCCGGTCTATTTCGCGCTGATGGAAACCCAGGGTTTTAATTCGCTATTCCCGATTCTGGCCATGGCGGGCGCCGGGCAGGTTGGCGCTTCGCTGGCGTTATGGTGCAAAGCGGATAAGCATTCGCTGCTGCGTAAGCAGATTAAAGGCGCGATTGTGCCAGGCTTGCTCGGCGTCGGTGAGCCGCTGATTTATGGCGTAACGCTACCGCGTCTCAAGCCGTTTATCACCGCCTGTTGCGGTGGCGCATTGGGTGGCTTCTTTATTGGGCTGGTGGCGTGGCTAGGATTGCCGGTGGGAATGAACACGGTGTTCGGTCCATCGGGTTTGGTAACGCTGCCGCTGATGACTTCATCGCAGGGGATTTTTGCCGGTATGGCGGTCTATCTCGCGGGATTGATCGTGGCGTGGATCGGTGGATTCGCGTTCACCTGGTGGGGCGGAACCCGTAATGTCGATTTGAATTAAGTTGGATTTTGCGCAATGCACAGTTTTGTAGCAGCGCGATTTATCGCGCTCATATAGCCGTGACATCGTTTGAAAACAGCGCGATAAATCGCGCCGCTACGGTTTGTGCACTGTTGAATCATTGGGTAAATGTGATTCCTGTCACACTTTTACACTCCCTCGTATCGCTTATCCTGGCAAAGGGGGTTTCACCACATAAGGGCCATGTGTAAGTATAATGTCAGGAAAAAATTAAGGATTTATTAAATGGATAGAAAGCTAGACCTTAAATAATAATTGGCCTTAATTTATTTAGAATATCTTGCCTGCCTCGCAATTATTTATCCATTATCACAATAAGTTACCCGAAATTGCTTTTTGCATCAGCAAGCAAAAAAGTCTATACATTAAGCCATTAAATCTATGCCCGTCAGATTTCAAATTGCAGATGCCCTGGGGGCGTCAGCCAGTCTCCTGCGATGCGAATGGCTGAGGGTAAATAACGATAGCTCCATCCTTTTTTCGCTGCGCTCTATTTTCTTCACACAGTGGTTCTCAAATTAAATGTCGACACGGGGTTGGTATTAACCTGCCGTTTTATCCCCTCAAGATGAATTTAACGCTGTTGCAATAACAGCGTGGACGCTGCACGCCCACTGGAGGAAGTATGAGGTTCAAATTAAATCCGATTGCGATAGGGATGATGGCGGCGCAACTGCTGTTCTATCCAGCGATTCAAAGTCAGGCGGTTACGCTAGGCGCATATACGCCGCAAGTTAATGATAATCAGGTTGGCAAGCTGGTAGTCAGCAGTGGCAGTGAAACGCTGACCGGTAACCAGGCATTCACCGCAGGCACTGACGGTGCGGTCTCCACCACGCTAGGACAAGTGGCCATTACCTCCGGCTCACAATTCATCAATCAGGATCGCCTTGATCCCGGCCCGCAAAACTTTGCCATTACCACGCCTGATGCAGCGACCGGCACCAATACCACCTTCCAGGTTTACAACTCTGCCAGTCTGGTAGCGCTGGCTCCGGTGAGCAGCACCACCAGCGTGCCGGATGTACAAAATGTGAATAACGGGCAATACATCAATGCGCGCGTGGCGGATGTGACGGGCGGAACGCTGGATGTCAATATTGGCCAGCCCAATGCCGCCAGCAGCGCCGCGACCAACAGCTGGACCATGGCAGCAAAACAGACGCAGCTGTTTGACGTTAGCGGTACCGGCACGGTGAACTGGAACAGCAATAACCGCATTAGCTTCTTTGGCGCAACCGCCACGCCTGACGGCAGCGGTGCGGCAACCAGCTCTTACGCCGTGCAGAACCTCGCCACCTACAACGGCGCCTTCAGCGTACAGACGTTGGACGGTAGCAGCACCAGCTTTACCGTCACTAACGCCAGCCAGCTGCAGAGTTATAACAACTGGCTGATTAGTCAGCTGCAGCGCGGCAACCTCGATAAAACCCGCTATCTCACCGAATTTAATAAAGCCGTGACCTTCAGCAGCGGCAATATTGTTTACAACGTTAGCGCGACGCCGCCGGACGAGGTGACGCAGCCCATCGGCAATCGTATTGTGATCAACGCCAGCGGCCCTGATGCGAAAGTAAATCTGGCCGCAGGTAAAACCCTTGAAGTGGTTGGTGCTACCGGTGGGGCGATTAAAGCCTCCAACGGTGCGCAAGCGGTGATTGATGGCAAGCTGGCGAGTCGCGGCAGCATCACCAATAACGGCACCGCGCTGGTATTAACCGACGGCAGCAACGGCCTGAATAACGGTGTGATTAACGGCGGATTCCTCAATCGCCAGGATGGCACCGGCGTGGGTTCAACCGGCTACGGCGCCAACGCGGTGAATGTACAAAGCGGCAGCACCTTCAACAACAGCGCCAGCGGTATCGTTAACCTCGCTACTACCGGCAGCAATTCACAGTATGGCGTGGCGGGTATCAATCTGGGTGCGTCGTCCACCGCCAATAACAGCGGCAATATTAACGTTGGGGTAAACGGCTCCAGCGCTCGCGGCACGGCTTCCGGGGTGCTGCTCACCGATGACACCTCACGCTTTACCAATACCAGCACCGGCAATATTTACATCGGACGCGGACCACAAAACAGCGTGAATGATGTGGTTGCCGATACGGCGATGAACCAGAGCGGCTTGACCAGCGGCATTGCCGTGGTGGCTAACGGTAACGCGGTTAACGACGGCGCGATCACCATCGGCAGCAAAACGCAAAATGCGGCGGGGATGTCCGCTACGGGCGCCAGCAATGCCACCATGATCAACAACGGCACCATTAATGTGAATGGCGCGGCCGCCGCGATCCCACGTGAAAACGTCGGCATGCTGGTGACCAACAGTGCTGGCACCATCGACAACGCCGGCATTATTAACCTCAACGGCGTGAACGGTACCGGCCTGAAAGTGCTGGCGACCAATGGCCGCAGCGCGAGCGCTACGTCAACCGGGGTTATCAATGTAGCGGGCGGCGCCGATCCGGCCAGCGGCACGCGTAACTATGGTGTCTGGGTCGAGGGACAGGGCACTGGCACGGCGCAGTCGACAGTCGATGGGCCAATCAATCTCAGTGGTAATGGTGCTATTGGCGTGCATGCGCGCGGTAACGCCACCGTAACGGTTGATCCGGCTGCGGTACCGACTTTCGCCACCGGCAGTAATCAGATTGCCTTTTTCGCCTACGGCCCCAATGCGTTGATCAACGTGCTGGGGAATAATCCGTTTGATGTCACCACCCAGAATTCCACGCTGTTCCGCGTTGAGCAGGGGGCGGATTTCAACGGCAACTCCCTGGCGCTAACGGCGTCGGGTGCCGGTTCTACGGCGGTAATTGGCAGCGGCGTGGGCACCGATGTGAACACCGATGCGGCGGTGATTAACGTGAGCGGCACCGGCGCCAACGGCATTACCGTTGAAGGCGGCGCAAAGGGCGTAATCGATACCACCACCACCATGAACCTCACCGGAAGTAACGCGATTGGGGCGATTGTTGATGGTCAAAAGCATGATATCAATGGCAAAAATAGCGGCTCTCCGGTTGCCAGCACCACGCTCAACTCCGCCGCAACTCTTAACGCCTCGCAGAGCGGATTAACCGGCTATCTGGCGCGTAACCGTGCACAGTTAACCAACACCGGGGATATTAACTTCACCGGCGCCAACGCCACCGGCATCCGCGTGGAGAGTGGCGCGACCGGTAACAACAGCGGCAATATTGCGATCAACGATGGCGGCACCGGTATTTCGGTCAACAGCAGCGGTACCACCACCACGGCGAACAATAGCGGCGTGATCAACGTTAATGGCGGCACAACCAGCGCGCGCACGCGCGGCGTGAGTGCCAGCGGCAGCGGCGCGGTGGCGAATCTCAACAGTGGCGCACTCAATCTCAACGGCGTCGGTGCGATTGGCGCGGAAGCCTTGAGCGGTGCCAGAGTCAATGTTTCGGCGGCTTCAACGCCGCTATTCAACAATACCGATCAACTCGCCTATCACGCGGCGGGTGCAGGATCGCTGATCAACAGCGCGGCCAACGCACTGAACATCAATACCAACGGATCAACCGGTTACCGCATTGATGATGGCGCCACGCTGGCGCTGAGTAACGGCAGCGCTATCACTAGCAGCGCGGCCAATAGCACCGGCGTGATTGTTTCGGGCAGCGGCAGTACGCTGAACAGCGGCAACGGCCAGCTCACCGCAAGCGGCAATGGCAGTACGGGCGTGCGGGTGGAGGGCGGAGCGCAGGCCACATTGGCGGCGGGCAACAGCGTCAATGCCAGCGGCACCAATAGCGTTGGCGTGCTGGTAAATAACCTGCGGACCGATCTCAGCAATGCGCTGAACGGTAGCGCTGCGCCTACGTTGGTTACCAACAATGGTGCGGTGAGCGGCGCAGGCACCAACGCGGTGGGGATTGATGTCACCAACGGCGCTGAACTGGTTAATAACGGCAACCTTAACTTCACCGGCAGTAATAACATCGGTATCCGCTCACGTGCGGGCAGCACCATCACCAACAACGGCGTGGTAAACGTGGCAAACGGCACCGGGCTGGATGTCTCCGGCAGCGGCAGCACCCTGGCGAAAGGCGGTACCATCAATGTCGATAACGGCATTGCAGGTGTACGCATTAGCGATGGTGCGCAGCTGGCGCTAACCGGCAGCGACACGGTGATCACCACGCGCGGTAATGCACACGGCATCTTGCTGGATAGCGGTGCGACCGCACTCAGCGCCAGCGATGCCACGGTGAACGTGCTGGGCAGCGGCAACGGCATTGAAAACCGTGCCGAACTCAGCAACGTCGGTTTGAGTAATCTCACCATCAACGTCGGTGACGGTAACGGCATTCGTACGGCGGTGCCGTTCGATCCGGCTTCAACCGTCACCACCAATGTCTCAGGCAGCGGTACCGGCCTGAATATTGTCAATGCCGATGGTTCAACCACCAGCGGCGATTTAACGCTCGGTTCAGGTTATCAGTTCAACGTCACCGGCGCTGGCGGCACCGGCATCCGTGCCAATACCACCGGTAATGTGACCACCGCCGCTAACGTCAATATCGACAATGCGGCGGGCGGATCGGCGCTGATTTCCAGCACCGCGGGCACCATCGTCAATACCGGCAATCTCAGTTCGAACAGCCTGACTTCGCCAGTGGTCGATCTGCGCGGCGGTAAAACGGTGTTCGAGAACCTCGGCAACATCATCACTGCCAATCCACAGACCGTGGCGGTGGCGGGCAGCAACGCCAATGACGAAATTCTCTTAACGGAAGGTGAAGTCAGAGGGGATATCAACCCTGGCGGCGGCTCGGATGTGTTCCGCTGGACCGGCGGCACGCTTAACGGCAGCCTGACCATGGGGAACGATAACAACAACAGTGCTGAAGTCAGCGATGTTGATCTCGGCACCACTTACCATCTCACCAGCGGTACCGGCACCGGTAACACCCTGACCTTTAACAATATTGAATCACGCGGTGGCTCATTTAGCGCCGACGATCTGACTAAAGGGGTCAACCTGGGCAGCGGCTGGAGCACCATCAACTTCAACGATTCCCAGTGGACCTTAACCGATAACCTCAAACTGGCGCACAGCGATATCAACATCGGCAGTGGTTCAACACTGTATGCCGGTAACAATGTCAATCCAACGTTGGCCGGCGGCAGTGCCAACTCGCTGGTGGTGAACAACGCCGGGATTATCGACTTAACCAACGGCAGCGGTTCACCGGGTAATCGCTTAACCATCGATGGCTCGCTGGCATCGACAGGCGGACAGGCAAATCTGGTCACCAACCTTAATGAGGGCGGGGCGCTGAGCAATCAGTTCACCGACCACATCAATGTGACTGGCGATGCCAGCGGCACCACGCTGCTGAATGTACGACTCGATGCCGCCAGCACTGGCGCGCTGACCGATGTAAACCGTTCCGGCGCTATCGATGCCTATGAAGGTATTTCGCTGGCGCAGGTCGCCGGCAACGCCAGCGGCAGCAGCTTCGGCTTACAAGGCGGTTATCTGTCAGCGGGACCCTGGCAGTACCAGCTTTACAGCTTCGCGCCGGGCAGCAGCGATCCGAGCCAGCGTTTAGTTAGCGGCACAGGCAACAACTACTGGGATTATCGTCTGGCGAACGCTTACGTTTGCCAGGGCGAAACCAGCTGTTCACCGCTGGTCATTACGCCGTTTAGCCCGGAACCCCGCGTGAATGAAAATGCGCGTCCGGCGGTGGTGCCGCAGGTGCCTTCCTATGTTTCAGCACCGGTTGGCCTCGCCTACTACACGGCGGCGATCATTGACGATTTACATAAGCGTCTTGGTGAACTGCGTCACGAACAAACCCGCCCGGACGGCAACGGTGGCGAGATGTTTGTGCGCTATATCGGCTCAAACCTGAAGTACAAGAGTGACCAAAGCTTCCGCAACTATGGCTACGATTTTGACCTCGATTACAGCGCGGTGCAGATCGGCGGCAACCTGTTACGTCTGGATGGAGATAAAGACAGCCTGCGCGGTGGGGTAGCGTATACGCGCGGCAACACGCGTATCCGTCCGCATGCCGCCGATGGTTATAGCAGCACCACCTTCGACAGCGACAGCCTGGCGCTGTACGGTACCTGGCAGCGTCAAACCGGCTTCTATCTTGATGGCGTGTTGTCGTTCGACTGGCATCGTGGCGAAACGGATATCGCGCGTCAGCAGGAGGTCGCGAAGCTGAAAGGTCACGGCTGGACGGCGTCACTGGAGAGCGGTTATCCGTTTGAACTGGGTGATGGCTATAAGCTGGAGCCGCAGGCGCAACTGATGTACATGAAGCTGAATATGAACGACTTCGTGGATGAAGATGGCAACAAGGTGCGTTACGGCAACTACAACCAAACTATTGGCCGCCTCGGCGCACGTCTGGATCGCACCTGGACCGACGACAGCAACCGCCAATACACGCCATATCTGCGCGCCAACTACTACAAAGGTTGGGGCGGAACGGCGAAAACTTCGGTCTCCTCGGTGGACAATCCCGCCTTTGGTGCCAGCTTCGACAGCGGCAACTTCGGCCAAATGTGGGAAGTCGGCGCAGGCGGCACCGCAACAGTGCAGAAGGATGTATCGCTCTACGCTGAAGCGGATTATCGCAAAGAGATCGATGGCAACGGCGCCAAAGGGTGGCGGTATAACGTTGGCGTTCGCTGGCAGTTCTGATTTCCCGTCGCACTTCGCGCTGCAAGTGCGTTGGCTGTGCTTCCTCACCCCGGTTACATAGTAAACTATGCTCCCGGGGCTGAGTAAACTTGCCGCCTTCTTGCAACGCAAATTGCTTTGGGAAAATTTCCCGGCGCACTTCGCGCTGCAAGTGCGTTGGCTGCGCTTCCTCACCCCGGTTACATAGTGAACTATGCTCCCGGGGCTTAGTCAGCTTTTCCCGGCGCACTTCGCGCTGCAAGTGCGTTGGCTGCGCTTCCTCACCCCGGTCACATAGTAAACTATGCTCCCGGGGCTGAGTCAGCTTGCCGCCTTCTTGCAACACGAATTGCTTTGGGAAAATTTCCCGGCGCACTTGCAGCGCAAATTGCTTTGGGGAAATTTCCCGGCGCACGTGCAGCGCAAATTGCTTTGGGAAATCTCGTGCAGCGTTCTAAAATCAAAAGATGAGTTTGGTATATTCTAAAAGCACGTTAATTGATTCTGTAAGTCTGAAAAATGTGAAAGCCGCTGCAAAGCGGCTTTTTTATTGCGGTTAATTTGAAACTGACGCTAAAGCCAGAGCCTTGCAGTGCCGAAAAGGTAAAAAAGTGTAATCGATTTTTCTTTTAGCCTGCGTCTTGCAAGGACACACACATGCGTAACAACCAGCCCGTCACTCAGCGCGAATTCGCTTTTGCGGATGACGCCACACTGATGTCGACTACCGATCTCAACAGCTACATCACCTATGCGAACGACGCTTTTATAGAAGTGAGCGGCTTCAGCCCGGAGGAGGTGAATGGCCAGCCGCATAACATGGTGCGCCATCCCGATATGCCGCCTGAAGCCTTTGCGGATATGTGGTCGACGCTGAAACAGGGCGAGCCGTGGACGGCGCTGGTAAAAAACCGTCGTAAGAATGGCGATCACTACTGGGTGCGCGCTAATGCTATTCCGGTGGTGCGCGAGGGCAAAGTGCAGGGCTTTATGTCGGTGCGCACCAAGCCGTCAGCCGAGGAAGTGCGTGCGACCGAAAAGCGCTATCGTGATTTTCGTGAAGGTCGCGCCAAAGGGCGTCGCTTCCATAAAGGTTTGATTGTCGGCACTGGCTGGCGCCGCCTCGGTTCCATCCTGAAAACGCTGCCGCTGCGCTGGCGGATTCGCTCGACGTTACTCACGCTGCTGCCGCTCTCGGTGTTGGGCGTCTGGCTGCTGGGCCTGGCACCGCTGGCGATTGGCGGCTTTGCGGGCGGCATGGCAGGCATTTTGCTGTTAGCGAGCCTGTGGCTGGAACAGCAGATTTCACGTCCAATGGAGCGCATGTGCCGCCAGGCGTTGAGCGTGGCAACCGGTGCCAGCCATAAAGTGGAACAGATCGAACGCGTGGATGAGATCGGCGTAACGCTGCGCGCTATCGGCCAGCTTGGCCTGATGTTCCGCTGGCTGGTGGATGATGTCAGCGGCCAGGCAATCAATGTGTTAAGCGCCAGCGATGCCATCGCACGCAGCAACGATGAGCTGAGCCGCCGCACTGAACAAGCCGCCGCCAACGTGCAGCAAACCGCCGCCACCATGAACGAAATGACCGCCACGGTAAAGAGCAACACCGATACCGCCAAAGAGGTGAATGGCCTGTCGGAAAACACCAGCTTTGCCGCGATTAAAGGGGGCGAAGTGATGCAGGAAATGGTGGGCATGATGGCGGAGATCGCTGACAGCTCGAAGCGCATCGCCAACATCACCAGCGTGATTGATGGCATCGCCTTCCAGACCAACATCCTGGCGCTGAACGCCGCAGTAGAAGCGGCACGCGCCGGAGAGCAGGGCAAAGGATTCGCGGTGGTGGCGGGTGAAGTGCGCAGCCTCGCGCAGCGTAGCGCCAAAGCGGCCAGTGAAATCAAACATCTGGTGGAAACCAGCGCCAGCCGCGTACAGTTGGGGAGCGATCACGCTGATGCAGCCGGTCACACCATGCAGGAGATTGTCGATCGGGTGCAGAATGTCACCGCGCTGATTGCGCAAATCAGCGGCGCCACCGCCGAGCAGGCCATTGCGCTGACGCAGGTCAGCACTGCGGTGGAAGATCTCGACGATATCACCCACCAAAACGCCGCGCGCGTGGCCGAAAGCGCCGAAGCATCAGGCCGCATGACGCATCAGGCCAATCGGCTGGTGGAAGCGATCAGCGTGTTCCGCTGATCCTCAGCGCATTTCCCGTTCGGCGCGCAGTGCGCCGGGTGGCGTGCCGACAATGCGTTTAAACGCACGGCTAAACGCCGCCAGTGAACCATAGCCGAGGTGGAAGGCGACGCTTTCCACCGCTTCGCCCTCATTGACAATACGCTCCACCGCCAGCCGCATGCGCAGCTCGGTAAGATAGCGCAGCGGCGTCATGCCGGTTGCCGTTTGGAAGCGGGCGGCAAACACCGAACGCGAACTGCCAGATTCGCGCGCTAATCGCTCCACCGTCCAGTTTTCGCCTGGCGCGCGGTGCATCGCCGCCATCGCCTGGCTGAGACGCGGATCGCGCAGCGCCTGTACCAGCCCGCTGCCTTTGCCACAGCCGTTTTCCACCCAGCCACGGACGATCTGCGCCGCCACCACATCCGCCAGCCGCGATAAAATCCCGGCAAAACCGGCTTTGCGCTCACGCGTTTCACGCTCCATCGCATCAAGAATCGGCTGGATTTCTGGATACTGCGCCAACAGCGTGCTGACCAGCATCACGTCCGGCATGGTGTGCACCAGCGGCTGCATGCCGCCCAGTTCGAACGCCATACAGGCACTGAACAGAATCACATCGCTGTTATCCGGGCACAGCTCGCTGCTGTCATCAATGGCGCAGACGCTGCCGCAAATCGGTCGGCTATTAAAGGTTGAGATGGGTTCGCAGGTCGCCTCTTCGCTGGAGATCAGCGCGTGCGGTTTGCCGTGCGGAATCAGCAGCGCATCGCCCGCCTGCAGCGGGTAGATCATCCCAGACGCCGAGCGGATCAGCAACGATCCCCGCCCAACAAAATGCAGCTGTGCGCGGCCTGGCGCATCGTCAAACTGCAGGCCAAAGGGCGCGTGCAGCGCAATGCGCTGATATTTGACGCCGTACAGGCGCATACCCATCAACAGTTCACTGGTCAGATCTTCATAGCGGCTCATACGGATCCAGACGAATAATCAAAAAACAAAGTTTCTGCATCATAGATCGTCTTATGAACAGTCACTATGCTTAACGCTAAATATTTTGTGATGGGGATCACAGATGAGCCTGGATACTGAAATAGTCGAAACACCGCTAGAAGTGGACAAACCGGCATGGGGCGCGGTGTTTGCCATGGCGTTTGGCGTGTTCGGCCTGATTACCGCTGAATTCTTACCGGTAAGCCTGCTAACGCCAATCGCCGCCTCGCTGCAGATCAGTGAAGGCCAGGCGGGTCAAACCGTGACCGTCACCGCGCTGGTGGCACTGCTCACCAGTCTGGTGATCGGCAACGTGACGCGTCAGCTCGATCGCCGTTTGGTGATGCTGGCCTTTACGCTGCTGCTGATTGCCTCCGCACTGCTGGTGGCGTTTGCAGAGAATCTGCCGATGATTCTGCTGGCGCGCGTGCTGCTTGGCATCGCCATTGGTGGCTTCTGGACGCTTTCTACCGCGATTACCATGCGTTTGGTACCGAGCGATCAGGTGCCGCGCGCGCTCTCTATCGTCTTCAGCGGTATCTCGCTGGCGACCATTATTGCGGCGCCGCTGGGGAGCTATCTGGGCGGCATTATCGGCTGGCGTAACATCTTTATACTGACGGCTGCGTTGGGCGTGCTGGCCCTATTTTGGCAGTTCTTCACCTTGCCCGCGATGCCGCCTGTGAATAAAGCACGCAGCGGTGGCGTGCTGGATCTGCTGCGTAAAAGCGTGATGCGCTGGGGCATGCTGGCGGTGATCATGATGTTCACCGGTCACTTCGCCTTCTTCACCTATCTGCGTCCGTTCCTTGAAGGCAGCGCGCAGCTTAATGTGAATCAGCTGTCGCTGGTGCTGCTGGCGTTTGGCGTGGCCAACTTCTTTGGTACCTCGCTGGCCGGTTATCTGGTGACACGCAGCGTGTCGCTGACGCTGACGGCAATGGCGTTGGTGATGAGCGTGACTGCGCTGGTGCTGGTGAGCTTTGGCGAGGTGTCATGGTTGGTGGCGGCGGGCGTCGCGCTGTGGGGCCTGGCGTTTGGTTCCATGCCAACCGGCTGGTCAACGTGGATTTCCCGTGCGGTGCCGGATGATGCCGAGTCGGGCGGTGGTTTGCTGGTCGCTACCATTCAGCTGGCGATCACCGCCGGTGCGGCAGCCGGTGGCTGGATGTTTGATCTGCAAGGAGCTGGCGGCGTGTTTCTTGCCAGCGGCGTGCTCATGCTGTTAGCCGCTATCACCATTTTCACCCGCGTTCGTCATCACGGTTAATCACTACCAGGTCGCCATAAATGGCGACCCTACAACACCGTAGGGGCGCCATTTATGGCGACCTGGTTGATAACCGCATGGATTGTCATAAATACCTATCACAGCCATTTATGCTGCCTTTTAACTAAATGTCAGATTTTTAACCGTTTGCATCAGGGTTATTCCAAACGTGCTTTTTATGTTCAAAATAATCGAACAACTACGGCAAATCTCTCCGCTTTTTACTGATCAATTCTGCGCCTATTATATCTTTCAACAAGGCGATGACGCCTTACTCAATCAAACGTTTATTAAGGAATTGACCATGAAATCTATCAAAACTTTTGCTGCTGTTGTTGCTCTTACCGTTCTGCCATTCGCGAGCTTCGCTCAAAGCATCACTGCAACCGCTTCAACGCTGGATGGTGCAGAAGCGCAAATCGCTGCTCAGGCGCACGAAGCTGGTGCTTCCTATAAAGTGACCGAAGCAAACTTCAACAACGGCGTGCACATGACGGCCGAACTGACCAAATAAGTTGCGTTAACGTTCTGTGCTGACAGGGTGCCTCCGGGCGCCCTGGCGGCGTTGCTAACCTGATAAAATCCTGTCACTTTCCCTCCGAAATGATTACTATTCTCAAAAAGTAACATCCTTCGTCGGCTCGCCTCGGGCTGTCTTTTTAACATTGGTTGTAATGTCGAGCTTTCACTTCACTGCCATCAGGCGGTGTTTTTGCTATGGAGAAGTTATGAAGGCGAATAAAAAATCGTGGGCCCTGCGTCCTCTGTTGCTGGCAACGGCGCTGTTCTCTACCTCTGCGGCGATCGCGGCGGAAACTCAGCCATTGAATCAGGTGATTTCAAAAGGCGCTTATGAGCTGGCGTTTAGCAATAGCGATAACGCGCTGTTCCTGGCGACCGCGCAAAGCACAACCGACAAAAAAGGCGGCACCGTTTATCGTCTTGATCCGCAGGATCTGGCGGTGAAGCAAACCATCAACACCGATCTGCCGACCTTTGGCGCGGCGCTCAATCAGAAAACCAATATTCTCTATTTGGGTAACACGCGTGATGCTGCACTGACCGCAGTGGATGCCACCAGCGGCAAAGTGATCAATACGCTGGTGCTGGATGGGCGTAAGCGCAGCGAAACCGTGCGTCCGCTGCAACCGCGTCAGCTGGCGGTCGATGCGGCTACCGATCGCGTTTACATCACCGGCCTGGGTGAGCAGAGCGTGGTGTGGGTGGTGGATGGCAAAACCCTGAAACTGATCAGCACCGTGCCGAACACCGGTAAAATGGGTACCGGTCTGGCGATCGATTCTGCCGCGCAAAAGCTGTACGTCACCAATGCGGATAACGAGCTGGTGACCATCAATACGCGCCTGAATGCGATTGAAAAGCGTCAGAAAATTGAGGGCGACAAAGATCATTTCTTCCTCAACATCTCGCTGGATACCCAAGGCCATCGCGCTTTCCTCAGCGACTCTAAGCAGTCGCAGGTGCTGGTGCTGGACACCCGCACGCAGCAAGTGATTCACAAGATCGATGTGCCGGAATCGCTGGCGGTGTTGTTCAATGCCGATCGTGATGAGCTGTACGTCACCCACCGTAAAGCGGGTGAAATCAGCATCATCGACGCCAGCAGCTACAAGGTGAAACGCACGGTGAAAGCACCGGGCCTGCCAAACAGCCTGGCGCTCTCAGCCGATGGCAAAACGCTGTTTGTCAGTATCAAACAGCCAGGTTCACGCAAAGAGCCACCGAAGAATCCGGACAGCGTGCTGCGCATCGCTTTATAAGCGGTAATTATCTGAATTACGGGGCGGCTTGTGCCGCCCTTTGCATTTCTGCGATTCGTTATACGCTACCCTGTAGGACGACAACACCATAAGAGAGGACGCTATGAGCCAGTTTTTTATGCATGAGAAAAACGATCTGGTCAACGAAGCCATCGAAGGGGTTTTACTCAGTACGCCGTGGCATAACCTCCGTCGCCTCGATCTTGGCGATGAGATCCGTGTGGTGGTGCGTTCGGACTGGGATAAGAGCAAAGTGGCGTTGATTTCAGGTGGCGGTTCTGGTCATGAACCGGCGCATGCCGGATTCGTCGGTAAAGGCATGCTGACGGCGGCGGTGTGTGGCGACATTTTTGCCTCGCCGAGCGTCGATGCGGTGCTGAACGCCATCGTGAACGTCACCGGCGACGCCGGTTGTCTGCTGATTGTGAAGAACTATACCGGCGACCGCCTCAACTTTGGTCTGGCGGCCGAGAAAGCCAAAAATCTGGGCTACAAGGTCGAGCTGGTGATGGTGCAGGATGATATCGCGCTGCCGGAAAACCCGCAGCCGCGCGGTATTGCGGGCACGGTGCTGGTGCACAAAATCGCTGGCTATGCGGCGGAGCAGGGACAATCACTCGATGAGGTCAAAGCGCTGGCGCAGCGCGCGATTGATGCCACCTCGTCGATGGGTCTGGCTTTTGCCACCTGTCATGTGCCGGGCGAAAAGCGCGATGAACGCGTCGAGCCAGGCCACAGCGAGCTCGGCATGGGTATTCACGGTGAGCCAGGTGTGGTGACGCTCGATACGCAAAACAGTCGTAAAATCAGCAGCATCATGACTGATAAACTGGCGCAGGCGTTACCGGAAGGCAAGCAGGCGCTACTGCTGATCAACAATCTCGGCGGCTTCTCGCAGCTGGAGCTGGCGCTGTTAACGCGTGAAGTGCTGCAGTCGCCGCTGGCGGCGCGCATCACCCATCTGATTGGTCCGGCGACGCTGGTAAGTGCGCTGGATATGAAAGGCTTCTCACTGTCGTTGCTGGCGCTGGAAGAGCCGTTTCTGGCAGCATTAAGCGCGCCGGTTCAGGTGCTGGGCTGGGTGCCGGTGTATGACTTTGCGCCGATCAGCCTGCAACGTGCGGAGAAAATCGGCAGCGTGCTGGATTTTGATGCGTCTGAGAATGCCGAAGTGGCGAAGATTGTTGCAGGCGTCACGCAGACGTTGATCGATCTGGAGAGCGAGCTAAATGCGCTGGATGCCAAAGTTGGCGACGGCGATACCGGTTCAACCTTTGCCGCCGGCGCGAAGAAGATTCAGCGCGGCCTGAAGGACAAGCAGCTGCCACTGAATGAGCTGCCCACCTTGCTGGCGCTGATTGGTGAGCAACTGGCAACGGTGATGGGCGGATCGAGCGGCGTATTGATGTCGATTCTGTTCACCAGCGCCGGCCAGCAGCTGGAAGAGGGCAGCGCGCTACCGCAGGCGTTGATGCACGGTCTGGAACGCATGAAGCATTATGGCGGCGCACAGCCGGGCCATCGTACGTTAGTCGATGCGCTGCAACCGGCGCTGGAAGCGTTAGTGGCGGGCGAGTCGCTGGCGGCGGCCGCTAAAGCCGCTCAGCAAGGCGCGGATGCGACTGCGCAGATGCAGAGCGCCAAAGCGGGACGATCGGCCTATCTGAATCAGCAAAGTCTGGATGGGGTGAAAGATCCGGGCGCGTATGCGATTGAGAAGGTGTTTGCGGTGTTAGCGGGGTAGATTGTGCGGGCTGATGCCCTCACCCCGGCCCTCTCCCACGGGAGAGGGAGATGCTGCAACATACTCGATCGGTTCCCTCTCCCGCTTGCGGGAGAGGGTTAGGGTGAGGGCATCAGCCGCACCAAACCGCACCTCACTCTGCCGCTTCGCGCATCATCTCATCATGCGGAATATCATCCAGAATCTGTTCGAAACTGCGCAGACGTTTGTAGATCGACATCAGCGTAATCAGCGTTGACCACGAGGTGATCAAATACTGGAACGATGACCGCACCTGATCAAACACGTTGGTGATCTGGTTCAGCAGACCCAGCGTGATGGTGCCCGCCACAATTGACGGAAACAGCACAAACAGCCCGAACACGTTATCCACCTGCAGATACATAATGCGCGTGATGTTGAAGTACAAATAGTGGAAATAGAGGCGGAAATAGTTCTGACGCACGCGGCTAAACAGCTCATGCACCGTAGGCGGTGAGGCGCGCTGTGGATCGTCTTCGCCGTACACCAGCTCCTTACGATAGGCCGCTTCCACACGCTGATTACGGAACTCCAGCCCCGGCAGTTTTATCCCCACCATCGCCAGCAGCGCGGTACCAAACAGCGACCACAGCAGCGCGGCAATCACCAGCGCATAAGGAATGCTGCCGAGAATCGGCACCTCTTTCACATGATGCGACAGCGTCACCAGCACCGGCAAGAACGCCACCAGCGTCATAATCGCCTGAATAAAGTTAATGCCCCAATCCTGCAGCGTACCGGCGAAGCGCATGGTGTCTTCCTGCACACGTTGCGCTGCACCCTCAACCAGACGCAGACGCTGCCAGTTATGCATGTAGTAATTATTCATCGCGGTACGCCAGCGGAACACCCAGTGGCTGACGAAGAACGAGTTCATCACGCCAATCACCACCGCAATCAGCGCAATGCCGAGAAACGCCAACACTTGCACATAGAACTGATGGATGGCGACGGAACCGGCTTTGGTCAGCGCCTGTTGAATCATGTCGTAGAACGGGCCGTACCAGGCGTTGACGCCCACGCCAACCTGCACGCCAAACCAGGTGACAAAGATGATCAGTATCGAACCCCACACCGACCAGCGCTGCCACGGATGGTTATCAATCACGCGCCACGCAAGGCCAAAAATCCCGGCGACAATCCAGTAATAGGCATAAAACCACAGCTGGCTGGCATGAATAAAACGGCTGGCGTTGGTTGGCAAAGGTTGTTGCATCGCCGCCTGAAACGCAGGCCAGCGCGCGGGGAGATCATTGAAAAAGCCAAACCAGGCAAAAATTGCTATCAAACTCCAAATCGCAGCTGAGCTGAAAAACAGCGTTGGCCGCGGAAAAAAGGACTTAAACATAGGCACTCCGCTGTTGTGTGTACTCTTTTATACCGCTTTAGACATCTCTCTGTCTGTTGTCGGTTGTATCTGACGATGACAGCCTGGCCGCTGCGATGTAAAGCGGCAGCGACAATTGTTAAGTAATTAGTGCGAATTTGTTTCTAAGAACTAATTAATCCACAGCAATGGTGTTACAATATTTGTACTGTTACCGGTAACAGTGCTGCTGTATCCCTTAAGCTATCAATAAAAAAACAATACAACGCAACTACTTAACTTTCATGCCGCATTATATGTGGTACTGAGGCAATGTCATGTCAGAACAAAAAAATGGTCATTCTCGCCGGGATTTTCTGCTGAGAACCATCACCCTGGCGCCGGCAATGGCGGTGGGCAGTACGGCGATGGGCGCTTTGGTGGTGCCGATGGCCGCCGGGGCAGCCGAGCAACATTCATCACCGCAACAGGCGCGTAGCTACCAGCCAACCTGGTTCACCGCCGAAGAGTTTGCCTTCATTACTGCAGCGGTGGCGCGCCTGATCCCCAGCGATGATCGCGGTCCTGGCGCACTCGAAGCCGGCGTACCGGAGTTTATCGATCGCCAAATGAACACGCCTTATGCCACCGGTAACAACTGGTACATGCAAGGCCCATTCAATCCCGACCTGCCGAAAGAGCTGGGCTATCAGCTGCCGCTGGTGCCGCAGCAGATCTATCGTCTCGGCCTCGCCGATGCCGATGGCTGGAGCAAAAAACAGCACGGCAAAGTGTTCGCTGAGCTAACCGGTGAACAGCAAGATGCGCTGCTGACCGCGTTTGAAAGCGGCCACGCGGAATTCCCGCAGCTGCCCGCTAAAACCTTCTTCTCCTTCCTGCTGCAAAACACCCGCGAGGGTTACTTCAGCGATCCGATCCACGGCGGCAATCAAGGCATGGTGGGCTGGAAGCTGATTGGCTTCCCAGGCGCACGCGCTGACTTTATGGATTGGGTGGAACGCGGCGAACGTTATCCGTTCCCGTCAGTGGATATTCGCGGTGAGAGGACCTAAGCGTGGCAAATGAATTGAAAAAAGTGGATGCGGTCGTGGTCGGTTTCGGCTGGGCGGGCGCGATTATGGCGAAAGAGCTGACCGAAGCGGGCCTGAATGTGGTGGCGCTGGAGCGCGGTCCGCATCGCGATACCTACCCGGATGGATCCTATCCGCAGTCGATCGATGAATTGACCTACAACATCCGTAAAAAGCTGTTCCAGGATCTGTCGAAAAGCACCGTGACCATCCGTCACGATGCATCGCAGACTGCTGTGCCGTATCGTCAGCTGGCGGCATTTCTGCCGGGCACCGGTACCGGCGGCGCCGGCCTGCACTGGTCGGGCGTGCATTTCCGCGTCGATCCGGTCGAGCTCAACCTGCGCAGCCACTATGAGCAGCGCTATGGTAAAAAATTCATCCCGGAAGGCATGACGATTCAGGATTTCGGCGTCAATTATGACGAACTGGAACCCTTCTTCGATCAGGCTGAGAAAGTGTTCGGCACCTCGGGCAGCGCCTGGTCGATCAAAGGCAAGCTGCTGGGCAAAGAGAAGGGCGGCAACCCGTATGCGCCCGATCGCTCCAGCGACTTCCCGCTGCCAGCGCAGAAGCGCACCTACTCGGCGCAGCTGTTTGCGCAGGCGGCGGAATCGGTGGGATATCATCCGTATGATATGCCGTCGGCCAACACCTCTGGCCCGTACACCAACACCTACGGCGCACAGATGGGCCCGTGCAACTTCTGCGGTTTCTGCAGCGGTTACGCCTGCTATATGTATTCCAAAGCGTCGCCAAACGTTAACATCCTGCCGGCGCTGCGTCAGGAGCCGAAATTCGAGCTGCGCAACAACGCTTACGTGCTGCGCGTTAATCTGACTGACGATAAAAAGCGCGCCACCGGCGTGACTTATCTCGATGGTCAGGGCCGCGAAGTGGTGCAGCCGGCGGATCTGGTGATCCTGTCTGCATTCCAGTTCCACAACGTGCACCTGATGCTGCTCTCCGGCATCGGTCAGCCGTATAACCCGATTTCCAACGAAGGTGTGGTGGGCCGTAACTTTGCCTACCAGAACATCTCGACGCTGAAAGCGCTGTTCGACAAAAACACCACCACCAACCCGTTTATCGGTGCCGGTGGCGCGGGTGTGGCGGTGGATGATTTCAACGCCGATAACTTCGATCACGGCCCACATGGCTTCGTCGGCGGTTCGCCGTTCTGGGTTAACCAGGCCGGTACCAAGCCGATCTCCGGTTTACCGACACCAAAAGGCACGCCGAACTGGGGCAGCCAGTGGAAGTCGGCGGTGGCCGATACCTACAACCATCACATCTCGATGGATGCGCACGGCGCGCACCAGTCGTATCGCGCCAACTATCTCGATCTCGATCCGAACTACAAAGATGCCTACGGCCAGCCGCTGCTGCGTATGACCTTTGACTGGCAGGACAACGACATCAAGATGGCGCAGTTCATGATTGAGAAGATGCGCAAAATCACCGAAGCGATGAACCCGAAAATGATCATCGGCGGCGCAAAAGGTCCAGGCACCCACTTCGATACCACCGTATATCAAACCACGCACATGAGCGGCGGGGCGATTATGGGTGAAGATCCGAAAACCAGCGCGGTTAACCGCTATCTGCAGAGCTGGGATGTGCCAAACGTGTTTGTGCCAGGCGCCTCAGCGTTCCCGCAAGGACTTGGCTACAACCCAACCGGCATGGTGGCGGCGTTGACTTACTGGTCAGCCAAAGCCATTCGTGAACAGTATCTGAAAAACCCCGGCCCGCTGGTACAGGCATAAGGAACACGGCGATGATTAAAAGCATTTTAGCCCTGTTTCTGGGCACGATGACGTTCGCCGCTGTGGCGGACGATAGCGCTGCGGACGCATTGGTGAAACGCGGCGAGTATCTGGCGCGCGCCGGCGACTGCGTAGCGTGTCACAGCGCGCAGGGCGGTCAGGCGTTTGCCGGTGGACTGCCTATGGCGACGCCGATCGGCACCATTTATTCCACCAACATCACGCCGGATAAAGCCACCGGCATTGGCGACTACAGCTACGACGATTTCCAGAAAGCGGTGCGTCACGGCGTAGCGAAAAACGGCGATACGCTGTATCCGGCGATGCCGTATCCGTCGTATGCGGTGGTCAGCGATGACGACATGAAGGCGCTGTATGCCTACTTCATGCACGGTGTGCAGCCGGTGGCGCAGGCCAACAAAGAGAGCGACATTCCATGGCCGCTGTCGATGCGTTGGCCGCTCTCGATCTGGCGCGGCATCTTTGCGCCGGACGTGAAAGCGTTCCAACCAGCGGCTCAGGAAGATCCGCAGTTGGCTCGCGGTCGCTATCTGGTGGAAGGTCTTGGCCACTGTGGTGCCTGCCACACGCCACGCAGTATCACCATGCAGGAAAAAGCGCTTAACAACGACGAAGGCAATAACTATCTTGCCGGCAGCAGCGCGCCGATTGACGGCTGGACCGCCAGCAACCTGCGTGGCGACAACCGCGATGGTTTAGGTCGCTGGAGCGAAGACGATCTCAAGCAGTTCCTGCGTTTTGGCCGCAACGATCACACCGCCGTGTTTGGTGGCATGACCGACGTGGTGCAGCACAGCCTGCAATATTTGAGCGACGAGGATATCAGCGCGATTGCAAAATATCTGAAATCACTCGGCGCAAAAGATCCGAATCAGGCGGTGTTTAAGCAGGATGACGCGGTCGCCAGGGCGTTGTGGAAAGGTGACGATAGCCAGCCAGGCGCATCGACCTATGTCGATAGCTGTGCGGCGTGCCACAAAACCGACGGCAGCGGTTATCAACGCTTCTATCCGGCGCTGCGCGGTAATCCGGTGGTGATGGCTGACGATCCAACCTCGCTGATCCACATTGTGCTGGTGGGCGGTACTTTGCCTGGCGTGCAAGGTGCACCAACGGCAATCACCATGCCGGCATTCGGCTGGCGCATGAACGACCAGCAGGTGGCGGATGTGGTGAACTTTATCCGTGGCAGCTGGGGCAATGGCGTGAAGTCGAGCGTATCGGCGAAGGATGTGGCGGCGCTACGTAAAGACAAAACCGTGCAGTCAAAACAGGGCAGTGCGGATATTAAGGTGCTGGAAGGGCAGTAGCTTTCCCTCACCCTAACCCTCTCCCGGAGGCGGGAGAGGGAACCGATCGAGCATATTTCTCCCCTAATTATTCCCTCTCCCACTTGTGGGAGAGGGCTAGGGTGAGGGCATCAACTCAAATATTCTCCAAATCCATGCCACGGGTTTTCGGCCCGTAAATTCCTACCGATAGCATCACTATCAACATGCTCAGCACGATAAAGGCGATCACGCCCTGGCTGCCGGCATACTGCAAAATAATGCCAATCAAAATACTGCTGAACACCGTGGACAGGCGGCTAAACGAATAGCAGAAACCTACCGCGCGGGCGCGAATGTGCGTCGGAAAAATCTCCGTCTGATAAGCGTGATAGCTAAACGTCAGCCATGCGTTGCTGTAGGTAATCAGGAAACCGCAGATGATCATCAGCACCGGATTGGTCATAAAAGCGAACAGCGTGCCGAACACCACCGTCATCAGCGACGAAAAAACAATCTGCCATTTGTTCTCGAGCTTGTCGGCGTAGCGGCTGCAAATCAGCGAGCCGAGCGGGTAAGCCAGGGTAATGAAAAAGGCATACAGCAGGCTGTGCGTGACGGTCGCGCCTTTGCCCGACAGCAGCGCCGGCAGCCAGTTGCCGAAGCCAAAGAAGCCAATCGCCTGGAAGAAATTCATCACCACCAGCATCAGCGTGCGCTTGCGATAGGCCGGTGCCCAAATCTCACTAAAACGCCCGTGTTTCGGTTGATTCGTTGCCTGCTGTCCCCCATCCCGGCCTTCCCCCACAAGTGGGGGAAGGGGAGAAGAGATGCCACAGCGTTGCTCCATCGCACTCAGCACCTGATGCGCCTCCTGATGGCGCCCTTGTTGCGCCAGCCAGCGCGCAGATTCCGGCAGGTTTTTACGGATCAGCCAGATCACCAGCGAGCAAACGGCACCGGCGATCACCACCCAACGCCAGCCTTCGAGGTTGAGGATGGTTTGCGGCACCAGCCACCACGACATCAGTGCCACCGCCGGTACCGACAGAAACTGAATAAAGAACGAGAAGGCGAACGCGCGGCTGCGCAGATGGGCTGGCACCCATTCGGAGAGATAGGTGTCGATGGTCACCAGTTCCACACCGAGACCAATGCCAACCAGGAAGCGGAACAGGATAATCATCTCCGCGCTCTGCTGGAACGCCATCAGTAAAGAAAACACGCCGTACCACGCCAGTGCGCACATAAAGGTGAGGCGACGGCCAAAGCGATCGGCATAGGGCGCGAGCAGGCTGGCACCGACGAAAAGACCAAGGAAAGTGGCGGAAGCAAACGCCGCCTGATCGGCGATGCCGAACACGCCCGCAGAACCGGTATGAAACACGCCCGCGGCGACCAGTCCGGAGCTAATGTAGCCGGTTTCAAACAGATCGTAGAGTTCGAAGAAGCCGCCGAGCGCCAGCAGCGTGATAAAGCGCCATAAGCCTGCGGAAGAGGGCAGCGCATCAATGCGCCCGGCTAAGGTGCGGCGATCCGCGCTCATGTGATCGTTCGCCATCCCTGTCGACGTGATTGTTGTCATTGTTGTGTAAACCTCGGTGTTTGCAGAACCCGCTGACGGCTGAGATGAGTTTTTAAAAATAATTAACCGTTAGCAAGCGAAGGAATAGCAGGATAATAAATTCGTAACGGGTTGCCGAGAGGCGCCACGGTGACATTTTGGCAACATGCGTTGCAGTTCACAGAAGTGTGATCGCCATCCATGGCGCAGGGTTAGTGCAGGCTGGGATAAACGCCCGGACCAATCGGTAAACCCAATGCGTACCACGCCAGCAGTAGCACAATCCAGGCGCTGAAGAACACCAGCGGATAGGGGAAGATCAGCACGTAATAGGTGCCGAGCTGCGCATCTTTTTGGTAGCGCTGCAGGAAGCCGAGGAACAGCGGCAGGAAGGGCGACATCGGTGCCAGCGGCAACACCGCGGAATCGGCGATGCGGAAAATCATCTGCGCGAAGGCCGGATGGAAGCCCAGCAGCATAAACATCGGCACGAATACCGGTGCCAGGATCGACCAGATGGCCGATCCGCTGGCGATGAACATGCACAGGAATGCCGACAGGAACATCAGGCCAAGAAAGGCCGGGGCACCGCTAATCCCGGCGCTCTCCAGCACATCGGTTAAGCCGATGGCCATGAACTTGCCCATGTTGCTCCAGTTAAAGAAGGCAACAAACTG
Source organism: Pantoea sp. GM01 (assembly GCF_000282675.1). Classification (NCBI taxonomy): domain Bacteria; kingdom Pseudomonadati; phylum Pseudomonadota; class Gammaproteobacteria; order Enterobacterales; family Erwiniaceae; genus Pantoea; species Pantoea sp. GM01. Next base: position 50,433 of record NZ_AKIU01000030.1, on the reverse strand, counting down.
CGACAGCGGAAACACCATCACAATAAAGCCTGCCATGCTCTTCATCGGCTCCACCAGCAGCTGCGGAATATCATCCGGGCGGCGGATCTGCTTCGTCACCGCACCGTAGGCAATGGCTACCACGAAGAAGAACAGGATGATGATCGGCACAATGCCCTGAATAAATGGCGAGGGAATGATGCCGCCACTTTTTGGATCGCGCAGCGGCGCGTGTTCCGGCACCACCAGCAGCGCCATTAGCGCGATAAACGCCAGCGCAGCGATACCTGCGGCCTTCAGGCCGCGATTCTCCAGCGCGGTGAGCGGCGGCAGGCGATCGTTATTGCCGCCGTTCCATGCTGGCAGACGCGGTTCGACGAATTTATCTGTCAACAGCGCGCCAGCGATGGTCAGCACAATCACCGAACTGGCCATAAAGAACCAGTTGTCGATAACGCTGACGTGCACGGTATCGCTCACCGCTTTGGCGGCTTCGGTACTGATGCCAGACAGCAGCACATCGGTGGTCACAATCAGCAGGTTGGCGGTAAAGCCGGACGCTACGCCGGCAATCGCCGCCAGCAGACCCGCCACCGGATGCCGTCCTACGGCGAGGAAAATCAGCGCGCCGAGCGGCGGCATCACCACCAGCGCCGCATCGGATGAGATGTGGCTGAAGAAGGCGATAAACAGCACCATGTAGCTGGCGTAACGACGGCTGACGCGCGAGGCCATTTTCACCATGAGCGACTGCAGCAGGCCGACTTTTTCCGCTAATCCCGCGCCAATCACCAGCGCCAGAATCGATCCCAGCGGCGTAAATCCGCTGAAGTTTTTGATGATGTTGGGCAGGATCCACTGAATCCCGGCGACGCTCAGCAGGTTGTTCACCCGCACCAGTTCGCCGTTAGTGGGATTCTTCACCGCCACGTCGAGGCTGCTGATAATCGCCGTGGCGACCATCAGCACCACAATCAAATAGACGAACAGTAAGAAGGGGTTCGGCACTTTATTGCCGACGCGCTCAATCCAGCTAAACAGCTTTCCGGGGCTGCGGTTCTCCGTGGTGGCTTCCATGGCAGGTCCTCATATGTCGTCTTATTGGGTTTGCATGCCCACTTGGGGGCTATATTTTTTGTAATTTTGGGGTGGTGCTCAGGTCGCCATGAATGGCGATATATCTTGTGCGTTCATCCTGACGGTCGCCATGAATGGCGACCCTACGGTTTTCGTAGGGTGCGCATTTATGCGCACCGGGATATCGCATTGTTACTTCAACTTCGACGGCGTTACATCTGCTGGAATTGGGCAGACGTAAGGTTGTTCGCGGCGCACGCATTGGAACTCCTCGCGGCAGCGCGCCAGCGCCTCGTCATCCTGCAGCAAGGTCAGCGCGGTTGCGGCCATCACTTTTGCCGCCAGACACATGCCTTTATGGGCGATTGACGTGCGGCCCTGCGCCACCAGTTGCCAGGTGTGCAGCGGCGTACCAAAGGCGAAGCAGGGCGCGAAACACTGCGCGGTGGGCGTTACCCAGCTGACATCGCCGACGTCGGTTGAGCCGTAAAGCAGCTCGCGAGTCACTGCATAAGGCGCTACCTCATCCATCAGAATCTTATCGCCCAGCGCCTCGGCCCAGGCGACGCCCGCTTCACCGCCGGTGCGTGCCGCATTGAGGCGCGCGTTGCGCAGATCGTCTTTGCTCAGCGTGGCACGAATCTCGGCGGCGTACGCCTGCTCCGCTTCGCTGTAGTCAGGCAAACCAAACTGATGCAAATAGCGCTCCATCACGCCTTCCAGCGCGCGATTCGGCACGTAATTGGAGCAGGCTTTATCGAAGCGTACCGTCATCTGCGTGTCGGTCATCAGCGCCGCGCCTTTAGCGATGTTAATCACGCGCTGATAAATATCCTGCGCCTGATCGAGCTGCGGCGCGCGAATCAGGTACAGCACTTCGGCGTCGGCTTGCACCACATTGGGCGAAACGCCGCCCGCGTTGGTCACCGCATAGTGCAGCCGCGCTTCCTGCACGATGTGCTCGCGCAGGAAGTTGGCGCCGGTGTTCATCAGCGTCACCGCATCCAACGCGCTGCGTCCCAGATGAGGAGAGTTTGCCGCATGCGCCGCGACACCTTTAAAGCGGAAAGCCGCCTGAATATTGGCCAGCGTGCTGAGGTTGAACATGCCGCTAAAGCCTTCAGGATGCCAGGTGACCGCCGCATCAACGTCATCGAACAGGCCTTCGCGCACCATAAAGGTTTTGCCGGAGCCGCCCTCTTCACCCGGACAGCCGTAAAAGCGCAGCGTGCCGCGCTGGCCGTGCTCTGCCCACCAGGCTTTGATGGCGAAGGCGGCGGCCAAACCGGCGGTGCCGAGCAGATTGTGGCCGCAGCCGTGACCGTTGCCGTTCTCCACCAGCGGCTGCGGCGTGGCGCAGCCCGATTGCTGGCTTAAACCCGCCAGCGCATCGAACTCGCCCAGAATGGCGATCACCGGTTTGCCGCTGCCGATGCTGGCAATAAACGCGGTGTCGATATTGCCGACGCCGCGCTCCACGACAAAGCCTTCCTGCTCCAGCGCATCGGCCAGCAGCGCGGTCGATTGTGTCTCCTCAAACCGGGTTTCCGGCACGTCCCAGATGGCGTCGCTAAGAGCGCTAAAACGCGGCTGGTTTTGGTTGATGTAGTGATTAATAAATGCGCTGTGGCTCATCGTTGGCCTCCAAACTGGGCTTGATTGAGTGCCAGCGTCGCCAGCGTCTGTACCGCGGTGGCCATGATCGCCTCGTCGAAATCGAACTTCGCGTTATGGTGGCCTGCCGCCAGCTCGCAGCCGAAAATCACGTAGGAGGATTGGCCGCCGCGTTGCTGCACGCGCTCCAGCATGTAGGTGGCGTCTTCAGAGCCTGCCGCCTGCTGTTTGGTATCGACCACTGAAGTGAAAATGCCCAGCGCCTCGGCCTGCTGGTGGATGAATGCCACCCACGGCTGGCTTGGCGTGCAGCTACGGGCGCCGCCCATCAGCTTCACATCGTATTCAACGCCGTACATCGCCGCCGCACCGGCGATCACACGCAGCGCCTGCTGATAGATATCGTCATTGACGTCATTGCTCGCGCCGCGCGTCTCCACCTTCATGAGCGCGTAGTCGGGTACCACGTTGCGTCCGGAGCCAGCCTGTAATACGCCGACGTTAACGCGCGCTACGCCGCCGCTGTGCTGCGGCAAATTATGCAGTGCCAGCGTGGCCTGCGCCGCCGCCAGCAAGGCGTTGCGCCCCTCTTCCGGTTTGCCGCCGGCGTGCGCGCCGACTCCGGTGAAATTCACATCCAGCTTGGTGGTGGCGAGGAAGCTGTCGCTGCCGCAGACGATTTCACCGGCAGGCACGCCGGTGCCGAGGTGAATGGCGGTGAACAGATCGACATCATCCACCACGCCCGCTGCGACCATCGCTTTGGCGCCGCGGACGCCTTCTTCCGCCGGTTGGAAGATGATTTTAAGCGTGCCGCTCAGCTGATCTTTCATCTCCATCAACACGCCCGCCAGCGCCAGGCCGATGGTGGTGTGGCCGTCGTGACCGCAGGCGTGCATCATGCCGGCATTACAGGAGGCAAAACCTTCGCGCGTCGGCAGATGATCGCTCGCGCGGCTTTCGTTTTGATCGAGTGCATCCATATCAACGCGAAAACCCATTACCGGGCCCGGACGACTGGTTTCAAGCGTCGCCACCACGCCACAAAATCCGCCGGAGAAGTGCTTGATCCACTGCGGCAGCGCACCTTGCTCCAGTGCGCGCGCTTCCTGTTGCGCCAGCACCTCATCGGAGGGCAATCCCATGCGCGAGTCAGCATCGATCACCTCGCGGCCCAGCTTGAGTTGATAACCAAGACGATGCAGCTCTTCCGCCACCAGCGTGGCGGTACGGAACTCGAGCCAGCCCGATTCGGCAAAATGGTGCAGATCGCGACGCCAGGCTTGCATCTGTGGCACGCGGGCGTGAACGAGGTCAGAGAGGGTTTTCATCGGCATTTCCTTTGTGTTGATTTTTTATGCATTCACTCGAATCTACACAATGGTTTTGGTGCGCATAAGATGCGAATATCTTGCTACTGATAAACAACGGTTATCATCAAAACTATGTCGGCTAATCTTAAACTTCATCAGCTGCGCGCCTTTGTTGACGTGGCGCGGCAGGGCAGTATTCGCGCCGCCAGCCGCTTGTCCGGGCTCTCGCAGCCTGCGCTCACCAAGGCGATTCAGGAACTGGAGCTGGCGCTGGGCGCACGACTCTTTGAACGGCGCCAGCAGGGCGTCACGTTAACCGACATCGGTGATAACTTTTTTCAGCATGCCAGCCTGGTGCTGGAAGAGTTGCGGGTGGCGCAGGAGGATATTCAGCAGCGGCTAGGCTTGGCCGGCGGGCGCGTGAATATCGGCGTGGGTGGCAGCATTGCGCGCACCATCATGCCGCAGGTGATCACGCAGTTTCACCGTGAGTATCCGCTGGTGAAGGTGCGGATTGTCGAAGGCCAGCTGGTGTCGATGGTGCATGAACTGCGGCAGGGCGAGCTGGATTTCACCATCAACACTTACGATCAAAACCATCTTGATCAGGAACTGGTGTTTGAACGGCTGATGGAGCGGGATTATCAGGTGGTGATGCGCAAAGGGCATCCGATGGCGCACGCGCGCACGCTGGCAGAGCTGCAGCACTGCGACTGGACGATGCCGACGCCGCAGGGCAGCTACTATCGGTTGCTACACGATATGTTTGGCGAACGCGGCATGGCGCCCAAAATTGTGGTGACCTGCGAGACCTTTATGGCCTGCACCAGCCTGGTGGCGCAGAGCGACTTCGTCAGCATTATCTCGCGCGATGTGATTGAAGACCCGACACACGGCGGTCAGCTGATTGCACTTAATCTCGACGAACCGCTGCCGAAGGCCACTTTCTATCTTATCCAGCGCAAAGATACCGCGCTGACGCCGATGAGCGCCTATATGGCTCAACTGTTCCGCCGCCAATGTCAGCAAAGGTAAGAGTGCGGCCTGGCTCGCAGTTGTATAAATAATGCGCACTACACTTGCAGGGGACGTTCCCTTTTTGGAGTACAGACCATGCAAGTTACCCCGTATGTGTTCTACAACGGTCGCTGTGAAGAGGCGATTGCGTTCTACCTGGCGGCCACCGACGGCGAGCTGCTGTTTAAGATGACCTATGGCGATATGCCGGATGAAACGCCGGTGGAAGATGAGGGCTGCACCTCAGGCGTGAGCTTTTCACCGGAGCAGATTATGCATGCGCATGTGCGCATCGGGCAGGGTGAAATTATGCTGAGTGATGGCGCGCCGCAGGCGGAGTATGGCGGTTTTGCCGTGAGTTTATCCACGCCGGATGAAGCGCAAGGCAAGCGTTGGTTTGATGCGTTGTCGGCGGGCGGTAACATCACCAAAAGCTGGGCTCCAACGTTCTGGGCCAACGGTTTTGGCATGTTGATCGATAAGTTCGGCGTGCCGTGGATGGTGAATGCGTATAAGCCGCAGATTTAAGGTGGAGGGTGCGCGCTGGCCCTCACCCCAGCCCTCTCCCGCAGGCGGGCGAGGGAGTGGTTAGGCTCGATCTTCCAGCTCCTAAAGTGGGAGAGGCCAGGCTCGATCGGTTCCCTCTCCTATTTGTGGGAGAGGGTTAGGGTGAGGGAAACCCAACACCTTAGAAGTTGTAACCCACCACCAGGTAGTAACCCCAGCCGGTTGATTTCACTTCAAACGGACCGTTACCGAAGTTCAGCTCCTGGCCGTCAGCCCACTGGCCGCCGTTGTGGAAATAACGCGCCACGGTAGAAACGTGCCAGTGATCGTAGTTCAGCGACAGAATGTGGCTGGAGGCGATGGAGTTGCTGGTGCGTGAACGATCGGACTCATCACGCAGATCTGAACCCCAGTCGAAGTTGGTGAAGCCGATGTAGCTCAGCTTGCCGCCCCACAGATCGGTAATCGGTACAAAGTATTTCACCTTGAAGCGATAACCATCCCAGCTGTTCTCATTCGCCGCACCGTAGTTTTCCCACTGATACTTGGCGTACACGTTGAGCGACAGGCCGATATCGCTGTGCGTATCGATGTCGGTGCCGAGACCCATATACCAGGTGTTCTGACGGTTATCGCTGTTGCGACCCATGTCATAGATGTAGTTGTTGGCGAAGTACCACTCTTTGAACGGGCCAAAGGAGAGATCGGTGCCGGTCAGTTTATCAATCGAGAAACGTGGCTCAATTTCCATGAACATCGGCGAACCGTGGTCGAACACGCCGTTAGCGTTGCTGTTGCCGACGCCAAAGAAGTTGGTCAGATCGAGGTAACCGTAAAAATCGAACCAATCCTTTTTGGCAAAGGCTTCGTATTCGAGATACACGTCGTTATTAAACTGCGGTCCAAAACGAGTGTGGTAGCTGCCCACCACGTTAACGCTCTGATGCCACCAATCCGAAACGTACTGCGGATCGCTGTCTGCTGCTTGTGCCGCACCAGTCCAGCTACTGGCCAATAAGGCCCCTGCTATCAACGCTTTATATTTCATTATGTTAACCACATGCTTGTGATCGCCGGGCTGATGCCGCGATCGGGTGAAATTGATCCCAGGGGATGGGCGGTGTGTTGTCATATCCGGTCTGAAGCGCCAGATTTTCAAGTTTGCGTAATGTGCCTGTAACAGACGCATAGAAAATAGATTTTGGTCACGTTTGTCAAAAAGTGTTGCAGTTTGATTCACTGAAAATGTGATCTTCATCACATAAAAGCCTGGTGGCGAACGGAACCCCGCAACCGTTTACGTGTCGCGTACAGCAGGAAACGTGTTTGATGAAGGGAAAGGATGTAGCGGCGCGATTTATCGCGCGTGTTTTGTAGCGGGCACCGTGCTCGCAGCGATAATGCGCAATAAATTGCGCCGCTACGGCACGGTGTGCGTTATGGCAAGGTAATGCGCACCTGCAGGCCAGCAATCTGGCCCTGCGCATCATGACGATTCGACAGCGCCACCTGCATTTGATGCTTCTGCGCCACGCTGCGCACGATTGAAAGGCCTAAGCCGCTGCCCTGGGCTTGTACATCGGGCGAACGGGTAAAGCGGTCAAAAGCGCGATCGATGAAAGATTCCGCCATGCCGGGCCCGTTATCCACAATATCCACCACGGTGTGATTGCCAACACGATGCAGCAGCACGTCCACCAGGCTGCCCTCCGGCGTGTGCAGCATGGCGTTGCCGATCAGGTTATCGAACAGGCTGCGTAAATCGGAGCGGCTGGCCTGCAGACGATAGTGCGCGCTGCCGTTGAAACCGATATCAATGCCGCGCTTATCCGCTACCACCATCAGCTGTTCAATGCTCTCTTTCAGCAGGTCGTCCAGCTCGATGGTTTCCACCGTGGCGACCACCGATTGATCTTCCTGGCGCGAGATATTCAGCAGCTGTGTGACCAGATGGCGCGTACGGGTGACGCCGGCTTCCAGCTGATCGAACTGACGACTGGCTTCGCCTGGCTGAATGTGTTGCCTTAGGTTTTCCAGCTGCAACGTCACCGCAGTAACTGGCGTACGCAGCTCATGTGCCGCATCTTCGAGGAACTGGCGCTGTGACGACCAGGCGGCGCGCAGCTTATCGAGCAACGAGTTGTAGGCCGCCACCAGCGGCAGCACTTCATCCGGCAAGCCATCGGGAGAAAGCGTATGCGGATGCAGGGTTTCCTGGGCGGCAATCTGGCGCGACGCGACGCGTAAATCGCGCGTAATAGCACGCACCACCAGCCAGATGACCAGCAGCGAGAGCGGCATCATTAATACCAGCGGGATGATGGCCGATAGCGCCCGTTTTAACATCAGACTCTTCATATAGCCGATATTGTGCAGCACCTGAATATTGCCGATTTCACTGCCGAGCTCGCCGGGGCGCGTATAGACGCGCCATTCACAGTCATCGCCGCAGTCACCCACTTTGAGATCGTGCCAGCCTTTTTTGCTTTGCAGCGGCGCATGTAAATCGGGCCACGAACTGGCGCGCAGCCGATTACGGGTGTCCCACAGCTGGACGATATAGGTGCTTTTCAGCTTCTCGGCATGCATCACCATCGGCATTAACGCAGGCATACGCTGGCTGGTGGCCCACGCATCGGCGATCTTGGCGAGCTGATCGTCCTTCATGGTGCCCATCATGTCGCCGTAGCAGTGATAGAAATACCAGGTGACGCCGCCAATCATCGCCAGATGCAAAATCACCAGCGTGGCGAGCAGTTTGTTGCGCAGCGAGCGCATAAAAGTGAAAGGTTTCATATTGCCGGTACCCGCCAGCCGAGTCCGCGCACGTTGCGGATCACTTCGTTATCGAGCTTGCGGCGCATGCCGTGAATCAGGACATCAACGGCGTTGCTGCTGACCTCTTCGCCCCAACCGTAAATGCGGTTTTCTAACTGTTCGCGCGACAGAATGGCGCCCGGCCGTTCCAGTAAGGCGTAGAGCAGGGCATATTCACGTGCGGTGAGCTGTTCGCGCTGGCCTTTGTACAACACTTCGCGCGTCATGATGTCAATCTGCACATCGCCGCTGCCCAGCAGCGAATCTGCCGCACCGTGGCGACGTCGGGTAATGGCACGCATGCGCGCCAGCACCTCTTGCAGGTCAAAGGGTTTCAGCAGGTAGTCATCCGCGCCGCTGTCCAATCCCTGAATGCGTTGCTGCACGGTATCGCGCGCGGTGAGCACCAGCACTGGCGTCATATCGCCGCGCGTGCGGGCCCGACGCAGCACCTGCAGGCCATCTTCACGCGGCAAGCCGAGATCCAGTAACACGCAGGTATAGCCGCCTTCGGCCCAGGCATTGCTGGCAAATACGCCATCACGTACCCAATCCACCGACCAACCCGCCGCTTCCAGCGCTTGCTGCAGATTAGCACCAATCATTTCATCATCTTCTACCAGCAGCACACGCATGATGCCCTCCAACATAACTGAGCGCAGTTTATCTCTCTATTCTTAGCGCAGAATTACCCTCCGTCACACTTGCCGCCTTTCTGCAGCTGGAAGTATTTAGGAGGGCCGATTTTCCCGCTTGCTAATTCTGCGCTAATTTTCCGCTAATTAAGGGATAAATTTAACGCGCTACAGTAGCTGCACTGGACATATCGTCAAAGCAGGAGAATCCCATGAATCAGCGCGAATTTATCCGTAGTTTGCTGGACTGGATAGAGAATAATTTAGGACACGATCTGCATCTGGATGAAGTTGCACGCCGCTCGGGATACTCCCGCTGGCATCTGCAACGTCTGTTTCGTCAGCACACCGGTTTCTCTCTGGCCGAATACATTCGCCAGCGCCGCTTAACCGAATCCGCGCTGACGCTGATTAACAGTGACGAAGCGATTTTGCAGGTGGCGATGAGCTACGGTTTCGATACTCAGCAGGCTTACACCCGCACCTTCAAAAACTATTTCCTCGTGACGCCGGGCCAGCTGCGTCGCCAACGTCGCGTTGAGCCGGATCGGCTGCTGTTCCCGCTGGCGATGGCGAGTTGAGATATGGGCACCGATATTCCCTTGGGTGCGTTTCGTAGCGGCGCAATTTATTGCGCAATATCTGGATGGGCAAGCTGCCGCCATTGTTACGCGCGATAAATCGCGCCGCTACGGAATGTGCGATGATGGACTTATTGCAGGCTTAGCTTTTAATCTACGGTTCTCACTCATCTAGCCCGTCAGAGAACATGGACAACAGCGACAATCTCAGCGCCATGATGCTGTTTGCACGCGTAGTGGAACGGCAAAGCTTTAGCGAAGCTGCACGCACGTTAGGCGTCTCCAAATCTCACGTCAGCCGCGAAGTGGCCCGGCTGGAAGTGCGGCTCGGTATCAAGCTGCTGCAGCGCACCACGCGCAAAGTGGTGCTAACGGAGCTCGGCCAGGCTTACTATCCGTTTTGTGTGCGCATGCTGGAAGAGATGCATCGCGCCGATGCCTTTGTGCAACAGGTGCATCAACTGCCCGCGGGCAATGTGCGGCTGCAGGCGCCGATCACCTACGGCTGCCAATGCGTGGTGCCGACGCTCAATGCCTTTATCCGCCGTCATATTCATATCAATGTCGATCTTGATCTCACCACCAGCGATGACCCGCAGCCCAGCGCTGATGTCGCGATTGTCATCCGCGCGCGTGCGCCAGATGGCGCCAACTACCGCGAGCTGAGCAGCATTGATTGGGGTTTGTACGCCACGCCGGATTATCTGGCGGCGCATGCACCGATCGATCATCCCGAACGTCTCACGCGTCATGACCTGCTGCTGTTTCACGGCCCGGCGCACACGGCTGCGCTACCGTTCCGCCGTGATAAACAGCGTCTGGCGCTCGATGTGCATAGCCGTTTCCGTGCCAATAACAGCATGGCGTTGCTGAATGCCGCGCTGGCAGGCACTGGCATCGCTTATCTGCCGGCGTATATGACGCAGGAAGCCTTAACGCGCGGCGAAATCCAGCAGGTGTTGCCGGAATGGCAAATGGATCGCCTGCACAGCTACTTATTGCTAAAAGAGCAGCCGCAGGCTTCCTCGCCGGTAACCTTGCTGTGCGATGCGCTAATCAACGCGCTCAGCACGGCGTGATTGTTGTTATCTGGCAACAATAATGCGCCGCCTGGTAATTATCACTCCAAGGCTGTCTTCTCTTATAGGTCACTGTTAGCCTGCTAAAAAAGCAAAAACAGGGATATCACCATGCAGCAACCTCCAATCGCGTTAGCGCCCGAACAGCAACACTGGAAGCGAAATTTATTTGTCTGCGTGCTGGGCTCGTTCAGCACCATCGTGGCGATGACGCTGCTCTTGCCGTTTCTGCCGCTCTATGTGCAACAGCTTGGCGTGCAGGAACCGGCGGCGATTGCACGCTGGTCGGGCGCGGCTTATGGCGCCACCTTCCTCAGCGCCGCATTGACCGCGCCGCTGTGGGGCAAACTGGCCGATCGTTACGGCCGTAAATTGATGTTGATCCGCGCCAGCCTGGGCATGGCGATTGCCATGTCGCTGATTGGCATGGCCACTGCGCCGTGGCAATTGGTGGCGCTGCGTCTGCTGGCGGGTTTACTCGGCGGCTATGCGTCGGGATCGACCATTCTGGTGGCGGCGCAAACGCCAAAAGAGCAAACCGGCTGGGCGCTTGGCGTGTTGTCGTCCGGCATCATGGCCGGTAACGTGGTTGGGCCGCTGCTGGGCGGAGTATTACCGCCGCTGATAGGTATTCGCCACACCTTCTGGCTGACTGGCGCAGTGATCTTTCTTGCGTTCCTGGCGACCACATTCTTACTGAAAGAGGTGCCGCGTTCTGCCGGCAAAAAAACGCAGCAGAGCGCAGCCGACGATGAAAAGTCGCTGAATCTGCCGGTGGTGCGTCTGATGTGGTTGTCGGGGATGTTGCTGATTTTCGCCAATATGTCGATTGAGCCGATTATCACGCTGTACATTGGCCAGTTTGTCAGCGGCGATCACGCGGTAACGGTCACTGCAGGATTGGTGATGGCGGCAGCGGCGCTCGGCAGCATTATCTCCGCGCCGCGTCTGGGACGTTTAGCCGACCGCGTGGGACATGGCCGCGTGCTGGTGTATGGATTAATAGCGTGCGCGCTGCTGCTGATCCCGCAGGCATTTATCAATGAAGCCTGGCAACTGGTGGTGTTGCGTTTTCTGATGGGCATGGCGCTGGGTGGCTTAATGCCGTGCGTCACGGCGCTGATTCGTCACAGCGTGCCGCAGTCGCAGGTGGGGAAGATGCTGGGGTATTCCACTTCGGCGCAGTACGTCGGCCAGGTTTCTGGTCCGCTGTTTGGCGGTTTTATCGGCGGTGCGTTTGGCATGCGCCCGGTGTTTCTGGCGACCTGCGTGATTATGGCGCTGTGTGCACTGCTAAACGCACGCGTACTGCGTAAACGCTAATCGTTGGTTCGCCATTCATGGCGACCCTGGCATTAACCGCACAATACCTTCCTGTGCGTCTTTCATGACGGTCACCATAAATGGCGACCCTACAAAAAAAGCGGGCATAAGCCCGCTTTTTAACCTCAACGCGAAAACTTACTTCGCATCAGGCAGTGCATAGGCAATCACATAATCACCCAGCTTGGTACCAAACGAACCGTGACCACCTGCCGCGATAACAACGTACTGCTTGCCATCCACTTCATAGGTCATCGGCGTTGCCTGGCCGCCCGCTGGCAGACGTGCCTGCCACAGCATTTCACCGGTGTTGGTGTCGAATGCACGCAGGTAGTTATCTGCGGTAGCACCAATGAAGAACACGTTACCCGCGGTGGTAATTGGGCCGCCCAGCATTGGCATACCCATTTTGAACGGAACGGGTACTGGCGCGCTATCGCGAACTGTACCAATGCGTTTTTTCCACACGGTTTCGTTAGTCTTCAGGTCAACTGCAGAGACATAGCCCCACGCCGGTTGCTTACACGGCAGGCCAAACGGTGACAGGAACGGATTCAGCTCCACGCCGTACGGTACGCCGTACTGTGGCTGGATGCCGGTTTCAGTACCTGAACCGCCTTTGTCGTCAGCCGGTGGCTCGATCGGGTTGCCCGGACCGCGCGGAATCAGCTTCGACACAAACGGCAGCGCCATTGGGTTAGCAATCGCAATCTGACGATGTGGGTCAACCGCGATACCGCCCCATTCGAACATCCCCAGGTTGCCTGGGAACACCAGCGTACCTTGCTCAGACGGCGGGGTGAATGGACCTTCGTAGCGCAGACGCTTGAAGATCACGCGGCACACCAGCTGGTCATACAGGGTTGCGCCCCACATGTCCTTGTCCGTCAGATTATTTTTCGGACGGAAGGTCAGTTCGGAGTACGGCTGAGTCGGTGCAACGTGGTCGCCTTTAGCGGCGCCCTGTGGAACCGGGGTTTCCGGTGCAGGGACAACCGGCTCACCGGTGCGACGATCCAGTACAAAGATGTTACCGGTTTTCGCCGGTGCATAAATCACCGGTACGGTTTTGCCATCTTTATCGGTGATATCGGCCAGCGTCGGCTGAGACGGCAAGTCCATATCCCACAGATCGTGATGCACGGTCTGATACGACCACACCAGCTTACCGGTGGTGGCGTTCAGTGCCAGTACGCTGCTCGCATAACGCTCCTGCTCTGGTGTGCGGTTACCGCCCCAGATATCTGGCGTTGATACACCCATTGGCAGGTAAACGATATCCAGTTTCGGATCGTATACCGCCGGCGCCCACGAGTTCGGTGAGTTCATGGTAAAGGTGTGTTCATCGGCAGGAATCGCGTTAGGATCTTTCGCGCCCGGATCGAATACCCATAGCAGTTTACCGGTGTTGACGTCAAAGCCACGGATAGCGCCAGACGGCTCACGGGTGGAGTAGTTATCGGTGACGGCACCGGCTACCACGATGGTGGTATCGGTGATGACCGGCGGCGACGTCGGCTCGTACTGACCTGGGGTCAATACTGGCTGCTTGTGCTGCAGATCCAGTTCACCGTTGTTGCCAAAGGCCGCGCAACGTTCACCGGTTTCGGCATCCAGCGCGAACATACGACCATCATTTACCGGCAGGTAAATACGGCGTGAGCACAGCGCAGGTTGGGTGTTGGCAGCATCTGCGGCAGCAGGCACTTCGTGGTAGGAAACGCCACGGCAGGTAACGTGCTGGAAGGTTGGATTCGGCTTCAGGCCCGGATCAAATTTCCACTTCTGCTTACCGGTTTTCGCATCCAGCGCAAACAGAATCTGGTGCGGTGAGCAGAGATAAAGCGTGTCGCGGATTTTAATCGGCGTTACTTCATCGGTGATTTCACCTGGATCGTTTGGCGTCTTCATGTCGCCAGTCTGGAACTGCCAGGCAACCTGCAGCTCTTTAACGTTACCGTTATTGATCTGTTTCAGCGGGGAGAAGCGGGTACCTTGCTGGTCACGCGCATACGCGGGCCAGTCAGCATCGTCGATGTTGCTTAACGGCTGCGCCTGTGGAGCATTTGACGCCGCAGCAGGAATTTCACCGTTCAGCTCTTGTGGATCGTGGAACACTGCCCATGCCAGCACCAGCGCACTGGCGACCAGTGCGACCGCCAGCAGGCCAAGCGCGCCTTTGCCGGCATTATTCAGACCGCGATACACAAACGGCAGAATCAGCCAGACGCCGAAGATCACCAGCACATCGGTACGCGGTGCCAGCGCCCAGAAGTCGAAGCCGACTTCCCATACGCCCCACACCAGCGTTGCCAACAGCAGCAATGCGTACAGCAGTAACGCTGAGCCGCTACGGCGCCACAGCAGAATAGCGGTGATCAACATGACCACACCGCCAATAACGTAGTACCAGGAACCACCAATGGCGGCTAACCAAACGCCACCAACCAGCATAAACGCGCCCGTCAGCAGTGCAAAAAGCACTGTGAGAAAACGGATTACGCCAAAAGATGAGGAAGCTTTCCCCATAATATTGACCTCTTTCTTTGCCATTAAAAACTAAAAAGGAAACAACGCGTTGGGTTGCTTCCCGACATAGAGTACGAAATAACGAAAACTGTTCGATCGGCGCTTCCGTGCGACGAGTTGATCCCTTTGCGTTAAATTTTATCTTAAAAACGTTAAAGGGTTTGATATTTTTAGTGCTTTGCACTCGAAGAGAGGAAGTAGTACGACATTTTATGAGGGAATTAAGGTGTTATGTCCGGTTACATCGGGCCATAACACCCAGGAGCAACATATTGTGTAAACGTTTACCCTTCAAACAATGTGCTGCTGGTACGTTGTTCTTGCCAGCCGCTCAAATTAAGTTGCGCATACTGTGCCGCGGGCAGCGTTAACTGTGGCGTACGTAATATTACCTCTGCTTCTCTTTCTCTGCACGATTCCAGCAGAAAGGGAAAGCTGAACTTGAGATAATTATCATTAAAAAATTCCTCGGTCAGCACTATTCCTTTAAAAGGGAATGACGCGATATTCTGCCAGCAGGTTCCGGGCGCGGCCAAATCATAAAGCCAGAAAGAGAAACGTTCAGCTGCCTGGCGTAGCGCACTATCTGCCTGAACTAAATCGGCATAATTGATTGCCAGATGCACATTCTCATTTTGCAGGCCGAAATAATTTTCCGGTGCCTGTAAAAAATGTAGCAGGTTATTTCCCGAGAGCGGGATAATTATTAATTCAGGTGATTCCAGTAACTGATTATGCAGCGAAATTATGTTGCGTCCATTAAGTAATACCGTGCCTTCCTGCTCACAATGCATAAAGGGTGCTGAATAACACACACCGGTTAGCGTGCCGTCGAAGCGACGGATGCGCTCAGTAACATAAGGATTATAAGAACTGTTTTCCATTTATCTCTGTGAATAAATTAATTGGCTGGAACGTCTTAATTATTATAAGGACGGGCGATTAATGAAGTCTTAACACGGCCAATATAAACCGATTAGTTTATAAAGTTCAGCTTTTTTAACTGTTTCTGATAAAGAGATAGGCTGCACTGCGCAGTTGATAATTTAATAGCGAAGAAACTATCTAGAAAGATTGGGATATTTTCAGCTGAAAATCATCAGCCTGCTAATATTGTGAGCTCAATGCTTAGCAAAAATTTAGATAAGCTTCTGTTTTTAAACAGCACGGCTAGCCATTGTCTGGCTCAGTAAGATGCCGCACTCTGTGGCGTGAAAAATAAAGCGGAAGCCATTAAATGGCTTTTCACCAGGTTGGTGCAACGACGCTAACTGACATAATCATTTAGGATGGGATAACAACTATGGGTTCACCGGTATCCGCAGTAGAGGATTCGTTGCTGCGGCACAGGTCGTTTGTCGCCTTTTGGCTGGCACGCACCTGTTCATCGTTTGGCTTTCAAATGTACTCGGTCGCGGTTAGCTGGCAGATCTATGCGCTAACCCACAGCGCGATGGCGCTGGGTATGATCGGCCTGATGCAATTTCTTCCTTCAGTGCTGTTGGCGTTGCCTGCCGGGCACCTGGCGGATCAACACGATCGCCGTCGCATCGTGCTGCTTGGACAGCTTATTGAGTGGCTGGCACTGCTGGGGTTGGTGGCGCTAACGCTCATCAACTGGGCGGGCAAGTTTGAAATTTGGGGGCTGGTGTTCCTGATCTCGGTAGCCAAGGCGCTGGAGTGGCCAGCGATTACCTCAATGCTGCCGGCGCTGGTGCCGCCGCCGATTCTGGCGCGCGCCATGGCGGCCAGCTCGGTGGGCGGACAGGCAGCGGTGATTATCGGCCCGACGCTGGGCGGCTTTCTGTATGTGGCGGGGCCGGACGTGGTATATGGCGTCTCGGCGCTGTTCTATCTGTTCTCCATCGTGCTGGTGAGCCGACTGCGCTACGAGCGACCACCGCAGGCGCGTCTGCCGATGAACCTGCCGAATCTGTTTGCCGGCGTGCGCTTTATCCGCGATCGCAAAGATGTGCTCGGGGTGATTTCACTCGATCTGTTTGCGGTACTGCTGGGCGGCGCCACCGCGCTGCTGCCGATCTTCGCACAGGACATTCTGCACACCGGACCGTGGGGCTTGGGTATCCTGCGCGGTGCACCGTCGGTCGGTGCGCTGATAGTCGGCGTGTGGCTCAGCCGTCATAAGCTGGAGAAGAATGTCGGCATGATTATGTTCGGTTCGGTGGCCGGATTTGGCGTGGCCACGCTGGTGTTCGCGCTCTCCACCCAGTTATGGCTATCGGTGGTGGCGCTGGCGGCGCTGGGCGGCTTCGATATGGTGAGCATGGTGATCCGTGGCGCGCTGGTGCAGCTGGATACGCCAGATGATATGCGCGGCCGCGTTAACGCGGTCAACGCCATCTTCATTAATACCTCGAATCAGCTCGGCGAATTTGAGTCCGGTCTGCTGGCGGCCTTTATGGGTGCAGTGCCAGCCGCGGCGATTGGCGGTATCGGCACGCTGGTAGTGGTGGGCGTATGGATGACGATTTTCCCGCACCTGCGTAAACGGCAGAAGCTGGAAAACGAAACGGTGGTTTGAGGTGGTTTCGTGCAGTCTGTAAAACGGTGCGCATAAATGCGCACCCTGCGCCGTAGGGTCGTCATTCATGGCGACCGTCAAGATGGACGCACCAAACCTAACGCCACACTTTGTCCATCAGCAAAAGGTTTAGTCGCGCGGCGCGTGCTGCAATAGCGCATCGCCGCTATTCAGGAGAACCACATGCACCTCTCACTGGCTGATTTCTATCCCGTCGCCGATGGCGAAACTCTTGATACTTCCTGCTTCCAGCGCGCATTAGATCATCTTGCGGCGCGCGGCGGTGGCACGCTGTCGGTGCCGCCGGGGCGCTATCACCTCGGTACGTTGTCGCTAGGCTCCAACATCCATCTGCATCTCGAGGCGGGCGCCACGCTGCTCGCCAGCGCGCGCGTTGAGGATTATCAGCAGCAGCTGGCGCAGAGCCAGGCTGAGCTGTCGCAGCATGTGCTGCTGTACGCCGTCGGTCAACGCAATATCACCGTCAGTGGCAAAGGGACGATCGATGGCAATGGCGAAGCCTGGTTTGCCACAGAAAAGGATCAGCAAGGCTATCGCCTGCCGCGTGCGCAGCGCCCGCGCATGCTGGTGTTTGAAGATTGCGAGCAGGTGACGCTGGAAGATTTCAGTATTCTTCAGGCGCCGATGTGGACAGTGCATCTGGTGAGTTGTCGCCATGTGCATATCGATCATCTCACCATCGATAACAGCATGAGCATGCCGAATACCGATGCGCTGGATATCGACAGCTGCGAAGCGGTGTTCGTCAGCAATAGCTATCTCAGCGCTGCGGATGACGCCATTTGCATCAAAACTTCGCAAAAACCAGCGCATCTGCGGCGTGCCGCACGACAAATTATGATCAGCAACTGCCTGCTGCGTTCTTACAGCTGCGCGTTCAAAATCGGCACCGAAACTTTCGACGACGTGGAAGATGTCACGGTGTCCGGCTGTACTATTTTCGATTCCAACCGCGCCATCGGCGTGCTATCGCGCGATGGCGGCCACTTCCGCCGTTTGCTGTTCAGCAATATCACGCTGGCCTGCCGCCACGCGCCGCCGTGCCATTGGGGCAAAGCTGATGCGCTGTTTGTTTCCGTACGCGCGCGCGATCCGGCGATTGCGCCAGGCAGCATCGAACAGCTGCAGTTCAGCAACGTCAGCGGCGTGATGGAAGGCGCAATCAATCTGCATGCCGAACGGCCAGGGCAGATTCGTGATGTGATGCTGGCGAATCTGCAGCTGCGACAAGTGGTGACGCAAGGCGTGGAGCAGGGGCATTACGATGTGCGTCCGCCGTGCAATCCCGCTTCGCCGACCGGCATGGGATTGGACAATGCGTACAAGCTGGATAGCGCATCCGGCTTAGCGTATGGCGTGGCGGCCTATCCGGACGGCCTGCCGGGCGTGTTTGCCCGCGGTGTGGAGAATCTCCAGCTGCACAACGTGCTGATTACCCGCCCGCAACCGCTGCCGCACGGCTGGCATGCGGAAACGGTGCAGATTTTGTAAGCTGCGCGAGAAAATCCAGGTCGCCATGAATGGCGACCCTACGCCGAATGGTAGAGTTATTTGTAGGGTGCGCATTCATGCGCACCTGGAAATATCGGTCGTTATAAATGGCGACGCTACAATGCCGAGGCGATAGCCGCGCCCAACTCTTCGGTGCTCGCGCTGCCGCCGAGGTCGCGCGTCAGGCTGTTACCTGCCGCCAGCGTACGCTCGATGGCATCCAGCACTGCTGCGCCTGCTTCGGCGTAACCAAGGTGCTCCAGCATCATCGCGCCACACCAAATTTGCCCAATCGGATTGGCAACGCCTTTGCCGGCAATATCCGGCGCGGAGCCGTGCACCGGCTCAAACAGACTCGGGAATTTGCCTTCCGGATTAATGTTGGCGGACGGCGCGATGCCGATGGTGCCGGTACAGGCCGGGCCGAGATCTGACAGGATGTCGCCAAACAGGTTACTGGCGACCACCACATCGAACCAATCCGGATGCAGGACGAAGTTGGCAGTCAGAATATCAATATGATATTTATCGACTTTTACCTCGGGATAGCTCGGCGCCATCGCTTCCACGCGGCTGTCCCAGTACGGCATAGTAATGGCGATACCGTTGGATTTGGTGGCGGACGTCAGGTGTTTTTTCGGGCGCTTTTGCGCCAGATCGTAGGCGAATTTCAGAATGCGATCGACGCCAACGCGCGTCATCACCGTTTCCTGAATCACCACTTCGCGCTCGGTACCGGGGAACATGGTGCCGCCTACCGCCGAATATTCGCCCTCGGTATTTTCACGCACCACATAGAAATCGATATCGCCCGGCTGACGATTCGCCAGCGGGGCTTTCACTCCCGGCATTAAGCGCACGGGGCGCAGGTTGACGTACTGATCAAATTCACGACGGAACTGCAGCAGCGAGCCCCACAGCGATACGTGATCCGGCACCACGTCTGGCCAGCCAACCGCGCCGAAGTAGATGGCATCAAACTGACTCAGCGTGGCGAACCAATCATCCGGCAGCATTTTGCCGTGCTGCTGCCAATATTCGGCGCTGGCGAAATCAAACCATTGCCACTCAAGCGCGATATCAAATTTCTTCGCCGCTGCATCCAGCACGCGGATGCCTTCCGGCATCACTTCTTTGCCAATGCCATCGCCAGGGATGACGGCGATCTTATAGGTTTTGCCGCTCATAGGGTTTCTCGCAGGTTGCTGTTGATGTTCTGTACGCAGTATAACCATGCATCTGAAGGAAATAATTAGCCTGAGCGATAAGCCAATGTTGAATAAAAGTAGAGAATCGCGCACCTCCACCGACGATCTGGCCTTCTTTGTGCGCGTGGCTGCGCTGGAGAGCTTAACCGCCGCCGCGCGCGAGCTTGGTTTATCGTTACCGGCGGTGAGTAAGCGCCTGAGCCAGCTTGAGCTGCGGTTGGGCGTGCAGTTACTCAAGCGCACCACGCGGCGGCTGGAGCTGACGGCGGAGGGCAGGCGTTATCTCGATGGCGCACGTCCGCTGCTCGACCAGCTGGCGGAGCTGGAAGAGTCGGTTAGCAGCCAAACCTCGGTGCTGCGGGGTTCGCTTAACCTCAATGCATCCTTTGGCTTTGGGCGTCGTCACGTTGCACCTTGCGTGTCGCGCTTTGCCGCGCTGCATCCCGAGCTGGCCATCAGCCTGCAGCTCAGCAGCCAGCCCCTGAATTTTCTTGATGCGCGCGTGGATATTGATATTCGCGTCGGTGAACCGCCAGATGCGCGGCTGATGGCGCGTAAGCTACGAACCAATCCGCGCGTGCTGTGCTGCTCGCCGGATTACGCTGCGCGCCATGGCATGCCTGAGAGCATCGCCGCGCTGGCACAACATAATTGTATTTTGCTGCGTCAGTTCGACAGTGACTTTGCGCTGTGGCGCTTAAGTGATGGCACACAGCAGCTGACGCAGAAGGTGCGCGGTCGCTTAATTACCAACGATGGTGAAGTGGCGATGCAAATGGCGCTGGATGGTCACGGCATTCTGCTGCGTTCGTGGTGGGATGCGCAGCACAGCATTGAGTGCGGCGATCTGCTGCCGGTGTTGCCGCAGTGGACGGCGCCAGACGGTGACATTTATGCCGTCTGGCAGCCGCAGCGTCAGCTTCCCATCCGCATTACGGCCTTTGTGGATTTTTTACAGTCCGCCTTATAACTGTTAAGTTAAATTTGATTATTTGTAATCATCATTGACTGTTTGTGAGCAACTTCAAACAAATTAAGCCGCTTTTATCCTATAAATTGCCCTGCTTATGCGTGAGTTCATTCTTATTTGAGTGAAATAAATCATCAAGGCATAAGTGGTGTGGTCATCAGTGCTCAGACACGTCAATAACAATATTGACCACCTCATCAACGGTGCGCGTGAAGCCCAGCGCGTGCCACGACCCTACGTTATCGATGAGGCTGAAATGAAACAATTCTCTACAGAAGGGATGGTGATTATCATCGGGATTGTCATTACGTACATCCTGTTCACCACCTGGCTGACCTGGCGGCTGCGCAGTAAAAACAGCGGCGACTTTATGGCTGGCTCCAATGTGATGCCCGCTTTTGTGGTGGGCGTGATGCTGATGTCGGAATACATCGGCGCCAAATCCACCATCGGCACTGCCCAGGCGGCTTTTGAAGATGGCTTCGCCGCATCCTGGTCGGTGATTGGGGCTGCCATCGGCTTCCCACTGTTTGGCTTCTTGCTGGTGAAGCGCATCTATAACACCGGCAAAATCACCATCTCTGCAGCGATCGCGGAACGCTACGGCAACTCAACCAAAAACATTATCTCGTTAATCATGATCTACGCGCTGCTGCTGGTGAACGTCGGAAACTACGTCAGCGGCGCAGCGGCGATCTCGACGGTGCTCAATCTCGATCTTACTACCGCAGCGGTGATCACGGCGATCGTCAGCACTTTCTACTTTATGTTTGGCGGCATGAAAGGCATTGCCTGGGTCACGCTGCTGCATAGCGGGCTGAAATATATTGGTATTTTGATCATCCTCGGCGTGGCGCTACACATGACCGGCGGCGTCAGCCCGATGATCAAAGAGATGCCGCATTTCTACTGGACGTGGGACGGCAATGTCGGCGGCAGCACCATCTTTGCCTGGATGATTGGCACCATCGGCTCGATCTTCTGCACTCAGTTCGTGATTCAGGCGATTGCTTCGACCAAAAGCGCGGCCTCTGCCAAGCGTGCGACCTGGGTCGCGTTCTTCTTCTGCATGCCGATTGCCATCGCCATCGCGCTGATTGGCGTGGCGGCGAAATACCTGCATCCCGATATCAAAAGTTTGTACGCGCTGCCGGTATTCCTGCAGGACATGAGTCCGTGGCTGGCCGGCATCGTTACCACCTCGTTGGTGGCGTCGATCTTTGTCAGCGTCAGCACCGTGGCGCTGGCGATTGCCTCGCTGGTGGTAAAGGATTTCTACGTGCCGTATCGCAATCCGACGCCAGAACGCGAGTTCCAGATGACGCGTTGGCTGTCGCTGCTGATTGGCTTCCTGCCGCTGATCTTCGTGCTGTTCGTGCCAGAAGTATTGAAGCTGTCGTTCTTCACCCGCGCCATTCGTCTGTCAATTTCGGTGGTGGCGATCATCGCCTTCTACCTGCCGTTCTACAAAAGCACGCGCGGTGCCAACGCCGGGCTGATTGGCGCCTGCGTGGTGACCTCAGTGTGGTATCTGCTGGGCGATCCTTTTGGTATCAATAACATGTATGTCGCGCTGTTTACGCCAGCGGTGATCATGGTGATTGATCGCCTGATCCCGACGCGTCAGACGCAGACCAAAAAAGCCCCCAAATCCTCAATGCAAAACAGTGGAGCCTGACATGAGCGACTTAACCCTTAGCGTGGAACGCAACGGTAACCTTCACCCGCACGCGCAGGATGCGCAGCAGCTCACGGCGATGCTGCCTTCGGTCTGTCCGCAGAACCATGCGGCGAATCTGCTGCCGCTGCCGAACGGCGACGTGTTGTGCGTGTGGTTTGGCGGTACCCAGGAAGGGATCGCCGATATTTCCGTGTGGTGCTCGCGCCTGGAAAGCGGCAGCACGCAGTGGAGCGAGGCGCAAAAACTCTCCGACGATCCAACACGATCCGAGCAAAATCCGCTGCTGTTCCTCGATCCTGACCAGGTCTTGTGGCTGCTGTGGACGGCGCAGAAATCGGGTAATCAGGACACCGCGATTGTGCGTTATCGCCAGTCGCACGATTTGGGTCACAGCTGGGGTGCCATCGACACGCTGCTCGACCAGCCCGGCACCTTTATTCGCCAGCCGATGGTGGTGCTGCCAAACGATAACTGGCTGCTACCGGTGTTTTACTGCCGCACGCAGCCGGGGGTGAAATGGGTCGGTAACGACGATATCAGCGCAGTAAAAATCTCCAGCGATCGCGGAAAAAGCTGGCGTGATGTGGTTGTGCCGGACAGCCTCGGCTGCGTGCATATGAACATCACGCTGCTGCAGGATGGCAGTTTGCTGGCGCTGTATCGCAGCCGCTGGGCAGATTTCATCTACCAAAGCCGCTCGACCGACGGCGGTGAAAGCTGGAGTGCGCCGCGGGCGACTGAGCTGCCGAATAACAATTCGTCGATTCAGGTCACCACGCTGCACAACGGCCATCTGGCGCTGGTGTTCAACGCCATGAGCGCCAAAGATGCCCGCGAGCGCCGCGTGTCGCTGTATGACGAAATTGAAGACGAAGAGGATGACGGCGATGCTGCGGTGGCGGCTGAACCGCAGGTGCACAGCGGACGCAGCGCCTTTTGGGGCGCTCCGCGCGCGCCAATGACGCTGGCGATCTCGGCCGACGGCGGCAAAAGCTGGCCGTGGCAGCGCAATCTTGATGAGGGCGATGGCTACTGCATGACCAACAATTCGCAGCAAAAACTCAACCGCGAGTTCTCCTATCCGAGCATTAAACAGAGCGAGGATGGCGCGCTGCATGTCGCCTACACCTATTTCCGCCAGGCGATTAAATACGTGCGCGTCGATGAAACCTGGGTGACCGGATGAGCAGGCCACGGCACGCGCTGGTGACCGGCGTGAGCTCCGGCATTGGTGCGGCGATTGCCGAACAGCTGCTGCAGCAAGGCTGGCAGGTGACCGGTTTTAGCCGCACGCAGGTGAGGAAAGATCATCCGGCTTTTACCTCGGTAAGCATCGACCTGTTCGATGCCCGCTCGCTGAAACAGGCGCTGGCAGCGCTACCGAAGGTGGATGCGCTGGTACACGCGGCGGGCATGATGGCGGCGGCACCGCTGGGGGATTTGGATGAGGAGCAGGGCACGCGTCTGTGGTACTTGCACGTGCAGGTGGCGCAGATTATGGCCAATGCCCTACAGCCGCAGATGGAGCAGGGCGATCGCATTTTGCTGATTGGCAGCCGCACCTCACGCGGCGCGGCGCATCGCAGCCAATATGTCAGCACCAAAGCGGCGATAGTGGGTATGGCGCGCAGCTGGGCGGCGGAATTGGCAGCCAGGGGCATTACCGTGAATGTGATTGCGCCAGGCGCCACGGAAACGCCGATGCTGCTGCAGCCCGGCCGCGCCAGCTCACCGCCGCAGCTGCCGCCGATCGGGCGCTATATCAAGCCGGAGGAAGTGGCGGCGCTGGCAGGATTTGTGCTGTCGCCGGCAGCCGCTGCGATTACCGGGCAGGAGCTGGTGATCTGTGGTGGGGGATCGTTGTAGTTGTCCCCTCACCCCAGCCCTCTCCCGCAAGCGGGAGAGGGCGCCATCCGAGCGCTCCCCACCTAATCATTCCCTCTCCCACTTGTGGGAGAGGGTTAGGGTGAGGGGAAACAGCGCACCTACCCCCGCCGCAACCCCGCCACATCCACCTGCCACTGATTCAGCTTGTTATACAGTGCAGTGCGTGAAATCCCCAGCAGCTGGGCCGACTGGCGCAGGTTGCCTTTCTGCTCACGTACCACTTGCAACACATGCTGGCGCTCATTCGCCTGCAGCGAGGTCAATTCACTCAGCTGCGGAACTGCGCGCTGCACCATCTCCTCCGGCAGATCGTGACGATCAATCTGCAACCCTTCACACAAGTTCACCGTGCGCTCCACCAGATTCTCCAGCTCGCGCACGTTGCCTGGCCAGTGCCACGCCTGTAAACAGGCCATCGCATCGGCGGAGAGCTGTGGCGCAATGCGCTTTAGCCGGGTACAGAGCGCCTGAATAAAGGTGTTCACCAGGCCAGGAATATCCTCCTGACGCTCGCGCAGCGGCGGGATCTCCAGCGAAATCACATTCAGGCGATAGTAGAGATCGCGGCGGAATGCGCCTTTTTCCACTGCATCCAGCAGATTGCAGTGGGTGGCGGCGATGATGCGTACGTTAACCTTGAGCGGATGTGCCGCCCCGATGCGCACCACTTCACTCTCCTGCAACACACGCAGCAGGCTGGTTTGCGCTTCCAGCGGCATCTCGCCAATCTCATCCAGAAACAGGGTGCCGCCATCCGCCAGCTCAAATTTGCCCGCCGAACCACCGCGACGCGATCCGGTAAATGCGCCATCGACATAGCCGAACAGCTCGCTCTGGACTAAATCGCGCGGCAACGCACCGCAGTTCAGCGCGATAAAGGCTTCCTGCTGTCGCGGACTGGCGTTATGAATCGCCTGAGCAAACAGCTCTTTGCCGGTACCACTCTCGCCGGTCAGCAACACGGTGCTGTCGGTGCGGCTGCTGGCGCGCGCTTTGTGAATCGCCTGCTGCACGCGCGGCGCATGGCCGCGAATCATCTCGAAGGTATAGCTGGCGCTCACGCCCATCACGCGACGCGTAATAGCGCGAATACGTTGATTCTCACGCAGCGACAACACGCGGCCGCCGTCCGGCGCGGGCATCAGCGAGATCAGGCAGGAGATCGGTTGGATGCCGTCCGGCATAAATTGCAGCTCGCGGTCATTGCAGAACGGCATGATTAACAGCGATCCCCCTTGCGGTTGCAGCAGCTCATCAATGGTACCTGCTTGCGGATCGAGGCTGCTGAAGATCTGTCGCGCATAGCGATTGAGGGTTTTAATACGACCGTGACGATCGCAGACGATCACCCCTTCATTCAGGGTTTCGAGGATCGACTGCTGCTCGGCCAGTAAACGGCGCAGCGTCAGCTGCTGGCCAACCGCTTCCGCCGCCGCCTGCACCGTGCCGAGCGTGTGGGCATTAAAGTTATCGGGCGTGGCGGTCAACGTTAAAACGCCCAGCAGCTGGCCGCTGGCATCGCGCACCGGCGCGGCGGCACATTGGCGATGGCGTTTACGCAGGTCAAGTTTCCAGTTCTCGCCGCTCAGCACATACACCAGCCGCTGCTCGATCAGGCAGCGCGCGGTGCAGTTGGTGCCGAGCACCTCTTCGCGCAGGATGCTGCCGACCGGCGTGAGATCCGCGCCGCAGAAATGCAGCGTCACACCCTGCGCATCGGTCAGATTGATGTGGCCATCCGGGTTGTACGCCAGCAGGTTCTCCATGATGCTGCGCGCCGCGCGGATCAGTTCCGCATTGTGTTCGAGGATCGCCGCCAGCTCGGCGGCAGGCGGTGAGATATAAGCAAAGGTCGCGGGATCGATCGCACGCTGACGCGATCGCTGCCATGACTGCAAAATACTGTGCCGCATCCAGCCTGGCTGCTCACCGCGTTCAAAGCTGTGCCAGCCCTGCCACAACAAGGTATCCCATTCGCCCACCTCCGCGCTGTCCGGCAAGCTGAAGATAGGATCGCTTTCATCTTTGAACGGCAAACGCTCTATAACACGCATGCGACACTCCTGATTACGTTGGAATGTCCATTTTATTGACATGTGAAGTTGACATGTAAATTTTGTTGCCAGTTTGTGAGCCATATCTGTGTTACGCCTCACATAAAGCGGGTGGCTGCAGTTGGCATCACCTTTGCACTACAGATGGCACATCCCTGTACTCGAACGAGCACATCCAAAACAATAAGGAATAGGTCATGACATTTCACCTTAAGCCAGTACGCGTCGGCCTGATTGGCGCAGGACGCATGGGCAGCTTCCACGCAGAAAACCTTGCCTGGCGCGTGCCCGGGGCGACGCTTGCCGCGGTGGCCGATCCGCAACCCGGCGCCGCAGACGCGCTGACCAATAAACTTGGCGTGGCGAAAGCTTACAGCGATCTGCATGCGCTGCTGCAGGATCCAGAGATTGAGGCGGTGGCGATTGCCGCCCCGGCGCGTACCCACGCTGAATGGGTGATCGCCGCAGCCCAAGCCGGTAAACACGTGTTCTGCGAGAAGCCGATGGCGGTGACGCTGGATGAGGCCGATCGCGCGATTGCTGCGGCAAAAAGTGCCGGCGTGGTATTGCAGGTCGGCTTTAACCGCCGCTTTGACTCGGGCTTTGCCGCGGCGATCGCGGCGGTGAAGGCCGGCGAAAATGGCACTACGCAGCTGAGTCGATCGCTGACGCGCGATCCGGGCCTGCACGATCCTGCCCGCATCCCGCAGTGGACGATCTTCCTGGAAACCCTGATCCACGACTTCGACACGCTGCTGCACTTCAATCCCGGCGCGAAGCCGGTGGAAGTGTATGCGCTGGCGGATGCGCTGGTGCGTCCGGATTTCAAAGATAAAGGCTTGCTGGACACCTCGGTGGTCACCATTCGCTTCGATAATGGCGCGATTGCCACCGCTGAAGCCAACTTCCAGGCGGTGTACGGCTACGACGTTCGCGGTGAAGTGTTTGGCAGTAAAGGTATGCTGCAGGCGGGACATATCAACGCCAATCACTGCGTGCGCTATCACCAGGATGGCATCGCGATTGAAACTTCGCGCATGGACTCGGATCTGCTGCGCGAAGCCTATGTCGCAGAGATGGCCGAGTTTGCCCGCTGCATCCGTAGGGGTGAAACGCCGCGCGCCACCGGCGAAGATGCGCGTAATGCGCTGGCGATCGCGCTGGCCTGTATCGACTCGGTGCAGCAGCAGCAACCTATCAAGCTGGGAGGTCGCTAATGGCCAGTTATCAGCTGTCGGTATGTGCCGAAATGGTGTTTCTCGATCTGCCGTTCGTCGAGCGCGTAAAACGCATTCACGAACTGGGTTTTGGCGTTGAGATTTGGGGCTGGGCGAACAAAGACATTGATGCGCTAGCGGCAACCGGTGCGCGCTTCACCTCTATGACCGGCTATCTCAGCGGCAACCTGACTGACGATGACGAAATCCAGCAGCTGCTGCAAAGTGCTGAAGCATCGCTGGCGGTGGCAGCCCGCCTGAACTGTCCGGCGTTGAATCTGCACGGCACCGGACTGGATGACAAAGGTTTGCCCGTCAAACCGGTTGAGGTGGTCACCGGCGCGATGTGGCTGAAAGCCGCTGACACGCTGCGCAAAGTGGCGCAATTAGGCGAGCGTGCCGCACGCGTGTTCACGCTGGAGAATCTCAACTTGTTGGTTGATCATCCCGGCACGCCGTTCGCGCTGGCCGCCGATACGCTGGCGCTGGTGGAGGCAGTCAACAGCCCGGCGCTCAAGATGAATCTCGACCTGTATCACGCGCAGATTGGCGAAGGCAATTTGATCGAACTGATCCGCCGTTGTGGTTCTGCGATTGGTGAGATTCAGGTGGCGGATGTGCCGGGACGTCAGCAGCCGGGAACCGGTGAGATCAACTATCGCGCCATCGCCCGTGTGCTGCACGATGTGGGTTATCGCGGCACCGTGGCGCTGGAGGGCTGGGCCAGCGGTGACAGCACCACCGCGCTGCAGCAGTTCCGCGATCATTTCACCCTTTAAGCGTTCCATCGCCGGGTATTTGCCTGTTGCCCGGCATTAACTCACTGAAATTAAAATAATATCTCAACCCTACAGGACTTACTCATGAAGATAAGAAATGTGATGTTGTGCCTCTGCTCGCTGCTGCTCAGCCTGAGCGTGAGTGCCAAAACCTTCACCGTCGGCGTGGCGCTGGCAAACTTCGATCTCAACTTCGTCTCGATTCTGCGCACCCAGATGCAGGCGGAGCTGAAGGCCAGTCAGCTCAATAGTCAGTTTGTAGATGCCAAGGGCGATGTCGCGCTGCAAGTGCAGCAAGTGGATGATTTTATTAACCAGGGCGTAGATGCCATCATCCTTAATCCGGTGGATACCCAAGGCGTGTTGCCGATGATTACCGCCGCGAAAAACGCCGGCATCCCGCTAATTTTCGTCAACCGTAAGCCGGAGGTGAAGCTGCCAGCCGACATGGCATATGTCGGTTCAGACTCGGCGCTGGGCGGCGAAATGCAGATGGAAGCGTTAGCGAAGAAGATGAACTATAAAGGCAACGTGGCGATTCTGATGGGCGCGCTGTCGAATGAGGAAGCACGCGAGCGCACTCGCGCCGTGGAAGCGGTGATCGCCAAATATAAAGATATGAAGGTGATTGAGAAGCAGAGCGCCAAATGGCAGCGCAATGAGGCGGTGGATGTGGTTTCCAGCTGGCTGCTGAATCAGCGTCCGATTGATGCCATTGCGGCCAATAATGATGAGATGGCGATTGGCGCTATCATGGCGCTGAATCAGGCGAAGAATGAGAAGATTCTGGTCGCCGGTATTGATGGCACGCCGGATGGGCAGCAGTTTGTGAAGAACGGCAAAATGACGCTGACCATTTTCCAGGACGCCAAAGGCCAGGCCACGGGCGCGGTGCAGGTTGCTAAAGCGCTGCTGGAGAAGCAGAAAGTGCAGGAGTTTAACTGGATTCCGTATCAGACCATCACGCCAGAGAATTATGCGCAGTTTGCGGCGAAGTAGGTTTTTCCCCTCACTCTAACCCTCTCCCGCAAGCGAGAGAGGGAACAAATAGAGGGAGGTAAGGTGAGGGCCCGATCACATCTCCACATCCTAATTAATTACCGCAACTAAACTTTCCTCTCTCCACGCCGATAATTTTTCCACTGAGTCCGTGCGCTTTGCCCCACAATTTTGGGGCTCTACGATCACCTTCTGGTATGGAAAACTGTCATGATCGCAACGCCCTTGTCAGGCCCGGACGCCGTGCCGGTGGAGATGGTCTCTCTCAAACGTATTGCCCAGCGGGCCGATAGCCTTGCGGTGATCCTCAGTTGGGCACTGTGGCCGATTGCACTTGGCGTTGGCTGGCTCAATGACAGCACAAGGGTGGCGCTGATTGCCGGCTTAGTGCTGGCGCTGCTGGCGACCTTTTTCGGCACCGTCCTGCGCGGTACGCTGACCTCACGCCTGGTGTTATCCGCGCTGCTCATTGGCTGGGCAGGTTTGTTGATTCAGCTGGGTGGCGGCGAAACCGAATACCACTTCTCTGTGTTTGTGCTGATGTCGGCGCTGCTGGCGTGGCGCGATATGCGGCCGTTATTAATGGGCGCGGCGGCGGCGGCCAATCATCACGTGCTGTTCAATTATCTGCAGGAGAATGATCTGTTCGGCGTGATTGTTTTCCACCATCCAGGCTGGGATATGGTGCTGTTCCACGCACTGTTTGTGGTGGCGCAAACCGCCATACTGCTGGTGATTGCGCGCCAGATGGCTGCCGATGCGCGTTCGGCCAGCGAAGTGGCAGAGTTGGCGGCTCAGATCAATCAGCAGGCGGGTTATCTGACGCTGAACGCCGATATGCAGCAGAGTGCAACGCCGTTCGCCCGCACCTTTAGTACCACGCTTGGCACCATGCACGGCACTTTGCATCAGGTCAGCGAGGGCGTGGGACTGCTATTGGCGGAGTCTGACAGTATTCTTGAACGTAACGCCGCGCTCTCAACGCGCACCGATGAGCAGGCGCAGGCGCTGGAAGTGGCGGCAAGTGCCATGACTGAAATCAGCATCGCCGCCAGCCTGACCCGCGATAAAGCGCTGAGCGCGCGCCAGTTGGCGAGTGAAACCCGCACGGTGGCGACGCGCGGCGAAGAGAATATTCAGTCGGCGATTCACTCGATGGAGAAAATCAGTGAGGAGTCGAGAAGGGTAAAAATCATTCTGGAGCTGATTGACGGCATTGCTTTTCAGACCAACATTTTGTCGCTGAACGCTTCGGTGGAGGCCGCGCGTGCCGGTAATCAGGGACGCGGTTTTGCCGTGGTCGCCAGTGAAGTGCGTAACCTGGCGATGCGCAGTGAGAGCGCTGCGCGTGAGATTCGTCAGCTGATGGATGCCAGCTCGACCAGCACCGAGCACGGCACCGTGCAGGTGGAACATGCGGCGCAAACCATGCGCGAGATTCACAGCAGCATCAGTGGCTTATCGCAGCTGGTAACAGAGTTGTCGGAGATGAGTGAGCAGCAGAAACTGAGCATTGAACAGATTCAGCAGAGCATCAACAGTATTGATCACAGCGTACATCACAACGTGCAGCACGTGGCCGAAACGCTGCAGGTGGCGCAACAGCAGCAGCAGCAGGCGAATGCGCTTAAGCAGGCGATTTCGTTGTTCAGGTTGGGGTAAATACCCATATTTTCTGCGTATCGTAGCGGCGCAATTCATTGCGCATTCTGGCGCGCCAAAACCATGCGCAATGAATTGCGCCGCTACGGTATTTGCGTTTTATTCCACGCCTTTAACCAGCAGCACGCGGTACTTTGCACCTTTTAGACGATGCGCTTTAGCTTCCTGATACGCTGGGCTGAAATACCAGCCTTTTGCCGCTTCAACATCCGGGAACTCCAGCACCACTACGCCTTCAGCGGGCGGACCTTCCAGCGTTTCCAGCTCGCCGTAAAACGCCAGCGGGGTGATCGGATGGTCGCCGCGCGCCTGGCCCGCTTTTTCGGCGTAGGTTGCCAGTTCGTCCTTGTCTAAGGTTTCGTCCTTAATAAACACCACATATGCCGCCATTATTTCTCGCCTCGCGCCTGACGTTTGTCTTCAGTGTTGTTATCAAAATCTGACGCATCATGACGTTCCAGCAGCTGATCCTGCGGTTCGGCACCAAATGCACGGTTCACCTTACGGCCACGGATTACCGCCGGACGCTCAGCAATCTCTTTCGCCCAGCGCACCACGTTTTTGTACGACTGCACATCGAGGAACTCGCTGCCGCCATATTGGTTATTCAGCACCAGGTTGCCGTACCACGGCCAGGTGGCGATATCGGCGATGGTGTATTCATCACCGGCGAGGAAGCGATGGTTGGCCAACTGACGATCCAGCACGTCGAACTGACGTTTAGCTTCCAGCGTAAAGCGGTTGATGGCGTATTCGATCTTCTCTGGCGCGTAATGATAGAAGTGACCAAAGCCGCCGCCGAGGTAGGGCGCAGAACCTTGCAGCCAGAACAGCCAGTTCAGGGTTTCGGTGCGGCCTGCCAGTGAGGTCGGCAGGAAGTGGCCGAACTTCTCTGCCAGATACAGCAGGATGTTGCCGGATTCAAATACGCGCTGCGGTGGGGTAACCGAGTGATCGCTTAGCGCCGGAATTTTTGAGTTTGGGTTCACATCAACAAAACCGCTGGAGAATTGATCGCCATCGCCGATACGAATCAGCCAGGCATCGTACTCGGCGTCTTTGGCCCCGACGGCAAGCAACTCTTCCAGCAGGATGGTAATTTTCTGGCCGTTTGGCGTGCCGAGCGAATAGAGCTGCAGCGGATGTTTGCCGACCGGCAGCGTTTTCTCATGCGTCGGTCCGGCGGTTGGACGGTTAGTTTTTGCGCCGTTACCTTTGGCTTCCGGGTCCCAGGTCCAGACTTTCGCGGGCTGATACTGATGTTCCGACATAGTGGTTCGCCTTGTTGTGTTTGGTTTTTTGCTGCTACTGAGTGTAGCAGCGCGTGATACAGGCGATTTAACCGCGCTGGCGGTGGGATACAAAGTCTGATTATGTAAAGTTCTCTTGCGTAAAGAGCATAAAGTCGACTTTGCCGGGCTGGTAGATGTCGGGGATGTCGCCCTCTTCCAGATGGCGCAACAGCAGCGTCAAGGCCAGCTGAGCATGGCGTAGGGTATTTTGATCGATCGTTAAGGTGAGCACGCGATCCTGTAATAGTTGGCGCGTAGTGCTATACAACTCGTGCGTGACGTACACCACTTTACCGTCGAGCCGATGGCGCGCCAGGGCTTCATAAATCTGGGTGTTGCCGATGCCGGTATTATAGAGCCCCATAATCGGTGGCGAGGCGGCCAGCGTTTTTTCCAGCAGGCGACTGATACGCGCGCGCTCGTCCTGACCGGCGAGAATCTCGCGCAGACGCAGCTGCGGAAAGCGTTCGGCCAGCACCGCCTGGAAACCTTCAATGCGCAGGCGGTGCGCAGCATAATCGGCGCGCCCGCTCATCAGCACCACTTCACCCGGCTGCGACAGCATGCTGCCCAACATTAAACCGGCGGTGCGTCCGGCTTTATATTGATCAATGCCTACGTGGCAGAGCCGCGCGGCATCCGGGAGATCGGCAACCAGCGTGATGACCGGTACGCCGCGCGCTTTACAGTCGGCCAGCGCAGCGTAAATCAGCGGATTTTCGTGGGCGAAAACGATCAGCGCATCACGCTTTTTACTGCTGGCAGTGATATGTGCCGCCAACTTCTCTGGCGCATTTTCCGGGATTAGCGTGCGGTGCAGGCGCAAGCGGCGATAGCCGAGTTCGTCTGCAAGTGTGGCGAAGTCTTGTGCTAATTGCTGAAAGAAGAAGGAGGCGTTGCCGCTGAGCAGTACTTCAATCTGCCACGGATGGCGATGCTCTTCCGGCAGAATGCGTTTTAAACCGGCATCACGCGCTGCCTGCAGAATTTTTTTGCTCATGGCGGGCGACACGCCGCCGCGATCGTTTAATACCCGGTCAACGGTGGCGACACCGACGCCCACTTGTTTTGCCAGCTCGGCCAGCGTCACTGCTTTCATGGTGTAGGTTCCATTAGGGCGGGCCCTCATCCTAACCTTCTCCCGCCAGCGGGAGAAGGGACCGATCGAGCTCGCTTTGAGCTCTCCCCCTGTGTGAGAGAGCAATCACGCCGCACTTTCCAGTTCCCTCTCCCTATGGGAGAGGGTTAGGGTGAGGGCATCAGCGCGTGTTTACCCTAACAGCTCGCGCTCAATCAGCTCGCGCGTTTCAACCGCTTGATACTTCATCTTCTCCGGGTAGCCGAACAGCGCCGCCGAGATAATTGACTCGCCGCCGACTTTAAACGTGCGGTTCGCAAAATTCATCTCGCGCAGCGCTTCAAACAGCGCATCGAAATTGACTTCGCCTTCACCGACCGCCACGTGCTGGTGGATAGTGGCATCCACGCCCGGCGGGTTAACGATGTAACGACAGTGCTTAGTGTGGTTCATGGTATCGGCGATCAGCATATGTGACAGATCGTCACCGGCGTAATGCAGCATGTTCTTCACATCGCCGACGCCTTTGTCGTAATAGAAGGTGTGCGGTGCGCTGTAGATATACTTCACGTTTTCGCTGCGGAATGACTTCACAATGTCTGCGGTTTCGTTACTTTGCTCGCAGAAATCCCACGGGTGGGCCTGAATCTCGACGCGAATGCCTTCACGTTCGATGATCGGCAGCAGCTCTTCCATCGAGCGATAGAACATCTCTTCACAAATTTCCGGTTCGTTGGGATTGCCCGACAGCTCGGTGTTGATCACCTGCACGCCCATTTCGACGGCTATCTCGATCATGCGTTTCCAGTTTTTCACCGCCGCCTGACGACGCAGCTCATCCGGGCCTGACCAGCGATACACCGTAATGAAAGAGGAGATCTCCAGCCCGGTAGCGTTCAGCGCGTTTTTGTATTCGCGCATGATTTCACGGCTGGCTTTCGGGTGTTTATAGAACGGGTTGATTTGCGGATGCGGCGACTGCTCGATGTACTTGTAGCCCCATTCAGCCACCTGATGCACCATGCGCGTGATGCCGAGATCGCGGATTACATCCACATCAAAAGCGATTTTCATTGTTTTCTCCTGAGCGTTAAGCGGTGCGCTCTGCGTTAAAGACCACGCCGATCTATTGCCTGACGTCATCCATCAGCTCAAATCGCCGCTATTGGGTAAATAAATATCAAACATTTATTCTGGGTGAAATGAAAATGAAACAAATGATTTCATTTTTGCGATGGCGATCAAAATAGTGAGAGATTATCTATCACTTAATCTAATTTGATGATGATTTGAGCGCAGAGCTATTGGCGATTTAAGTCAGGTTAAGGCATTATTTTTGATAATTTATTATCATTTAAGTGTGGAAAATAACCCATGAGCAAAATCACCATGAACGCCATTGCCGCCGCCGCAGGCGTGGGCGTGGCCACCGTCGATCGTGTGATCAATCGTCGTGCGCCGGTGCGTGCTGCCACCGAGCAGAAGGTGCTGGAAGCGGCGAATCGTCTGGGATATCGCATTGGCCATGCGCCGCTGCTGAATAGCACCTTGCCGGCAGCCAGCGTCACGGTGCGCATGGGCTTTATCCTGCTATCAAAATCCTACTCGTTCTATTACTCCCTCACCGATGCGCTACGCCAGCACACGCAACCCTTCCATCCGCTGGGCAGCGAACCGCTGTTCACCTGGCACGATATTGATGATGTTGAGGCGGTGGTAGCCTCGCTGTATGCGCTCGCTGAGCAGGTGGATGCCATCGGTTTGGTGGCGCTGGATCACCCGCTCATTCGCCACGCGATTGCAAGCGTGTCGCGCAGGGGCGTGCGGGTGTATGCGCTATTTTCCAACTTCTCACCCTGCGGTCACGCCGGTTATTTCGGTCTGGATAACCAGAAAGCCGGGCGCACTGCCGCCTGGATCGCCACGCATCTGCTGCATCAGCCGGGTTCAGTGGGGGTGCTGGTGGGCGACCATCGCTTTATCTGCCAGGAGAGTAATGAGATCAGCTTCCGTTCGTATCTGCGCGAACAGGACAGCGCACGGCGGGTGCTGGAGCCGTTAAAGACCAATGAGTCGATTGATGGCGGCTACCGTGCGACGCGTCAACTGCTGGATGAACATGCTGATTTGGCGCTGATCTTCGCGCCGTGCGGCGGTATTGAGGGGGTGATTCACGCGCTGCGCCAGCAGCCACAGCGCAAGGTGGCGTTGATTTGCCATGGTCCGGTGAAGGAGGGCGAGCTGGCGCTGATTGACGGCACCATTACGGTGATGATCCGCAATCGCATTGATGAGATGGCGATGCGTTTGGCGCAAACGGTGTTGCAGCATCATGCTGAACCCGGCGAGCATTTTACGCAGGTCATCCTGCCGTTCGATATCGTCACGCGTGAAAACCTGTAAACCGCGCCGTTGCTGAATTTGATATATTTTCTATCATTTTAATGATGCGAAATAGTATGATCGCTATCAAAAAATGAATGTTTCATGGTTGTTGATGATGAAATATTTATTTGATACTTGCGCCATCCATTACCGCAAGGAACGATCATGACTATCCATATTGCTAACGCGCCCTGTAGCTGGGGCGTGGATGACCCGAAAAATCCTTTCCTGCCGCCATGGCAGAAGGTGCTGAGTGAGGCGTCGCAGGCCGGTTATAAAAGCATTGAGCTCGGCCCGTGGAGCTATCTGCCGGTGGATGCTGCCGAGCTGCGCCAGCAGTTGGAAGCGCACGATCTGTCGCTGGTGGCAGGCACGATTTTTGATGATTTGGTGAGTGAAGCCAACTTCCCGGCGATGGTTGAACTGACGCATAACATTTGCCGCAATCTGTCGCGAGTCCCCACCGCAACCAAAACCCACGCCGATAACAAACCTGCACCCTACCTGGTGATTATCGACTTCGGCAATCCAGAGCGCGCCAAATACGCGGGTCAATCTGACAAGGCGCCGCGCCTGTCAGACGCCGACTGGCAGCGCATGATGCAGCACATCACCACCCTAAGCCAGATTGCCTGGAATGAGTATGGCGTACGCGCGGTGATCCATCCGCATGCCGGGGGTTGCATAGAGTTCGCCGACGAGCTGCAGCAGCTGGTGGAGGACATTCCGCACGAGGTGGCGGGTTTGTGCCTCGACACCGGTCATTTGTACTACTCCGGCATGGACCCGATTCCCTACCTCAGCCGCTATTGGCAGCGCATCGATTACCTGCACTTCAAAGACGTCAACGAGGCGGTATGGCGCGACGTGATTGCCCGCGGTGTGGATTTCTTTGCCGCCTGCGCGGAAGGCGTCATGTGCCCGATTGGTAAAGGGGCGATTGATTATCCGGCGGTGCGCGCCTTCCTCGCGGAGCGCAATTATCAGGGCTGGATCACCGTTGAACAGGAGCGCGATCCGCGAGATGCGGAGACCAGCCTGCGTGACGTCACCGCCAGCCTGCACTATTTGCAATCCGTCGGATTCTAAGGAGATCACCATGATTAACGGCATTAAAGCGCTGAATCGCTCCCTGCGTTGGGGCATGGTCGGCGGCGGTGGTACCAGCCAGATTGGCTACATTCACCGTTCGGCGGCGACGCGTGATAACAACTTTACGCTGCTGGCGGGCGCCTTCGATATCAACGCTGAACGCGGCCGCGCGTTTGGCACTTCGCTGGGTATCGATGCCCAGCGCTGCTATGCAGATTACGAAACGATGTTTGCTGCGGAAGCGGCACGTGCGGACGGCATCGAAGCGGTGTCGATTGCTACGCCTAACAACACCCACTTCACCATCTGCCGTGCGGCGCTGAATGCGGGGTTGCACGTGGTGTGCGAGAAGCCGCTGTGCTTCACCGCCGCTGAAGCCGATGAGCTGGAACAGCTGTGCAGCGAGAAGAAAAAAATTATCGGGGTGACCTACGGCTATGCCGGGCATCAGCTGATTCATCAGGCGCGCGAGATGATCGCCGCAGGCTTGCTGGGCGAGATTCGCATCATCAATATGCAGTTCGCCCACGGTTTCCATAATGAAGCGGTTGAGCTGCAGAACGAAAGCACCAAATGGCGCGTCGATCCGCGTTTTGTCGGCCCCAGCTACGTGCTGGGCGATTTAGCGACGCATCCGCTGTTTATTGCCGAAACCATGGTGCCGCATCTGCAGGTAAAACGCCTGCTGTGCAGCCGCCAGAGCTTTGTTAAAACCCGCGCGCCGCTGGAAGATAACGCCTTCGTGATGATGGAGTACGACAACGGCGCGGTCGGTACCATGTGGGCTTCTGCGGTGAACTGCGGTTCGATGCACGGTCAGAAAGTGCGGGTGATTGGTGAGAAAGCCAGTCTTGAGTGGTGGGACGAGCAGCCGAATCAGCTGCGCTATGAAGTGCAGGGCGAGCCGGTGCAGATTCTCGAGCGCGGCATGGGTTATCTGCATCAGAGCGCGCTGGCTGACGACCGTATTGGCGGCGGCCATCCGGAAGGGCTGTTTGAAGCCTGGTCGAATCTCTATCGCCGCTTCGCGCTGGCGATGGACGCCACCGATCGCGGCGATGCCGCCTTCCTGCAGGCGTTCTGGTATCCCGGTGCGCATGCTGGCTTGATGGGCGTACGTTGGGTGGAGCAGTGCGTGAAATCCGCTGATGCGGGCGCGGTATGGGTGGATTGTTGAATTAGAACCGTATGTTATTTCAAGGGAGCTTTCGTGCTCCCTTACGCATCTTATCTGCCGATATTGGGCAAAAATCCCCCTCTCCTTGCATAAGTTAGTCCCGATATTTATTGAGCTTAGGCCTCTTATTTAACGTGATTTATGACGCTTATTAGAAAGTATGCATCTGCGTACATAATTTGCACAGCAACATCATGTAAACACTGTTTGTAACAATAACGTTAGGGTAAATAACAGTTTTATTACTGTAGCAGTTAAAGCTTGCTTATAGAAAGAGATCAAATTTCAAGCGCCGCTATTTTAACGTGGACATTTTCTGACGGTATTTTTGTTGGTTTTTGCCAATAACAAGACGATTCTTAAAGATAGTGAAAATGGTCTTATTCGAATAAAAAACTGTCTTATCGATAATTTTAGATCTTTAGATCGTTAAAGGTAATGTTGATAGTTTTTAGTTCTGTAAAATGGCACGAGGCCAGAT
The DNA here is from genome assembly GCF_000282675.1 of Pantoea sp. GM01. Classification (NCBI taxonomy): domain Bacteria; kingdom Pseudomonadati; phylum Pseudomonadota; class Gammaproteobacteria; order Enterobacterales; family Erwiniaceae; genus Pantoea; species Pantoea sp. GM01. The sequence continues at coordinate 11,946 of NZ_AKIU01000030.1, read as the reverse complement.
CAAAGATCTGTTAAGAATAATCTGTTTCATTTTTTTTAGGTTTATATTCCGAATTAAGCACAAATAGTCAAAAAAACTTTCATTAAATAAAAAATTACCTTTTACTACGTCTCAGTCGAGGGGGGGTAACATTACTTCGATTAATGTTTTTGTCGCGTATGTTGCAGTCATGAAAAGTGCGGCAAAGGCAGTTTTTCTTTGCGATTTTGAGGCGTCATCATGAAAAGTAAGTTGGCTTTACTGGTAGCAATTACGGCTTCTCTTGGAATTGTTGGTACATCAACTGCCGCTGACGGCACGATTAACTTTACAGGAACCATCACCGATAACGCCTGTACAGTGGATACCGGATCGGCTAATCAAACGGTTAATCTGGGAACGGTCTCAACTAAAACCTTCACCGGCGCAGGCGTGACCGCTTCGCCAACGCGCTTCACCATTAATCTGACAAGTTGTCCCGCTACGGTGACGTCGGCAAGTGTGCGTTTCGATGGCGCGACCTCGTCGGCGAATAACCAAATCCTCGCTCTCAATTCAGGACAAACCGCCACCAACGTAGGTGTCGCGCTCTATGAGCAAGACAGCTCTACGCTCATCCCCATCGCCAGCAAATCGGTTGATCGCCCCATCACGGCCACCGGTCCCAATGTTCTGACGTTCATAGCCAAGTATTACGCTACGGCCACGCCAGTCGCTGCGGGTTCAGCAAATTCCACGGCGAATTTTACGATTGCCTACAACTAGTTAATTCAAGAGCCGCGCTATGCGGCTCTTTTCTTCAGCAACGGAGTGATGGATGACAAAGACATATCTTTGGTCGCTGGCAGTGGCGCTGATGTGCCTTTCACCTACGGTATTTGCTGGCGTGCAGATTGGCGGAACGCGATTGGTTTACGACGGCAATAGCAAGATGGGCACTATCAGCGTGACCAACCCGGACGATCGTCCCTATTTGATTCAATCCTGGGTCAGTAGCCAGGAAGATGAAGATGACAGCGATGACACTTTTATCACCACGCCACCGCTATTTCGCCTTGAGCCAAACAGCCAGAATTCAGTGCGCGTGATTTACAGCAGTAACACTCTGCCAGACGATCAGGAATCAGTTTACTGGTTGAATATCAAGATCATTCCTACCTCAAACCGGCAGGCCAGTAACGATTTACTGATCACGGTAAAAAATAAAATGAAGCTATTTTACCGGCCTGCTGTATTAAACGGCGATCCGTTACTGGCGTTTAAAAAACTCAAGTTTCGCCAGCGAGACGGCAAACTTGCCGTGTTCAATCCTACCCCTTACAGCGTTTCACTTTACGACCTGACAGTGAATGGCGCCACCATGACCAAGCCGCCGATGGTGCTTCCCTCGCAAGAGATTGTGCTGGGTCAAAAAGTACAGATTGGCAGTCCGGTGAGTTGGCGCGCCATTAATGATTTTGGCGGTATTACCCCTGAGCAAAAAATGAAAGTGGTAACGGATTAAGGGAGTGGCCCATGTCACATGGACGAGTTTTACTTTTAAAGCCAAGGCCTGTTTCTCGTCGTACTTTTCTCAGCGTGGCAATGATGGCTGCGGTGCCAATCGGTGATGTGTCGGCTGAGGATTATTTTGATCCCAGCACCGTTGAACAGCATGGCGCACAGCGCTCGAACCTGGATCTCTCCAGTTTCAGCCAAAGCGGCGGTCAGTTACCGGGGATCTATCATGCCGACATTTATCTGAATGGCAATTTTGTCGCTGCGAGAAGCATACGATTTGAAACACGGTCAGGCGGCCTGCAGCCGATATTGATGAAGGCGGATTTTTTAGCATGGGGCGTTACTGATAATGCCACGCCAGGCTTTATGCGCATTCAGGCAACTCAGCCAATTACCGATATAGCGGAGGCGATTCCGCAGGCACGGACGAGCTTTGACCTTAATCAGCAACGGCTCAATGTCTCTATTCCGCAAGAGTATGTGCGGCATAACGCGCAAGGTTATGTCGCACCGGAAGAGTGGAACGACGGCATAAATACCTTGTTTACCAATTATGGTTACTCAGGCGCTAATAGCTGGAGCGATTATCAGAGCGGCAGTGATAACAGTTCATATCTGAATTTACGCACTGGTATCAACCTTGGCCCATGGCGCGCGCGCAATTACTCCACTTATACCCACGGTCAGGAAGGTGATCGCTGGAACAGTATTAATACCTATCTGCAACGTGACATCAAACCGTGGAAAAGCCAGTTAGTGGTGGGGGAAAGTTACACGCTCTCAGAGGTTTTCGACAGTTACGCCTTTCGTGGAGTTCAGCTCTATTCAGATGACAATATGCAGCCCGAAAGTCTGCGAGGATTCGCCCCGATGGTGCGCGGCATTGCGCAAAGTAATGCGCAGGTTACCATTCGTCAGGATGGCAATATCATCTGGCAAGCCTATGTGCCGCCCGGTCCCTTTTCAATAGGCGATCTCTATCCCACCTCCGCCAGTGGTGACCTGGAGATTGTGATCAAGGAGGCGAACGGCAACGTAAGGCAATTTGTTCAGGCGTTTTCTGCGGTGCCAATTATGCAGCGTGAAGGGCGCGTCAAATACTCCGTTACGGCTGGGCAATATCGTTCCACGGGCGGGGCGGTGAAGAAGCCGGGCTTTATGCAGGGCACCGGTATTTATGGTTTGCCGCACAGCTTAACGCTTTACGGAGGGACTATTCTGTCTGGCGATTATACGTCAGCGTCGGTCGGGTTAGGTAAAGGACTGGGGATGTTGGGATCGATCTCGCTGGATGGGACGTTCGCCAATACGCGTTTGATGGATGATACCCAGCGTGGTGGATCGGTTCGTTTTCAATATGCCAAAGATGTCGCAATAAGCGGCACGACTTTTACTCTGGCGGGATATCGTTATTCCACGTCTGGCTATTATGACTTTAATGAAGCGAATGGCTATTACGCCAATACATTACCGCCAGGTTTTCGTGGCGATCCCAATAATCGGCGTGAAGTAGAGCGCGCCCGACGCGATTGGCAAAATTGGCGTTACAGCCATAACAAACGCAGTAAAGCTCAGCTGAATATTAATCAATCGCTTGGTGATTATGGCAGTCTGTTTCTCTCCGCCTATCAGCAACAATACTGGAGTGTGACCGAGAGAGAACGCAACCTGACGCTGGGTTATAACACCAGCATTAACGCCATCAATTACTCCTTCAATTACAGTTATTCGCAGACGCCATTTTATGCCAGTATCGACCAGATTTTCTCACTGGCGGTACAGGTTCCGTTTGACCGCTTTGTGCCAAAGAGCTGGCTTAACTTCTCGGCCAATACCAACAATCACGACAAAACGACCTCTGCGCTGGGCTTATCAGGCACCGCATTGGCGGATAACAGTCTGAGTTATAACGTGCAACAGGGCTATACCAATCAAGGCGTTGGCGCAAATGGTAATGCTTCGCTGGATTACAAAGCACGTTATGGCGAGTACCAGGCGGGCTACAATTACACGCAGCAAACTCGCCAGCTTAACTACGGCGCGATGGGCGGTATTGTAGTACATCCGTATGGCGTGACATTCAGCCAACCTTTGGGTGACACCATGGCCCTGGTACGCGCCGAAAATGCGGATGAGGTGCGACTACTCAATCAGACCGGCGTTTATACCGACGGCAAAGGTTATGCGGTGGTGCCGAACGTAATGCCTTATCGTCGTACCCAGCTTTCGCTCGATCCCAACTCGCTAAGCAATAACATTGATCTGATCAGCGACACTCAAACCGTGGTGCCGACTCAGGGCGCGCTGGCGCTCGCCAGCTATCCAACCGTATCAGGTGAGAAAATCTATGTGTCATTACGCGGACGAAACGTGCCCTTTGGTGCACGCGCCACGGTAATCAATGGCGATGCCGTTTCTCAGGGCATTGTGGATGAGCATCAGCGGGTATACCTCAGTGGCGTCCCCGTAACGGGCAAGATTGCGGTGAACTGGGGCGACACTGGCTGCCAGGCGCCTTATTCACTTGCACAAGCTCAATCCGGTGTGAACTCTGTAACGGCTGAGTGCCGCTAAAGGACTAACTATGCGTTTTTTTCTGTTATTACCCAGCGTATTTTTTATGGGTCTGTACGTTAATGCCGTGCACGCCTTTAGCTGTTCGACAGTCACGCTTTCAACTATTTTGTCTCCGCCAGCAATTGTCATTCAGCGTGATTTACCTGTTGGCTCACTGATTGGCGGCCCGGTGGCTTCCAGCGTGGTGAACTCGTTTCTTTGCAGCAATACGCCGGCACCAGCAATGACTTACCAACAAGTTGGGGTCAAAGGAACCGGATCCTATGTGATGTCTATCGCGGGCAGACGAATCTACAGCACCAATATTGCCGGTATTGGTTTCGCGATTGGCAGTACATCGGTGAATAACTGCAATAATCAGGAGTGGGTCGATGGAAATGCTACCGGGGACGGAAATCTTAATAACCGGTTACTGTGCTGGGCGGCAGGGATGTTAGCTTCTCAGCCTATTCAGCAGCAGGCATGGCTACAGTTTTATAAAACCGGGCCGACGGGATCGGGCGTGGTTACGGCACAACAGGTGGGTTCATTTATTCTTTATAACAACCAAAATGCCTGGCAGAATCCTGAAGCAGTTATTGCGATAGGTGCCTTTAATGTGACTACGTTAGCCTGCTCTGTGAGCAATACGGCCATTGCCGTAAATATGGGAAGTGTAGATAAACGCGCATTCAGTGGTACCGGCAGTTCTCCAGCAGACAGCTTCACCCGCAACTTTAATATTTCCCTTAACTGTAACGCCGGTACGCGTATCAATGTGAGAATTGACGGTAATGCGCAAAATGCGTCACAAGGTGTGTTAAATCTCACTGCGGGATCCAATACGGCAACGGGCATCGGCGTACAGCTGCTGTATAACAATGCGCCAGCCCAGCTTGGTGCGACCATTGTGGCCGGAACCTCTGCCAGCACGGGGAGTTATAACATTCCAATGAAGGCGCGTTACTATCAGACCGCCGCCACAACCACTGCCGGCATCGCTAATAGCACAGCGACTTTTACACTGACCTACCAGTAAAAAATCTTCCCCTGACGGGGAAGATTGCTTGCTGGAAATCAGCGGTAAACCACCTGAATACTTTTGATATTACCTGATGATTTGACGCTCACATCACCTAGTTGAAACGGCAACGTTTGTGGTTGGGCGTTTAGCTTAATTTCACGCGCTTTTTCGCGGCCATTCTGGCTGCATTGCATTACGGTCTGATGGCTATAAGTCCGGGTCGTACAGGCTGGCTCAGTAATTGCACCGATGAAATTAATCGTGCCGCCATCTGCCACTGAGGCTTGAGCGAAAAGCAGGCCGGACATTAAGACGAGTACTTTTTTCATTGGTTTTCTCCTGACGTTGGCATTAAAAAGAACGACAGGTTAGCGACAAACTTTAATACTTAGTTGTTATTGGCTAAATAATGAACACTGTTACGCGATGAAGCGTGAAGCTCCTCCGGTGAAAAGTACAAAAATCGTCTCCCTTAATGCGACCGCAAATCACTCAAAAACCGCTGCGCGCGCGGGTGCTGCGGCTGGGTGAAGAATTGTTCCGGCTTGGATTTCTCCAGAATCTGTCCCTGATCCATAAACCAGATGGTATCCGCCACTTCACGCGCAAAGTTCATCTCGTGGGTGACGCACATCATCGTCATCCCTTCCTGCGCCAGACTGCGCATTACCGACAGCACTTCGCCCACCATTTCCGGATCGAGCGCCGAGGTGGGTTCATCAAACAGCATCACCGGCGGTTTCATCGCCAGCGCACGGGCAATGGCTACGCGCTGCTGCTGACCGCCGGAAAGCTGGGCTGGGTAGGCATCGGCTTTATGCGATAACCCTACACGCTCCAGCAATTCACCCGCCTGGCGACGTGCCTCCGAACGCTTCACGCCCAGCACTTTCATCGGCGACATCATAATGTTCTCGGCCACCGAGACATGCGGGAACAGGTTAAAGCTCTGAAACACAAAGCCAATGCGCGTGCGCAGTTGGTTAAGGCGGGTGCTGCTGCCGTGAATATCAATGCCATCAAACACGATCTGGCCATCATCAATCGGCTCCAGGCGGTTAACGGTACGGATTAGCGTCGATTTGCCCGAGCCGGAAGGGCCGCATACCACCACCACTTCGCCGCTATTAATCTCGGCGCTCAGGTTGGTCAGCGCCTGGTACGCGCCGTACCATTTGTTGACCTGATTAAACATGATCATCGGTCCCATGGTGCTTCCTTATTGCGAAGAGGTTTTAGTCAGCATTACCGCCGGCGCCACGCTGGTGGCAAGCTGCGGCGGTTGGCGACGTTTCTGCGCTATGTGCGCTTCGAGTTTATTGGCAAGCCAGGTGAGGCTAAAGCAGATGAGGTAGTAGCTCAGCGCCACAATGGCGAACACCTGGAACGGTTTGGTCAGCAGCTGATTGCTCACCTGATTGGCGGCAAACGTCAGCTCCGGCACGTTAATCACATAGCCCAGCGTGCTGTCTTTGATGATTGACACCAGCTGGCTGACCAGGCTGGGCAGCGTGTTGAACAGCGCCTGCGGCAGAATCACCAGACGCAGAGTTTTCAGATGGCTCATGCCCAGCGCGCGTGACGCTTCATATTGCCCGTGCGGCAGCGACTGAATGCCGCCGCGCACGATCTCGGCGATATAGGCGCTCTCGTAGATCACCAACGTACACAGCATGGTGGCGAATCCGCTGATGTTGTGGCCAATCAGTAGCGGTACGCAGAAGTAGGTCCAGAACACCACCATCATCAGCGGAATACCGCGCAGCAGGTAAACCCAGCCGGTGGCGGGCCAGCTCAGCCAGCGCCATGGCGATAGACGCGCCAGGCCCAGCAGCACACCGATCGGAAACGCCAGCAGCACGGCCAGCACTGAGATCAGCAGCGTACAGAGCACGCCGCCAATCGGCCCATTCGGGTATTGGCCCATTAACAGCAGCATGCCGTTGTCATGCAAAATGGTGAAAATTTCAAACATCGCCATTACCTCGCATAGACGCGCTGGAAGCGGCGGGCCAGCAGCGCGCCCAGGCCCATCAGCAGCAGGGAGAAGAACAGATAGCCCAGGGTCGCCACGATGTAAGATTCGAAAGTGCGGAACGTCTGGTTCTCAATATCGCGCGTGACGTAAGTGAGATCCGCCACGCCAATCACCATCGCCAGGCTGGTGTTTTTAAACAGCAGCACCGTGTGGTTGATCATCGCTGGCAGTGCATTGCGGATACCCTGCGGCAGAATCACCGCATGCATGGCGCGCACATAGCTCATCCCCAGCGCACGCGCCGCCTCATTTTGCCCGTCAGGAATGGCGCGCAGGCCGCTGCGGATATCTTCCGAGAAGTACGCCGCCTGACACAGGCCCAGCGCGGTAAGGGAGAACAGGAATTCGGCGTTGTAGTTGTTGATCCACATCTGCAGCGCTTCCGGCAGCAGGGTAGGAATAGCGAAATACCACATCATCAACTGGATCAGCGTCGGCACGTTGCGGTGATAGGAGACATAGGCTTTAACCAGCCCGACGGCCAGTCGATTTTCTGTCAGGCGGATCACCACCAGCAGCAATGCCAGCACCATCGCCAGCAGCCAGGCACCCAACGCCAGTTCAAGGGTGATCACCGTTCCGTCAACGATCATCTGGCCGTAATGGCCGGTTATCACACTGCTGAAATCGAGAGCCATACTGTTACCTCATGATCGCATGCTACGCGCTGTGGTCGCCCGGTCGCAGGGTGGAAAGGCCGCCCGGCACCTGCAGCGTTGGCGTGATTTCGATGTTGCCGATATTCACCGCCAGCGGTGCGGCGAGCGCGAAGGCAACGCAGTCAGCGATATCTTTCGCCTGCGGCAGCTCGAAGCCATCAATGAAGCGGCGACGCGCCTCTTCATGATCGCCCGAGACGTTGCCGAAAATATCGGTGGCAACGCGGCCCGGACAGATTTCGGTGATGCGCACGCGTGCGCCATAGCAATCCACGCGCAGCTGGCGCGAAAGGGCGTGCACCCCGGCTTTGGTGGCGTGATAAACCGAGTTACCGTTGAAGTTGTATATGGCGGCAATCGAGGTGATGTTGAAGACGTGGCCGCGATCGCGCGCCACCATGCCCGGCACCAGCAGACGGCACAGATGCAGCACCGCGCGCAAATTGACGTCGACCTGGGTTTCAATCACGTTCTCGTCGGCTTCAAGGATTGAACCGGGATGCGACACGCCGGCGTTGTTGACCAGAATGTCGATTTCGAGGTCTTTGCACAGCGCGGTCAGCGCGTTGACGTCGCTGACATCCACCGCGTGTGGAATGCAGCCGGTACGATCGGCGAGTGCCGCCAGCTGCTCTTTACGCCGCGCGACCGCATGCACGGTGATACCTTCCTGGCACAAGCGCTCCACAATCGCTTCGCCCATTCCCGCCGATGCACCGGTCACCAGTGCGGTTTTGTAATCTGAAAATGGCATGTGCCTCTCCTCGTTGTTGCGTCTTTTGACTGTATGCAGTTATGCCGCAAGGGCATAAGACATAAAAATTTTGAGGCGATAAGCGCCCCTTATAACGCTTGTCTGCGGCACTTCGCCCGTTCCAACATTGCGCAATAAATTGCGCCGCTACGCTATGAGCGGTGATTGATCGACCTACAAAATGCACGTATTGGTAGCGGCGCGATTTATCGCGCGGTGTTGACCTTATCCGCCAACGGCGTAAATGTCAGAATCTCCTCGTCGTACTCCACTGGCGAAAGATGCTGCGGCGTGAGCGCCTGTACCGTGCCGCTGGCGGAACTGCGCACCGGCACATACAGCGGGCCCACCTGCACCAGCGCCACCACGTCGCCAGCCTGCACGTGTTGGCCGGGCGCAACAAAATCCTGCTGACTATGCGGATGGCGGCGCAGCAGCGTGCCGGGCATCGGTGCGCCGATACGTTGTGTTATGGGGGGGATTTCCGGGGCGGGAGCCCTCGCGGATACGGGCGGTGGCGTGGATGGCGTGACGGCAAAAGTTAACCGTACCGACCAGTGCTTGCCATCCAGCGCCAGGCTGCTCAGCCCCGCGCTTTGCATCTTGCGCGCCAGGGCACGCAGCGTTGGCAGCGGTATTGCGGTTTTTTCCATAACATTCCCGTCAAAGCGAAGCACGCCCGCCGAAGCGGGCAAAATCGTAATCTAGCGCGTTCGTAAGACGGGCAGTAAGAGGGTTTCGCTTTGCGGTAATAAGCGGGTCTTATCCCACCAGCGTTAGCGGATGGTTCTCGACATTGCGGCGTGACATCAGCGACAGCAGAATCGATTTCACCGCTTCAGCCGGTTGGGACAGCGGCAGGTGATCGGACATGCAGAACGACAGCGACACCTGCACATCCGGATCGACGATCTTCGCCATCCACGCATCGCCGCTTTTCAGCATCGCGCGCGCCGCAGACTCCGGCATGATGGTGGTGCCGAGACCGGCGCTCAGTGCGGAATTCAGCGTGGTTTGTGATTCGATTTCGCATTTCACGCGGTACTGCAGATTGTTGTGCACGAAGGCATCGTCGAGCACTTTGCGCATGATGTTATAGACGCGCGGCAGGAACAGATCGTACTGCGCCACCTGCGCCAGCGGGATCTCTTTCACCGGCTGCGCGAGGCTGAACGGGCAGACGAAGTAGAGATCCTCTTTCATTAGCGGCATAAAACGCAGGCCGTGAATGGTGCGATGATCGTAAATCACCGCCATATCCATGCGGCCATTCATGATCAGCTCGCTCAGCGTGGTGCCAAAGTTCTCATTGAAATAGAGCACGATGCCAGGGTGCTGCTGCTGCACTTCCATCATCAGCGGCAACGCGAGGTTTTGTGCGGCGGTGCCCGGCGCTAAGCCGACCGAAACGCTGCCGCTCAGCGAGGCGCCCACCAGCTCAATGGCGCTTTGTGCCTGCTCGCACTGGCGCAAAATCGCCTGCGCGTGGGAATAAAGCGTTTTACCGGCTTCGGTCGGCGTCACGCCGCGCTTGGTACGAATGAGCAGTTGCTGATTCACTTCCCCTTCCAGCGTGGCCAGCTGCTGGCTCAGCGCAGGCTGGGCAATATGCAAAATATCGGCCGCCTGGGTCAGGCTGCCTACATCAACAATTTTAACAAAGTACTTAAGACGACGAAGATTCATGGACACTTCCTCCAACAGAACGCATGTCTGTTACTAAGCAAAGTTGATGCCAAATTAAGCTTTCACTATTGAACTCAGACAGGAGGGTAGAGCCACAGTGCCTCCTAAGGCTGGTGCTGAGTTGGTGAGTTGCCGTGACGGCACGTGCTAGATCGCCACCTTTGCACTGGTATGGTGCGTGTCACTCATTAGATTTGGCGATGATGGGAGTGAGTAGAGTGCCGGTGCGCGGTGTCATCCGGCACTAAAAGTAACACTCTATTAACATCGCGTCAGGCGGTGGCGCGTGACCTGCCGCGCATTTCCACATCACCCTCGCCACCTTTATGACGAAAGTGTGCGGTCGGTTCAGTCATCGCTTTGTGTTATATCACCACAACAAAGCACTATTAACCGCCGCTTCGGGCAAAAACCTATTCTCTGGTAAACGTGGTGTTTGCAGCTTGCTGCGAGCCGTTCATGCTGACACAGAGCCAGGATTAACCCATGCCCGAGATAGCCGATCGATTAAATAATGTCACCGTTTCAGCCTCCGTTGCCATGACCCAAAAGGCGCGCGATCTCGCGGCGCAGGGGATTGATGTGGTGGCGCTCTCCACTGGCGAGCCCGATTTCCCCACGCCGCCGCATGCGATTGAAGCCGCCTACGCTGCCGCGCGCGGCGGTGATACGCGCTATCCGCCCACCGACGGCACGCCTGCGCTGCGCAAGGCGATCCAGCTGAAATTCAAACGCGACAATCAGCTGGATTATGACGTCAGCCAGATCCTTACCGCAGGTGGCGCCAAGCAGATCATCTTTAACGCCATCATGGCGACCATCAATCCGGGCGACGAAGTGGTGATCCCCACGCCGTCGTGGATCAGCTATGCCGATATCGTCAAATTCGCCGGTGGGATTCCGGTGGCGCTGCCGTGTGCACAGGAGAACGGCTTTAAACCGCTGCCTGCCGATCTCGATGCCGCCATCACCGACAAGACCAAATGGCTGCTGCTCAACTATCCGAGCAACCCAACCGGTTCGGTGGCGACCAAAGCGGAGCTGCTGGCACTGGGCGAGGTGCTGTTACGCCATCCGCAGGTGTGGATCATGACCGACGATATCTATGAGCACCTGATTTATGACGAGGTACGCTTCTACACGCTGGCGCAGGTTGAGCCGCGCCTGTTTGATCGCGTACTGACGGTGAACGGCGTGTCGAAAGCCTATTCGATGACCGGCTGGCGCCTGGGCTTCTGCGGCGGCCCGGCGCCGTTGATTAAGGCGATGAGCAACGTGAATACCCAGAACAGCGGCGGCGTCTGCACCTTAACGCAGGCGGCCGCGGTGGCGGTGCTGGAAGGTCCACAGGATCTATTGCAGGAGCGGGCGCGCATCTACCGCGAACGCCGCGATTACGTGCTGGAGCGTCTGACCTCGATTGATGGCCTGCGCTGCCACAAACCCCAGGGCGCGTTTTATCTGTTTGTGAATATCGCCGGCTATATTGGCAAAACCAGCGCGGGTGGTCGGTTGATCGCCAATGATGCTGATTTTGTGCTGGCGTTGATTGAGGAGCAGCACGTGGTGACGGTGCAGGGCGCGGCGTACGGGATGAGTCCGTTTATTCGGTTGTCGTATGCGACGAGCATGGAGCGGTTAAAGACTGGATGCGATCGCATTGCGGCGTTTTGCGACGGCTGTCGCTGAGATCTCGTTCGCACGGAGCGACTTTGGTTTGCACGGAGCGACTTTCGTTCGCCATCGGCTG
>NZ_AKIU01000029.1:0-258974 GCF_000282675.1 Pantoea sp. GM01 | reverse complement strand
GATAAGCGAGGGAACAGCGAGGACGGCGCAGGCGCGGATTGCTAAGGTCCGCGCCTTCGGACCTTAGCCCGGCCGCCGGCTTCACACATTCTGAAACTGCCATATGCATAGCGGGCGGAACCCCCGCAGAGCCAGTACGCTGCTTAACTAACGTGCATTACGCCATGAACGGCGACCCTACGAAAGCCGTACCAGCAGGTAGGGTGCGCATGTAGTTAGGCTTTAATTCGCCGGTCAAGCGTGAAGGGCGCTGAAGTGGCCTGGGCGATAAGGGCTGCAGCGGCGGGGTGATCGGGATGCAAAATGGCATTGTCTTCACCGGTCAAAATGCTCGGCACCGTCAGCAGCAGAGGCAATTTACTCTCCAGATTGAGAAATGCCGCGCCAATCGCCTGTGTCTCTTCCTGCTGCTGATATTTGTGCCAGTCGCTGGGCAGTTTGCTGCTGTCCAGCGCCATAATTTCGCTCTCCGGAATCGGCACGGTAAAGATCACAAAGCGACTCTTCTCCAGCATGGCTTTGCCCGTATGCACCACCAGTTCGAGCGTGGCGAGCGCCTTTGAGCTGCTGAGGTAAACCGTTTTAATGCCGGGCGGATTCCAGCGGCCGCCCCATTTTTCTGCGCCAGCGCCGCTAAACGCCTCGCTGGCGTACTCTTCTTTCACTAAACGATAAAACAGTCGGTAGGGAGCATCCGGTTCCTTCCGTTGCGTCATTACACAATCACTCCGTGTTCCAGACGGCCAATCAGCGTTAACACCGCATCACACCCGGCGGGCGTGCTGAGCATATCCATGGGCAAGGCATCATCCAGTGCCAGTGCAGGTTGATACATCCAGTTCATTGCGGCGTCAACGTCGCCCGCAAACAATTGCAGTACAGCATCCAGAATTTCGAACACCTGATAAACCCGCGCGCCTTGCTCGACGGAGAGCTGCGAACCGGCTTTCTCACGACGACGATAGGTATTGCGATCGATTGAAACCATTTGGGCAACGTCGAGCGGCGTCGCTTTGAGCACCGTGGCAGCGCGTTCAACAATAGCGACATCCAGGCCCTCGGTTATCAGCTGGTGTGCTTTCAGCGGATTGCGTGGCAAGCCCATCTGATCCATAAAGGATTGATGGACGTGCTGGATCAGCGTCGGGTCAAAGACGCGCGCGGCATTGCCGTGATTGAAAGGGGATGCAGTTGTCATAACAACCTCCTGTGCAATGTTCATTTGAACATTTTGATAGTTCAAGTGTACAGCACTGCACAGCGGTTGTCATTTTTTGTCCACGCGTAAAAATAAACGGCGATTAATCCACAATAAATAACGTTGCGCCCTGAGTCGTTGAGGAGCGATGTGCTTCCGCATTGTCCGCAACCTGGTAACTGACGCCAGCGGTTAAGGTGAAGGTGCGTCCATCATCCAGCTCGGTCACCATTTCACCCTGCAGGCACAGCAAAATATGTCCTTTACTGCACCAGTGATCCGCCAGATACCCCGCTGAATACTCGACCATGCGCACGCGAATATCGCCGAAGCGCTGGGTACGCCACAGCGCAAAGCCCTGTTCGCCGGGATGCGTTTCAGGTGCGATGTCGTCCCAGGTGGTGATGCCAAAAGGAAGCTGATCGATTTGCATGCGGATACCCTAATGATATTAAGGCATCCATGATTAGCAGCCAGCGGCCATATTAGCCAGTAAAATCAACTGGCTTCCTGCCACATCTCGCGCATTGCCAGCTCCAGCTTTTTAAACACCCGATAGCGCGAGTCATGGAACGCAAAACGTTCCGCACGCGGCAGCAGTTCGCCAGGATTGATCTGCACCGCCTGCTGCGCGGCTGCGGCGAGATTACGCCATGCGCCGACGCCCACCCCGGCACACAAGGCGGCGCCCAGCGCACCGGTCTCTTTGCACTCTGCCACGCGGATAGGAATGCCCAACACATCGGCAAACATCTGCGGCCAGATACAGCTGCGCGCCGCGCCGCCGGACAAAATCGCATGGGTAAACGGAATGCCGGCCGCACGCAAGCGATCGATATGCGCCCGATGCGCAAAGGTCACGCCTTCAAATAGCGCGAACAGCATATCGGCACGCGTATGCCAGCCGCCAAGACCGTAAAATCCGGCTTTTGCCGGTTCCGATTTGCGCCCGGAATAGAGGTAAGGATGATAGAGCGGCAGCTGCACATTCGGTTGCACGTGGGCCACGATATCGCTGCTGCGCGCGGCGCCCTGACCGCTGCGACCGTCGTCGAATTCACGCAGGAACCAGTCCAGATTGGCCGCTGACGTGGCGCTGGCTTCAATCGCCATATAGCGATCCGTTTCAATAATCGAATTCATAAACACCGGACGCAGATAATCAGGTTTATCCACCACCACCTGATTGATGCTCCAGGTGCCTGCCACAATCGATGCTTCGCCGCTGTTAACCACGCCCGAACCCACCGCGCTGGCCACCACATCGAAAATACCGGCCACCACCGGAATGCCGGCGGGTAAACCGGTGAGCTGAGCTGCCCGTGCGGTGACATGGCCGACCACCTCACAAGATTCACGCAGTGCGGGTAACAGGGCGAGGGCTTCTTCGATGCCGTACAGCGCCAGCAGTTCACGGCTGTAACCCCGTTGGCGATAATCAATCAAACCGGCACCGGCCGCATCCGAATAATCTGCGCTAATGGCACCACTGAGGAAATGGGCGATAACGTCTTTGGCGCAGAGTAAATGGCCGATCTGCGCCCAGCGTTCGGGCTGATGCTGCTTGATCCAGCTGATCAAAACCGGCGTGGCCGCGGGCCAGGGTTTTTGCAGTGAAATCTGGTAAATGCGCTGGTCTGCGCCGCTGCTTTCCAGCGCCTGCACCGTTTCACTGGCGCGATGATCGATAGACTGAATACCAAACAGCGGCTGCTGCTGTTTATCCAGCGCGTACAAGCCGTTGCCGTGGCCGGCAGCGCCCACCGCGATCACATCACTCGCTGGCGTTCCTGCCTGTTGCAAACAGCGGCTCACGGCATCGCTAACGCCATGCCAGATATCCGCGACTGGCCGTTCGGCGTAACCTTCCTGCGGCCGATGCGTTTCGCCAGCGCACTCGGCAACGGACAATACGCGCCCGCTGAGATCAAACAGCACCGCTTTGATCATGGTGTTTCCGGCATCAATACCGACTATCTTCATATCCGACTCCGTTCCATTCGCGAAGACGGCGCACCGCTTAAGCGCCGGTGCAGGTAAGGCTTAACCCTGCTGATAGATTTCCAGTGCGTCCTGGCCGCTGGCACCCTGATGAATAATCGCCATCAGCGCTTTCACCACGCGTGACGGATTATCGTGCTGATAAACGTTGCGGCCATACACCATGCCGCTGGCACCTTGCGCCATCAGCGCAGCGCTTTTTGCCAGCACGCCCGCCAGCTCGCCTTTGCCGCCGCCGCGTACCAGCGTGGGGCAGCGCGCCGCTTCGACCACGCGATGGAAATCTTCCACGTGTTCGGTGGGATCGGCTTTGATGATATCCGCACCCAGCTCACGCGCCAGGCGTACCAGCGGCACAATCTTCTCCACATCGCCAAGGGATCCATACGCCGCGCCTTGCCCGGCGGGCGCCATTACCAGCGGTTCAATCATCAGCGGCATGCCATAGCGATCGCACGCCTGGCGCAGGCGGCCAATATTCTCGACGCACATGCGGAAAATACCCGGCTCATCGGAGATCAGATAGAGATTCACCACCACCGCAGCGGCGTCCATCTGCAGCGCGGCGAGAATCGGCTCATCGGGATTGTGCAGCACCGCCCACATTTCACGATGGCGCGCGGCGTTGTAGGCGTTGCCGACATCGGTGCGCATCACCAGCGCCGGTTTGCGCCCGGCGACGCGCTGCAGCAAATCGGCCTGGCCGTAATTCACCTGAATCGCATCCGGCTGTGCGGCGATCAGGTTATCCATCACTGCCTCTATATTCTCCAGCCCGATAAGAAAATCCGGCTCGTTGGCGATGCCATGATCGATCGCCACATCCAGACATTTGCCGTGTTGCAACAGGCGATGCATGCGCACTTTATTGGTGACTGACATGGGGTGTTTCCTCCTGAAAAACGGTGGGGTAAAGACCGGTGAGGCCGTGTAAACGCGCCAGATTGTTACAGCCGCGTTGCAGCTGCTGCGCGCGTTCGGTGTCGCTCCAGCCCAGCGTGGTCGCCATTAACTGGGCAATTTCCTGCACCAGCGGCGCGTTGAGTTCACCGCAAATCGCCAGCGAGGTGCGGCGCACCAGCAGATCTTCCAACTGGCACACCTGCTCGTGCTCAATCAGATAGCGCAGTTCGAGGTCGCTGTACGCCGCATGATGCTGCAGCGGTTGCTCGCCGTGCTGCTGAATCAGCGCCAGCAGCGGCACGGCGCGGCTGCCGTAGCGTTTAGCCAACTGCCTGACGCGCGGCAGCGGCACGGCAAAACGCTGCGCCAGCTGAGCCAGCCACGGCGTTTGCTCTGAAGGTTGCGGGAAGTCACGGCCACCGCCAATCGGCACCTCGCCGCTGGAGAGCTGGCGCTTTTCCCCCAGCAGACGTAACACCCGATCCGCCGCTTCTTCACCGAACTGGCGGAAAGTGGTCCATTTGCCGCCCACCAGACACAGCGTGCTCCAGGCGCGATTGACGTCGGGCGGCAGCATCACTATTGAGTGATTACGCGAGATTTGGCCGTTGAGTTTGGCATCGCTGGCAGGCAGCGGACGCACGCCGCAGAAGGTGTAAACAATGGCGGAATCAGGCACTTCAACCTGCGGAAAGACGAAGCGCAGCGAGTCGAGAATATAGGCCTTTTCATCCTCTTCACACACCACCGCATCAGGATCGTCAACGCGGATATCGGTTGAACCCACCAGCACCTTGCCGAACCACGGGAACATGATGCAGACCCGGCCTTCCTGATTTTCGAAGTAGACCATTTCGCCATCCAGCATATGCAGCAGCTCCGGATGATCGAGGATCAGATGCGATCCTTTGGTGCCGCCAATCAGCTTCGGCAGGTCGTCGCGAGCAGAGAGTCGTTGATTGAGCCGATCGATCCACGCGCCACCGGCATTCACCAGCACGTGCGGTTGCAGGCGAAAGCGCTCGCCGCTTAGCACATCCTGCAACACCACGGTTTCACCCTCGGCGCTGACCAGCTGCAGATAGTTGAGCGCCAGCGCATCCGGACACGCCTTTTCAGCATCATCAATGAGCTCAAATCCCAGACGTTCCGGCGCGCTGATCCACGCATCGTAGTAACTGGCACTGTATTTCACCCAGGGCGCGAATCCCGGCCAGCGATCGCGCGTGGCGGCTTCATTACGCACCTGATGCTTCGGCATCGAACCATACTGGCGGGTGTAGATGTCGTACAGGCTGAGCCCGGTTTTAATCAGCAATGCACCGCGCCGCGTGGGTTTATCACTGAGGCGCAGAAAGCGGCGCGTGGCGTTGATTAACCCCCCCGCGAGATTGTCGATCGGCACCGTGGTGCGCAGCGGAAAGACATAGTGCGAGGCATTTTTTAACAGGCGATCGCGCTCGGTAACCGACTCTTTCACCAGCGTAAACTCGCCGGTTTCCAGATAACGCAATCCACCGTGGATCATGCGCGACAGCGCACCGCTGGCCGCCTGGCACCAGTCGCCTTTCTCCACCAGAATCGCCGGAATACCTTGCAGCGCCAGTTCACGGAAGGTACTGATGCCGTTAATGCCGCCGCCGACAATCAATACCGGCGTGGAAGACCGCTGGCGCAGGGCGCTCAGACGCTGTTCGCGCGTTTGCCTATTACTCATGGTTCGCTCCTCGGCTGATGGCCAGTTCCAGTACGCCAGCCGCAGTGGATTCATCAGTGACTATCCCTTGCAGCCACTGACCGTGCAGGGCGCAGTGAATCGGGTCGACTTTGTCACGCCCGGCCACCACGGCCATGGAAAAGGGAATGCGCTGCAGTTCGGGCAAGGTCAGTCCGACTAAACGACGGTTGGCGTCAAACGGGGCGGGCTGGCCGTTGGCATCCAGCAGCCAGGCTAACAGTTCACTGCGCGCACCGCTGGTTTCGATGCTGGCCGAAGCGTGGCGTGCCGCCAGGTTGAGATCGTAATAGCTGGAACTGTCGCTATGAATCGATCCTAATCCCACCACCGCCAGCGTGGCATTGCGCGCTTTATCCAGCACCTGTTCGACGGCGCTGATGCCCATCAGCATGTCGCGTTCGTCGGCAGAATCGGTAAACAGCGGGGCGTGGATCTGCCAGGCGTGCCCGCCAAGCCGCGCGGCCATTTCCGATGCCACATGATTAACATCGGTGTAGTGTTTGCCTTGCACGCAACCCAGGGCAGGCACCACCTGCACGTCGTATTTGCGCGTCGGCTGCAGGGCGTCAACTAACGCGCTGACGCCTTTGCCACCGGTGATGGCAATCACATCACCATCCTTTAGGCGTGAAAGCAGATACTCTGCCGCCGCCGCGCCAACCATCTGCAGGCTATGATCCTCGCTGCGCGCCACGTTGGGCGCGACCACCACCTGTTGCAGCTGGCCGAGCGCGGCCAGATCGCTCTCCAGCTGGTGCGCAGACAGCCACGGTGATTTGATGGTGATCTCCACCATACCGCTCTCTTTACCCTGACGAATCAGCCGATTGACGCTGGCCACCGACAGGCCGGTCTCCACCGCGATATCTGACTGCTTCTTACCGTCGAGGTAATACATCACCAGTACCTGGTAAATCTGACGCGCACTATGAAACGCGGGATGTTCGCTAGCAAATTCCATGGGCGATAAGTCCTTATGCAGCACGGTATTTATTCAGTAAGTGATCGATGGACACCGCCGCTAGCAGGATGAGACCTTTGATCAGCTCCTGCCAGTAAACGGAAACGTTAATTAAAATCAGCGAGCTGGTCACAATCGACAGCAGCGCCACACCCAGTACCGCGCCGAGAATCGATCCGGTGCCGCCTTTCAGGCTGGCGCCGCCAATCACCGCCGCCGCAATAACATTCAGCTCCATGCCGACACCAAAGGTGGGCGTGGCCGAGCCGAGCCGCGCCATATAGATGATGCCAGCCACACCGGCGAGCGTTGAGGTCAGTACCGTGACCCACAGTTTGATGCGATTGATATTAATGCCGGAGTAGGCGGCGGCACGTTCGTTGCTGCCGGTATAAAAGACTTTGCGAAAAAGAGTGGCTTTGCGCAGCAGGACGTCAAACAACGCAACCAGGACAAAAAACAGCACGATGACAAACGGAATGCCCCAGATCGCGCCCTGGCCGATGAATTTGAAACTCACGGGCAGAGTAAAGAGTGAGAGCGGCGTGCCCTGAGTCACAATCATGCACAGGCCACGCACAATCACCATCGCCGCTAACGACGCGATAAAGTGGCTGAGGCCGATTTTGGTCACGGTTAATCCCATCAGCAAACCGACCAGCGCCGCCGCGCCAATGCCGCCCAGGCTTGCCAGCCAGGGATCGATGCCGCTCAGGAACAACTGTCCGGCGACCACCATCGAAAGACAAACCACCGCACCAACGGAGAGATCGATACCGCCGACAATCAGCAAAATGGTCATGCCGATGACGACGATGCCTTCAATGGAAAACGACAGCAACATCGCCTTCATGTTGGCCCAGGTGAGAAAGTAGGGCGAGGTAAAGCTCATCACCACGAAGATCAGCGCGATGATGACAATCAATCCCACTTCGCGCTGCTTATGTATGCCGCCGAACAGCGACCAGCGGGATTTTTGCAGGGTGGGCAGGGTGGTATTCATGGTCATACGGCCTCCGCTTCGGGAATGATGCCAGCGGCGAGCCGCATCAGGTTCTGTTCTGTCATGGCTGCACCCGCCACTTCGCCGCTGATGCGCCCTTCATGAATCACGATGATGCGATCGCACAGGCCAATTAACTCAGGTAGCTCCGACGAAATCACCACCAGACCCACACCGTTCGCCGCCAGTTTGGCGAGAATGCTATAGATTTCCGCCTTGGCGCTGACATCCACACCGCGCGTTGGCTCGTCGAGAAACACAATTTCCGGTTGCACCGAGAGCACGCGCGCCAGCGCCACTTTTTGCTGATTACCGCCCGACAGCGAAGAGACCGGATCGCTCAACTTGCCATGCTTCAGTTTCACCTGCTGTGCCAGCGCTTCAGCCTGCTGCCGCTCGCGGCGCGGACTGAGCAGCAGCCGATGATGACTCACCGCATTGATATCCAGCGCCGAGATATTCCATTCGATTGGCATCGCCAGAAACAGTCCGGCATCTTTGCGATCTTCCGATAAATAGACCATGCGCTGTGCGATGCTGGCGGCGTAATTGCGCAGCGTTACCGCTTCGCCTTTAATCCGGATTACGCCGCGTTTGGTTGGCAACAAACCACAAACTCCCTGCGCGATTTCACTGCGTCCGGCGCCCATCAATCCGCCAATACCGAGAATTTCACCGGGACGCAGATCAAACTGGATATCGTGGAAGTGTTTGCCATCGCCCAGTTCGCGCACTTCCAGCAACGGCGACGCCGCACTAACCGGACGTTTATCTGGATAGAGCTGCGACAGTTCACGTCCGACCAACCGGGTAATCACCTCATCGGGCGTCATACTCTGCAGCGTCGCACTGTGTACGGTGCGGCCATCGCGCAGGATGGTGATGTGCTGGCACAGCGCAAAAATTTCCGCCATGCGATGGCTGATATACACCACCGCGATCCCTTGCGCCTGCAGTTGGCGCACAATGGTAAACAGCGTCTGGGCTTCCGGCTCGGTCAATGCGGCAGTGGGTTCATCCAGAATCAGCAGGCGGCAATCGAGCGTCAACGCTTTGGCAATCTCCACCAGTTGCTGCTGCGACAGAGAGAGCTCGCCGACCTTGCGGGTTACCGCTATCGGCGCCAGGCGGTTCATCACCTGTTGGGCCTTTTCACGCAGCGCTTTATGCGGCATCAGCACGCCACGCTGGCTGGCGGCGTGCGCCATCCAGATGTTTTCGTACACGCTGATATCCGGGCACAAGGCAATTTCCTGATGCACCAAACCAATACCCAGCTGTTGCGCTTCGCGCGGCGAACGGATGGTCACCGCCTTACCCTCCAGCAATATCTCGCCGCCGTCCGGACGCAAAATGCCATCAATGATATTCATCAGCGTCGATTTACCCGCGCCGTTCTCGCCGGCCAGCGCATGAATTTCACCGGCGCGCAGGGTGAGATCCACGCCCTGTAAAGCCCGCACCGCGCCAAAGCTTTTACTGATGCCGCGCAATTCCAGTAGTGCCGTCATGATCGTCACCTTTACTCGTTGATGCCTTTGGTACCACGGCGTTTCAGATAGGCATCCCAGCGGAAATCGTCAGCATTTTCTTTTGTCACCACCGCGTAGCCGTTATCGAGGATCGGGAAGGCGAAGGGATTGGTGCCGGTGCGTTTGGCATCATTCATGGGATCGATCAGTTCAGGATGGGCGGCGAGGAAAAGCGTCATAAAGCCCATGTAACCCTGAATGCCCTGATTCGGGTTGATGGCGCCAAACACCTCGCCGCTTTTGATCATATCCAGCACCTTGGCGTTAACATCGACGGTCATCACTTTCACTTTGCCGCCATTTTCCGCGACCGCCTGAGCGGCACCAATCGCCGAACTGGCTTCCGGCATAAAGATACCCTTCAGGTTGGGATTGGCCTGCAGCATCGAGAGTACGGCGTTATAGGCCTTAGAAGGATCCTGATTGGTGGCGGCGCGCGCGACCAGTTTGCTATCCGGGAAGGCGGTTTTCATTTCATTGATAAAGGCGCTAACGCGGCGATCGTGATTATCCTGACCCGGGTTTTCCAGCACCGCAAACTCGGCGCCTTTGCCCATCGCCTTGCCGAGTTCATCAGCGGCAGCTTTCCCTTCGCGGAAGTTGTCTGAGGTGATATAACCCACGCGTTTGCTGTTAGGCGAATCGGCGGCGAAGGTAACGACCGGAATACCCATTTCGGCGGCACGATTAATCGGCTCAATAAAGGGATCGGGATTCATTGGATGCAGAAAGATGCCGGCGGGTTTTTGCGCCAGGATCTGCTCAAAGCTGGAGAGCTGTTGGTTAACGTCATAAGCCGGCGTTCCACCGTAAACGGTTTTACAACCGAGCTGGTGCGCTGCCTGTTTAAACATTTCATACACCGGGAACCAGTATTCAACACCGGTTACCATCACGTTCATGTAGTAGGTTTCGCCGGGCTTACAGCGAAATTGAGGCGCGTCATCAGCGGCGCTTACGGTGCTGGTGAAACTGCTCGCTAAACATAAACTGGCGAGAAGTGCGGTGATTTTTTTCATGTTTTTTCCCCGGAACTGACGCTGAATGTGTATGGCTCAGCCGTGACAACAAAACGCGGAAAAACGAGCCGGGGCGAAATTGAAAATTATTTCTAATGCGTGAAATAATTTTCACAATGTATAAAAGCTGGCGCGGGAAAGATCAATTTATGGTTAATGAATTGTTTCGTAGTTGTGATTGTGTTCACTAATTGCCCATTGCTCCCGGCTAAAACCAAAACTTTCATATGAAATCTATCCAATCTTTTTAATGTGACCTTCATCGATATTTTGAGGTTGCGTGATTGTTAAGTGCTGCCCATTTGTTATGAATGAAGCTTAATTAAGTTTCGAATGAAGCAATCAAGCCAACAAATCGGAGCAGCAAATGAATACAACGTTCACTTCATTGCAACAACCTGATGATTTCAAACAAAACGTTCGCCAGATGAAAAAAGTGCTCAGAGAGCAGATCGGCGATGTAGAAGGGCTGTTTGAACAAGTCAGAGCGAAAATCGTCAGCGAAATAGCGGCAGCGCGTGCAGAAGAAGCGCAATACGGTTCAGCCTGGCCGCAGATTAGCCAGGAAGATATCGCTGCCGGGCGTATCAGCGAAGAGGTGAAGGATCATATTCGTCGGCGCGGTTGTGTGGTGGTCAAACAGACCTTCAGCCGCGATCAAGCATTGGCGTGGGATGAATCGATGCTCAAGTACCTCGATGACAACGATTTCGACAACGTCTATAAAGGCCCAGGTGATAACTTCTTCGGTAATCTTGAGGCTTCACGCCCGGAAATCTATCCGATTTACTGGAGCGAGGCACAAATGTCAGCGCGCCAAAGTGACGCTATGGCGCAGACACAATCCTTTCTCAATCGCCTGTGGAAGTTTGAGTCGCGCGGTACACGCTGGTTCGAGCCAGACGTCAGCATTATCTATCCCGATCGCATTCGCCGCCGTTTGCCTGGCACCACCTCGAAGGGGCTCGGCGCACATACCGATTCCGGCGCGCTGGAGCGCTGGCTGCTGCCGGCTTATCAGCAGGTGTTCAGCAAAATCTTCACCCATCAGTTTGATCAATACGATGCGTGGGATGCCGCACACCGCACCGAAGTGAATGAATACCAATCTGGCACCACCACCAAATGCTCGGCATTCCGCACCTTCCAGGGCTGGACCGCGCTGTCAGATATGCAGATTGGGCAGGGCCTGTTGCATGTGGTGCCGGTACCAGAAGCGATGGCCTATTTGCTGCTGCGTCCGCTGCTGAAGGATGTGCCGGAGGATGAACTGTGCGGCGTTGCGCCGGGTAAAGTGCTGCCGGTTTCTGCGCAGTGGCATCCTGAGTTGATTGAGGGGTTATGCTCGATTCCCGCGCTGCAAGCCGGCGATTCGGTGTGGTGGCACTGTGACGTGATCCATTCGGTTGCACCAGTTGACGATCAGCAAGGCTGGGGCAATGTGATGTACATCCCCGCTGCGCCGCTGTGTGAGAAAAACGCCGCCTACGCCAGCAAAGTGGCACAGGCGCTGGCCAGCGGGGCTTCGCCAGGTGATTTTCCACAGGAGGATTATGAAACCCAGTGGCGCGATCGTTTCACGCTCGATGCGCTGAATGCCAATGGGCGCCGCAGTCTGGGATTGCGCTAAATTTCTGGTAAGCTTGGCAAAAATCTTTCAGTAGCGGGTGTTATGAACGCACGTCATCAGCAAATTATCCAGTTGGTTAGTGAACGCGGCAGCGTCAGTGTCAATGAGCTGGCGCAAACCACCGGCGTATCGGAAGTGACCGTGCGTCAGGACCTCAATCTATTGGAGAAAGGCGGCTTTCTGCGCCGCGTGCACGGTTCTGCCGTGGCGGCAGAAAGCGATGATGTGGGCGCGCGCATGCAGACCCGCTTTGCGGTGAAGAAGCGTCTGGCAGAGCACGCTGCGTCGTTGGTGAACAGCGGTGAAACGGTGTTCATTGAAGGCGGCAGCACCAATGCGTTGCTGGCACGCGAACTGAGCGATCGCAGCGATATCACCATCATCACCGTGAGCCACTACATCGCCGGATTGCTGCGTGAAAAGGGTGGCGATGTGATTATCCTCGGCGGTCTTTTTCAAAAAAGCAGCGAATCGGTGGTGGGGCCGCTGACGCGTTTATGTATTCAACATCTGAATTTCCACAAGGCGTTTATCGGCATTGATGGCTGGGATAGTGTCACCGGCTTTACCGGTCGCGACATGCTGCGCTGTGACGTGGTGAATGCCATTATGGAAAAGCCGACGCACACCATCGCGCTGACTGATTCATCGAAATTTGGTCAGATCCACCCGTTTGCGCTTGCCCCGACGCAGCCGTTTAACACGCTTATCACCGATGCCGAACTGGATGCCGCCTATCAAAAGGCGCTGCGCGCGCAGGGTGTGGCGCTGAATTTGATTTAACTATGAACCCATCATTTCGTGTGTCATTCAAGTGAAAAATAGTGAGTAGGATGTTCGCTGTACAGTACGTATAGGCCTTATATGTACCATACAGAGAACATTGAGGTTAAAATGACGAAATCAGCGCCTGCGCCGTCATTTCATCAGTAATCAAACCGGTAACCAATCCGCTGGCCAGCACCGCGCGAATCGCTGCGACTTTGCTGGCACCGCCGGCTAGCGCCACAATCTCAGCGCGATGTGCCAGATCCAGCTCCACCGATAGGGTGCGCGCCGTCAGGCTGGTGTGGATCATCTGTCCTTTAGCATCAAAGAAATGCCCCAGTAATTCACCCACCGCGCCGGAAGAGGAGATGTCATTAATCTCGGCTTCATCGATCATACCGGCTTCCACCAGCTGAGCGGCAGGTTCCACCGTCCCGATGCCCACCAGTTTGACTTCACTTTGCGCCGCCATGGCAAACACTTCACTTACACCGCGCTGCGCCAGCAAAACGTCACGATCTTCCTGCGTGTTGGCGAAAAAAGGGACCGGCATCATGTAGGCCTGCGCACCGGTTTTCTCGGCGATGCGATGCATCACATCATGCGGATTCAGTGCGTAGTTGCGGGTTAAACAACCGAGCAGCGAGACAAAACGCATATGCGGTGCGTCGATGCGCGGCAGCTGATGGATGGCGGCGGAAAGGGTGCGGCCATGTCCGAGACCCAGGGTGGTGGAGGGGGATGACGTAAGCAGGTTACGCAGGTAATCCGCGCCCGCCATGCCTAATGCGCGCACCGGCAAGCCCTCCTCGCCGAGGTCGGGCGCGACGTGGCAGAAGTTCAAGCCGAACTGCGCGCGCAGTCGATCTTCTAACGCCACGCAGGCGACGATATCGCCATCAATCGATACTTTTACCGCGCCTTCTGCCACCATGCGCGCAATCATGCGATGGGTTTTCACCGACGGCAGGCCGAGCCGTTTCGCCACCTCAGCCTGCGTCAAACCGCCGACGTAGTGCAGCCAGGCGGCACGCAGGGCCAGAGATTCGTCGCGTTCAGTCGAGGTTGAAGCCGTTTTCATCATGTGTGCCTGTGGTTGGTTATGGTTGGGTGATGTGCGTTTTCCCCTCACCCGCCAGCAGGAGAGGGAACTGTCTGCTGCGGCCTGCTCGATTGGCTCCTTCTCCCGCCAGCGGGAGAGGGAACTGTCTGCTGCGGCCTGCTCGATCGGCTCCTTCTCCCGCC
Source organism: Pantoea sp. GM01 (assembly GCF_000282675.1). NCBI lineage: Bacteria > Pseudomonadati > Pseudomonadota > Gammaproteobacteria > Enterobacterales > Erwiniaceae > Pantoea > Pantoea sp. GM01. The sequence continues at coordinate 244,976 of NZ_AKIU01000029.1, read as the reverse complement.
AGCGGGAGAGGGAACTGTCTGCTGTGGCATGCTCGATTGGCTCCTTCTCCCGCTGGCGGGAAAAGGTTGGGATGAGGGACAGCGCGCACATCAGTGCGCACATCCCATCACTCCGCTAAATGCAGATCCTGCACCCCGGTATCAATATGCCCCGCCCAGAAGGCAACGCTCTCGGCAATCTCTGCCACCACCTTGCTGTCCGTCGGCTCGCGCTCTTTGAAGCTCAATTCAAGACAGATTTCATTATCCTGCGCGCCGCCGCGCGCCAGCGCGTCCAGCAGCGGCTGCGGTTGAATGCGGCCGCCGGCATTGTACTGCAATGTAAAAGGTCTGTGTCCGCCTTTATCCAGCATGCTCTGCTTAATGTGAATGATCGGCGAGTAACGCGGCACCGCTTCCGCCCATGCGTAGGGATCGAAGTCGCGCGGGTCGGCGGAGGTCACATCGCCGTGATCGATGTCCGCCATCATCCACATTGGCAGCGCGAAAGCGTGCGCGCTCAGGCGCTGTTGCAGCGCTAAACAGGCCGGAATGGTTTCACCAAACTCGCGTCCAATACTCATTGGCTCCCAGAACAGGTATTTCAAACCGGCGGCTTTGGCATGCTCAGCCACCTCAGCCCAGCACTCTATGGCGATATCAATCAGCGCTTCGCGGCGTGCAACATGGTTGAAATCTTGCTGGGTAAAGATGGCAAACTGCGACCCCACCGCGTCACCGCCCAGTTCGGCGGTGATATCGGCGAAGGTTTTGAACCAGTTGACGTAATAGCGGCGCACTTCAACATCAGGGTGGCCAAAATGGTTGAGGCGGCCATACGGCCCGGTCATTCCCGAGGTCACGCGCACGCCAGTAGCGCGCAGCGCCTGCTGCATACGCCGTGTCATGCGGGTGATGGTGGCGGCAGGCCAGCCGGGATTGATGAACTCATGCGTGAGCTGCAGATCACGGATGCGAATCTGCTGCGCCACGGTAGCGATCAAATCCTGCGGATCGGCAAAGCGGTTCACCAGCGGGTTGGTATTCAGTGATAGCGTTAACGGCATGGTTCACCTCTTATCCAGCGTGTGCCCGCAGCGGCGCGGCGGCAGTGAAGGTCGCGTTGAACCACTGCGTGAAGGCTTGCTGCTGTGCGTCATTCAGGTGCAACTGATGTTTGGTGCGGCGCCACAACACATCTTCCGGCTGTTGCGCCCACTCGTTTTCCACCAGATAGCGCACCTCGGCCTCAAACAGTTGCCCACCAAAGTGACGCCCCAGATCGCTCAGCGCATTGGCATGACCGATCAACTTATCGATGCGCGTGCCGTACAACCGCGCATAGTGCTTACGCAGCGGCTGTGGCAGCCACGGCCAGCGCGCCTTTATCTGCTCTAAGAAACTGTCGAAATCGGCATTGGGCATATCGCCGCCCGGCAAGGTGGCGGCGCGCGTCCAGTCGGCGCCCATGTTCGGGAAGTAGGGTGCCAGCTTCTGTATCGCGTGCTCGGCCAGCTTACGGAAGGTGGTGATCTTGCCGCCAAATACATGCAGCAGCGGGGCGTTTTGCTGATCGTCGAGGTCGAATACATAATCACGCGTGACGGCCGACGGGTTGCCTTTGCCATCATCAAACAGCGGACGTACGCCGGAGAAGCGCGTGATCACATCGCTGGCGCGCAGTTTTACCTTGAAGTAGCGATTGACCACATCGATGAGATATTGCTGCTCGCTGTCGTCAGCGGTAACCGCTTCCGCTTTGCCTTGCCACGGAATATCGGTGGTGCCGATCAGCGCTTTGTCGCCTTCATACGGGTTAATGAAAATCACCCGTTTATCCGTGTTCTGCACCAGGTAAGCCTGCTGACCTTCCCAGAATTTCGGCACGATAATGTGAGAGCCTTTCACCAGGCGCACATTGCGGTTGCTTTTGGTGTGGGTGACCTGATTGACGATATCCAGCACCCACGGCCCGGCGGCATTCACTAGCACTTTGGCAAACACGGTGCGTGACGCGCCGCTGGCATCCTGTAGCGTGATCTCCCACTTGCCGTGATGCCGCGTGGCTGCGACACAGCGCGTGCGCGGCAGAATGGTGGCACCGCGCTCGGCGGCATCCAGCGCATTCAGCGTCACCAGACGTGCGTCGTCCACCCAGCAATCGGAGTATTCGAAACCTTTTTGATAGCTATCCAGCAGCGGCGCACCTTCCGGATCGCGGTGTAAATCCAGCGAACGCGTGCCCGGTAATTTCTGACGCCCGCCAAGGTGGTCATAGAGAAACAGCCCAAGGCGCACCAGCCACGCCGGGCGATCGCTGGGGCTGTGCGGCAAAACAAAGCGCATCGGCCAGATAATGTGCGGTGCCGCGTTAAGCAAAACTTCCCGCTCAATCAGCGCCTCGCGCACCAGCCGAAACTCGTAATACTCGAGATAACGCAGCCCGCCGTGCACCAGCTTGCCAGAGCGCGATGAGGTGCCCTGCGCAAGGTCATCTTTCTCGCACATCATCACCGTTAAACCGCGTCCGGCGGCATCGCGCGCAATACCTGCCCCGTTGATACCGCCACCAATCACAAATAGATCCAGCATGTGTTCACTCATGATTTACTCCTTAAAACTGTTTTAGCGCGTGCCAGGCGGCAGGAAGATCGTTACGCATCTGCTGATAGGTGGGGAAAAGCTGGTTATAACGCTGCTGCAAATCGGCCGAGGGCGCTTCGGGCGCATCGAGTAACGGCATCACCCAGGTTTTGACGCAGCTCTCCATCGATGGGTAAGCCCCAATCGCCACCGCCGCCATCATGGCGGCACCCGCCGCGCCAGCTTCTTCGCGCTGGCTGATACGCACCGGTGCGCCAATACAGGCCGAAAGGATCTGCCGTAGCGGCTGTGAACGCACCGCGCCGCCGGTTAAGCGAATTTCGCCCGGCAGGCTGCCCATTGCCTGATAGCAATCGCGGGCCGCCATGCCGATACCTTCGATCACCGCACGCACCAGATCGCCAAAGTTGTGGGTGTAACTCAGTCCGGTAAAACTGGCGCGCGCCTCGGCATTCACAAAGGGTCCACGCTCACCGGCAATCGAAATATAGGGGTGATAGAGCAGGCTGCCGGGCTTCGCGGCGTTGAGCCAGCGATCGATATGTCCGACTAAACGCGCGTGATCGATTTCGCAGCCAAAACTGTTCAGCAGCTCGCTGGCGAGGTTTAACAGCCAATCGAGATTAAGCGTGGACGCCATATTGGTTTGCACCTGAGTGACACAACCCGGCCACGGCAGCGGAATCACATAGCCGGTTTGCGCCGGATTAAGCCACACCTCATCGATGGTGACGCTGCGCAGATGCACGCCGGTGGAACCGACAATCGAGCAGGCGGTATTGGCTTCACCGGTATGCACGCCCGCGCCGAGTGCTGTCATCGCCATATCGACATAGCCAAGGCAGATCGGTGTGCCGGCGCGTAATCCGGTGGCCTGTGCGGCTGCGGCGGTGAGTGGATGCGTGGTTTGCGTACCCTCGATAATGTCTGGCAGCAGCGTGCGACGATGCTCAAGTCCCAGTGCGGCTATCACCTGATCGTCATAGCGCTGGTGGCGGAAGTTGCCAAAGGTAAAGCTGGCCTCCGAAGGATCGGTGGCGCGAATGCCGGTGAGATTGAGATACAGCCAATCTTTGCAGTGCAGCGCCACTTCGCTGTTTGCCAGTAGCTCGGGGTAGAAGCGATCCATATGCGCCAGCTGCGATCCCTGCTGGCAGGTATTGAGCCCGGTGCCGGTGGCGCTAAAGCGTGCGGCGGCTAACGGCTGCTGATTCAGTCTCTCTACCGTCGGTGCCGCGCGCGCATCCAGCCAAATCCATGCATCGCCAACCGGCTGATTATTCGCGCCCACCAGCCAGCTACCGTCGCCCTGGGCGGTCACCGCGACAGCGACCACGCGCGCCGCCAGATTTTCCACCCGATCGCCCAACTTGCGTATCGCCGTCACCGCATCCTGCCAGGTTTGCGTCATCGACTGCTGCGCTGCGCCGCCTTCACTGCGGTAATAGCTATTTCGTACCGATGCGCATGCCAGCTGCGTGCCTTCCAGATCAAACGCCACCGCTTTCACTACCGAGGTGCCGGAATCCAGACCCAGAATGATATCGCCACTATCCACGTACACCTCCGAGAGAAGAAGAGTTCAGTTCATCGCCGTTAATCACCCCGCAAGGTGTTAACGGTCTGTGATGATTTTGCTAAATAATGTCTTACACCACTTCCCACTGAGATAACATATCGATTGTATTATTTTTCTAAAAAACGAATAAATTTCACACGAGAAAGCGAAGTCGATCACGAAATGAGCGATGTAGGCGAGTAAATGAAAATGAAATATCAGGTGGAAAAGCTATACAAGGCGCGGAAATAGCGGTTTGTGACGCGACCGGCATCAATTAAGCGATCCAGATCGCTCTCCTGAAAAAATTGCGCGTCAGCTGTTGACAATTTAGTCACATCAGCACAATTCTCATCACACAAGTTATCACATTTATAACATTATCGGCGCGATTATCGCAGCTGATAGCTTGAGAGGTCACGTTATGTCCGATGTCTCGATACTGGCTCAACAGATTGCCCGTAAGCGGGTTAAGCGCTACGCGGCGATAGGCATTGTGGTGATCGCCGTTATCAGTGCGATGGCGCTCGACACCAAAGTGGTGAAAATTGGCTCCGCTGATGACGCGCAAGAGCAGGGCTTTTCACCCGACAGCTACGGCCAGAAAACCTTCCCAACCATTCAGCAGGATGTGCAGTCACGTGCCGTAGACGCGAAAACCCTGGCCGATGCGCTACAGGCTAATCAGCAGGACGCAGTGCAGAAATATGGCGTAGGGGCGCCGCTGCCGGTGTTCGCGGTAAAACTGCAAGGCGTAGTGCAGGCGGGTCAGATGGGCATTTTCCCGCTGAAAATCGACGGATTAGCGGGGGATATGCAGGTGCGACTGCAAACCGGTCCGGCGATTACCGGCACCGATCTGCGTGACGCCAGCGGCAAGATTCAGTTCGGCGATTTCACTAACCAAATCGAGTATCAAAATGCCGGTTCAGCCATTAATCGCGCAATGAAAACCGCCGTGCTCGACCCGCTGGATCGCGACGCGCTGCCGGGGAAAACCGTGCAGGTAGTCGGCGTGTTCCGTCTGCTCAACGCGAAAAACTGGATGGTGACGCCGGTAAGCATGGAGGTGAAATGAAACCGTTCAATGTTAATCCTGCCTTGCTAAAAGGCGAGGTGATCCTGCAGGCGCGCAACATCAGCAAAATTTACGGCTCCACGCACGCGCTGAAGGGCGTCAATTTCGAGATTCGTCGTGGCGAAGTGACCACGCTGTTTGGTGAAAACGGCGCGGGTAAATCGACGCTGATGAAAATTTTGTCTGGTGTGATTACGCCAACAACCGGGGAAATTCTACTACACGGCGAAGAGAAAACGTTTCGATCCGCCACTGAAGCGCGTGACTGCGGCATCTCGATTATCCATCAAGAGCTCAACCTCGCGCCAAATATGAACGTGCGCGACAACATCTTTATGGGGCGCGAAATCATGAAGCCAGGCGGCGTCGATTACGCTGAAGAGGCGCGCGTGACGGCGCACCTGATGGCGGCGCTGGAAGAGGAGATCGATCCGCTTACGCCGGTAGAAAACCTGCGTCTCGGTCAGCAGCAGATTGTCGAAATTGCCCGCGCGCTATCGGTGAACTCACAGATTTTAATCATGGATGAACCAACGTCGGCGCTGAGCGCGGCAGAGGTAGCGGTACTGTTCCAGGTGATTCGCGATTTAACCAGCCAGGGCGTGGCGATTGTCTATATCTCGCACCACCTGGAAGAAGCGCTGGAGATTACCGACCGCGCGGTGGTGCTGCGTGACGGTGCGATGACGGCGTATGCCAAACGCGATGAGATCGACCTCGAATGGATCGTGCGCAATATGGTGGGCGACCATTTTGATCTTGGCTCGCCGCCGCAGGGTTATGAGTTCGGCCAACCGGCGTTGACGGTAAAAGATCTCACGCTGAAGAGTAAAACCGGCATCCGGCTGGTGGACAACCTGTCACTGGCGGTACGGGCCGGTGAGATCGTCTGCATTTATGGCCTGATGGGCGCCGGACGCACCGAGCTGCTGGAGTGCATCGCCGGACGTCTGCCGCAAAACAGCGGGCAGATTCTGCTGCAGGATACCGATATTTCCGCACTGACCATTTCACAACGCATTCAAATCGGGCTGGCGCTGGTGCCGGAAGATCGGCAACGCGACGGCCTGGTGCAAACCATGTCGGTGGGCGAGAACCTGTCGCTCGCCAGCATCGGCGACTTTGTACGTGGCCTGGTGCTGTCGAGAAGTCGTGAAAAGCAGCTGGTTAACGACAATATTCGCAATGTCACGGTGAAAACCGCCGGCGGCGAAGCGGCGATTGGGTCGCTCTCCGGCGGTAATCAGCAAAAAGTGGTGATCGGCAAGATGCTCGCCACCCGTCCTAAGGTGATTTTGCTGGATGAACCGAGTCGCGGCATCGATATCGGCGCTAAAGCGGAAGTGTTTCGCCTGCTGGCGGAGAACGCCAAAAAAGGGCTGGCGGTGGTGTATACCACGTCGGAAGTGGGCGAGTGCCTGAGTATTGCGCATCGCATTGTGGTGATGAGCAAAGGGCGCATCTCCGCCATCTTCGATGCGTCAGTCAGCAAAGAACGCATTATGGCCGCTTCAGGCGAGTCTCTGGTGGCATGACATGAAAAACGGAGCAAAACAGATGAGTGACAGAACACAAACGCTGGCTTCGCCGCCGGTGGCCGCAGCAAAAAAGCGTGATAAACAGCTCAACGTGGCGCGCCTGCTACTGGAAGGGCGTGCCTTTATCGCGCTGCTGGTGATTATTGCGACTTTTTCCTTCCTGTCGCCTAACTACTTTACCGGCGCCAACTTTCTTACCATGGCGTCACATGTGGCGATCTTCGGCTTGCCGGCGATTGGCATGCTGTTGGTGATCCTGAACGGCGGCATCGATCTCTCGGTGGGATCAACGCTCGGTCTGGCGGGCGTGATGGCCGGATTTATGATGCAGGGCATCAATCTGGAGGCGCTCGGCGTGGTGCTCTATCTGCCAGTGTGGGCGGTAGCGATTTTGACGCTGGTGGTGGGCGCGCTGGTGGGCTTAGTCAACGGCGTACTGATTGCCTGGTTCCGCGTCCCGGCGTTCGTCGCTACGCTTGGCACCATGTACGTGGCGCGCGGTATTGCGCTGCTGATCACCAACGGCCTGACTTACAACAAACTCTCTGGCAGCGAAGCGTTAGGCAATACCGGTTTCGACTGGCTTGGCTTCAACCGCATCTTCAATATCCCGGTCGGCGTGCTGGTACTCGGCGCGGTGGCGCTGGCCTGTGGCTTCCTGCTCAGCCGCTCGGCATTTGGTCGCTGGCTCTACGCTTCTGGCGGCAATGAACGTGCTGCCGATCTGTCGGGCGTGCCGGTGAAGCGCATCAAGATCAGCGTATACGTTTTGTCCGGCGTTTGCGCCGCATTAGCCGGGCTGGTGCTCTCTTCCCAGCTCACCTCGGCAGGGCCAACGGCGGGTACCACCTATGAGCTAACGGCAATTGCCGCCGTGGTGATTGGTGGCGCGGCCTTAACCGGTGGACGCGGTAACGTGCGCGGCACGCTGCTTGGCGCGTTCGTGATTGGTTTTCTCTCTGATGGCCTGGTGATTATCGGCGTCTCTGCTTACTGGCAGACGGTGTTCACTGGTGCCGTGATCGTGCTAGCGGTATTGCTCAATACCTTGCAATACGGGCGGCGCGCTCGCTAATTCACGCGCGCTGCTTCAGCAGCGTGCGGATATCCGTAAAACCTGTACCCCAATAATAACGGAGCACCTACTATGTTCACAAAACGTCTCTTCATCGCTGCTGCGGCGATGGCCATTACCACCTTTGCGGCACCCACCTGGGCCGACAACGGCTTAATGACCATCATCGTTAACGATCCCTCTAACCCTTACTGGCTGACAGAAGGTCAGGTGGCGCAAAAGGCCGCTGAAAAGCTCGGCTACAGCGCCAAAGTCAGCGCGCACAAAGGTGACACCAACACCGAAAGCCAATTGATTGATACGGCGATCACCAACAAATCCAAAGCGATTATTCTCGACCCGGCTAACGCCGATGGATCGGTCGGATCGGTGAAAAAGGCCATCGCCGCTAATATTCCCGTGTTTATCATTAACGCCGAGCTTAATCAGAGCGGCCTCGCCAAAGCGCAGCTGGTCTCGAATAACGCCCAGGGCGCCGCGGTCGGCGCGATGGAGTGGGTGAAGCAGGTGGGCGATACCGCGAACTATGTTGAGCTGGTTGGCCCGCCATCGGATAACAATGCCGCCACCCGCGCCAACGGTTTTGATACCGTATTGACGCAATACCCGACCCTGAAAAAAGTCGGCCAGGAAGTGGCCAACTGGGATCGTACCCAAGGCTTCAATAAGATGCAGTCGCTGCTGCAGGCCAATCCCAACATTAAAGGCGTGATCAGCGGCAACGACGAGATGGCGCTGGGCGCCATTGCTGCACTGAAAGAGGCGGGCAAGCTGAATCAGATTAAAGTTGGCGGCTTTGACGGATCGCCTGATGCGGTTGACGCCGTGAAAGCCGGCACGCTGGCCTACACCGTGATGCAGCCGGTGGCACAGTTCGCGCAGAAAGCAGTAGAGCAGGCGGACAGTTTCCTGAAAACCGGTAAAACCGGTGCCGCATCCGAGAAGCAGCTGTTTGACTGCATCCTGATCACCAAAGAGAACGCCGGCAACTTCGCCTCGCCGTTTGTGTTGAAGCAGTAAGTTACAGAGCGCACAGTCCTGTAGCGGCGCGATTCATCGCGCAATAAATTGCGCCGCTACGGTACGTGCGATCATCATTACCTGTCGTCATTTGCCAAAACCTTGTTTAAACGCTGTAATAAGTGCCGAACCCGCTTTTCGCTTCAAACCGGATGAAATATGGCGCACAACCCGCAGGACTCTTCCCTTGGCGTTTTTATGGCCGAAACCCTCCCCAGCGATAGCCGTCAGGCACGCCAGCTGGCGCGTCGCCAATTGATCGCTGAAGCGGTAATGGCTGAAGGGGCGATTCGCATCGAAGATATCACCGATCGCTTCGGCATCAGTTTGATGACCGCACACCGGGATATCGATGAGATGGTGGAGCGTGGGCTGCTGCATAAATCTCGCGGCGTGGTTTCAGCCACGCCAACCAGCCTCGTCGAATCCAGTGATATTTACCGTGCCACGCGCCAGCTGGAAGAGAAGCAGGCCATTGCCGATGTGGCCGCGACTTATCTGGAGCCGGGCCAGGCCATTTTTCTTGATGATTCCACCACCGTATTGCAGATGGCGCGGCTGCTGGCCGCACGCGCGCCGCTGACGGTGATCACCAACTCGCTAACCTTAATGAACGAGCTGCGCAACGGCCGTGATATCACCTTAATGGGGCTGGGCGGACAGTTTTATCACTGGTGCAATGCCTTTATGGGCCGCATGACGCGCGAAGAGATTGCCAGCCTGCGCGCCGACGTGTTTTTCGTCAGCATGTCGGCGATTATCGACGACGCGGTGTTCCATCAGTCCGCTGAGACGGTAGAAACTAAACGCGCGATGTTTGATGCGGCGCAGAAACGCATTTTGATGATGGATGATACAAAGTTTGAACGTCGGGCGCTGCACCGCTTTGCGCATCTCAGTGAATTCGACGTGGTGATTGTCAATCAGGGCACGCCGGTACCGATTCTGCGCCGTATGCAGGATTTGGGCGTCAACGTCGTAGTGGCACCGATGAAAATAGCCAGCCACGTTCCATCGTAAGCAATGCATTATCACGCTGCGTCTCTTTACATTTATTTAAATATATCGAGACTTAATTGCTTTTTTTAGTTTCTTTAACACTCTTGTTAATTATTCAGGGGTTTCCTAGTCATAATATTGCCAATTTGCTCTACGTTTACTATTCGGCCAAATTTCAGAATGATGGGGTATCTGATGCTGATTAAACTTAAACGTACGCGCACGCATGATGAGGATCGCAATCTGGCGATGTGGTTAGCCACCGCCGCTGGAGTGCTTAATGCGATCGCCCTCGGGGCATTTGGTTTTTTCCCCTCACACATGTCAGGCAATACCTCACAATTATCCAGTGAAGTGTCGAACGTTAATTTCCGCGACATCACCTTTTTAGCTACCATTCTGTTTGCTTTTGTTTGTGGCGCGGTCACCGCCAGAATGGTGGTGATTAGCGGATTGGCCAATGGCAACCGGATTATTTTCTGCCAGATTCTCTGGGTGGAAGGGCTGGCATTAATATTATTATCGCTGTTTGAAATGTTCTTTTATTCATCGGCCAATAATCGCGAAGTTATTGTCATTCTGGGCTTCCTGATGGGCATACATAATTCAACATCAACGCAATTATCCAATGGCCGCGTACGCTCAACCCATATTACCGGCACCTTAACCGATGCCGGGATTTCACTGGCTTCGGTCATAGCGGCGCTGTTTCGTCGCGATCCGTCGAAAAACGTATCCGGGCAGAAGCGCCAGCTGTGGACGCATCTGACCACCATTTTCTCCTTCCTGATCGGTGGCATTGTCGGTTTGATGATGTTCAAACATCTCGGCTTTAAAGCCATGGCGATGGTTGGTGCCATTCTGTTGATAGTCGCCACGCTGGCGATGGTGAGAACGGTGGTGCGGGTAAAGCGCACGGCGGCATAACCTGGTGATGACGAGCAAAGCGGCTCCGCTTAAGCCGCTTTGCTAGTGCCAGCTTCAAATAGGAATTTTTACCTTCCACAGCGTCTGAAAACCCCTTAAATTCACGCCGACGAGCAGTGCCAGTCACAACAGATTGGGTATTTTAACAACAATCAAATAAACACTTTTGCATGCCATAAAATAATGGCAGTGAGGCTTTGTATGCTTTTAAAACGCAGCTGTAAAATTGCTATGGTTATGTTGGTGATGTTTTCGGTGACCGCTTGCGGCATGTCTCATCGTGGCAGAAACACCGCGATTGGTGCCGGTGTCGGTGCCGTAGGCGGCGCGGTATTAACCGGCGGCAGCACCTTCGGCACGCTGGGCGGTGCGGCGATTGGTGGCTTAATCGGACATGAAGTGAGCCGTTAATTTTCTTGCCATTGAGATTCGCTGCCTTATTTAGCGGCAGCGAATCATAACAACCATTACTATCTGGAACACTCCGCTTCATTGCTTATTGCTGGTGAATAGAAAAATGTCTTAAACTTACTCATTTAATCATCCAGATTAACAAGGTATTTGAATATGGAATTTCACCATAAAGCGTGGAAAGAGAAAGCTTTAGATTTAGCTAATCAAGGTATTTCTCTGGGTGTAATCAATGAGAAGCTTGCCTCAGCTTTTGCCTGGGCTGCTGCGGCTGAATTAGCGAAGGCACATCTACGAGACGACGAGATTTATTTCTGGATTTTGGGTGGTTATGGCGCAGCATTAGTGAATTGTCAACGCTATCATGAGGCTATTGAAGCAGCAAAAGAAGCGCTTGATTGGGAAGCGAAGCATGATCAAATACTTTCAAGAATGACAATGGCCCGTGCGCTCTACAATATGGGTGCCATTGACGGTGCAAAAACCTATTTTCAGCAAATCTATGCCATGAAGAGTGAAGACATTTATCAAGCCTTCCCTGAAATTGATCGGCAGACACTCACTGATTTGATCGAATTGTCCTGATACGCCATTCCAATAGGTTTCGGGGCGTTAGTTGCTCGCTGCATTAATCTGGAAAACGTTTGTCATGGAGATTCACCATAGCGAAAAGCGATCGGTGAAGCAGGGCGCGCATTACTGGCCGAGATTCGACGAGCGTTAACTACATTATAATAAAATGGCCTTAGGGCATTTTCGTCTGTGCGATAATTCTGAGCTCAATATCTACGTGGTCGTCAACAATACCGACTAGCCGATCAACGCGGAAAGCCGTGCGTTCGGTATTGATAAAATAGTTAATCGTCTCAGCCTGTGCTGTCGAACACATCAGGAATAAAAGGCTGACTAAATAAGTAGAGCGGATCACGGGTTTACTCCAGTTCTGTATATGCAGAGTTAACACTTATCGAGCCGAATTTATTCAATCTATTTTTCAGGGCGGCGAACGTTGGCTGGAGTCATTAGGGTAGGAGATAAGGTTTGTTGGGCCTGAGTGCGCATTGGCATATCTCATTTAACATAATCAAGATTATGCGCACTTAGATTGTAGCACCCCAATAGTAATGTCCGCCTGGGAGATGCGGATATTTTGTTGGACTGGTTATGTTGAGATCCTCAGATGCTGACGGTATTTCACCGGGCTCATTGCACCTAGTGAGATTTTAATACGCTCCTCGTTATACCAGCGTATGTACCTGTTCAGGAAGCACATAAAATCTTCCAGAGTTGTGCCTGCCCAGTTTCTGCCGTAGTACATTTCATTTTTGACACGCCCGAAGCACCGGATTGGTGATGCATTGCTCTACCGGATACTGACGCTGCTACGCGAAAATTACGTCGGCTTCGGTCCCACACTTGCCGCAAAAACGCTCCAGCCGCGTCACGGTTTTACACCGTTCCGTTTGAGATATTATGCCGCCACCAGACTCTGAACGCGGCACGCTCAACGCCATCCGGATTTTTCAGCCGGACATCCTCTCAGTCAGGCAACATGAACTCAAGCAAACCATGGTAAATACCTGATTAATAGCCCTAATCCACGCCAAAAGCCCCTTCCAATTTAAATTGACTTCAATCTAATTTATGTCAATATATTTGTCGCCAACGGGAAGGCTTTTATCGTCTGTTTTCCTTTGTGCCTGTCGTAAAAAGAGTGATACGTAATCAGAGTGCTGGGGATCTTCGTGGTTTCTACGGGAGCTGCCCCGGTCGAGAATTAGTGGTGATATGAAAGAGTTAAACGATGAAGTGTGCTGTACAGGACCAGAAAATGAAGCACCGGTTACCGTCGATCAGTTTCTGTGCTTTGCACTTTATTCCGCATCCCTTGCGATGACTAAACTTTATCAATCAAGACTAAAGCCCCTTGGCCTGACATATCCCCAATATCTGGTGATGCTCGCACTGTGGGAAAAAGATAATGTCACGGTTTCAGATCTAGGCGCACGCGTTCAGCTCGATTCAGGAACACTCAGCCAGTTGTTAAAACGACTTGAGCAGAGCGGCGTGATCTGCAGAACGCGAGATGTGGGACGCGATGAGCGCAGAGTACTGATTTCTGTTACCGCGCAGGGTCAACAATTGAAAATTGAGGCTGCCGGCGTTCCCGCCGACATGGTGTCAGTGATGGATACACCTTATGAGGAACTGGCGGATTTGACCGTGAGAATTGCCGAGTTGCGTAAAAAACTTATTAGGGCACTCCCCTGACGGGCTTTGAGCATAGGGAAGTCATTCATTCACCTAACTATTTTGGAACAGGCTGTAATTTTATCAGCTAATGAACTCAGGAGTTTTTATGTCATTTGATAAATCAGAAAATATGGATGACATTCATGCGGTAATAGGTCATGCAGTCTCATGCTTGCTTAAATCCGATCAACCTTTGCAAATTGACCTGATCACCGCGCTTTTGAAACAACATGAAGAACAAGCGCCGATTCAGCTCAAAAGAGGTTATGTTGACGCCATGGGCAAAATCGCGGAAAAGATGAGCTAATAAAAGGCGTTGAGCAATGCGTCGATACCTCACAAGGTGTGCCCTTTGCCCTATTCCTGCTGTTCACTGAATTGGTATTACAATTAACAAAAGCGTTGGCATATGAGTTAAAGCAGAGCCTTAAATCAGTGCTTTTTATCATCCCGAGCATAGTTTTGATGACTAAACGTCGCATCACCGAAATCCCGCTCAATACTCAACTTGTTTGTCCTGACGCTATGGCTTCTTATCTCCGTCAACGCGTATTGACAGGCCGCCTTCTTGTAACTTTCTTCTTCTTTTTCCGCCATAAACTCGAGTTTTGCAATGAGTGCCACAGGCGATATCGCAATGCCATCTTCTAAAAGCGCCAGAAGAGCCTCGCCAATCATTCTGTCTTTCATCAGTTCATCGTAACTTCTATTCATCAAGATCTCTGTATTGTCACTGTTTCCCAGGCATGAGTGCGTTAGCAATGGTGTTGTTCTGTCTCGCAAAATCAACATGCGTTGGTCAGGTTAAGAGAAAAATATTGTTTTGTAAAACTGAATCCGCTGCGACGTGCGGCGGTTGCAGCCTGGTGCAGTAAACACGCTATTTATAGCCTGAATGCCACTTCCAGTTTATCGATATGAGCCTGCCATTCTGCCGGTTTTTTCTTCTGGAAAGTTTCCAGGTTAAACAGTTTCCATTTCACTGATGGGAAATCCTGGAAGTTAAGCACATCCAGCAGCAGCTGGACTTGTTTTCTGTAGGTATCCTTCATTGGCCTGACTCCAGTTCCTTTGGAATAGTTATCTGATATTTATTACTCAAACTACCGCCTGGAACGATGACTCTTTTACCACTTCCCAGGTTAATATTTTCGGTTTTTAGAAAACTGAACCAGTCATGACCGGCTTTCTCTGCCATGTAGAGGAAGAGCCTTTTTACTTTTATCGACGTGCAGCTTTCAAGCAGCTTTTGCACGGTGAGTGGCCGCAAATTATTTAAGCCCTCCATCAGCTCGAAGACTTCCATCAACGGCTGGTGATCGGGTGCCAGATAAAGGCATTCCATAATGGCTCGAGCCGGGCTCGATACCTTTACTTTGAATGACTTATGCTCCATCTCAATCAGTCCGAGGTTCGGAGGTAGAAAACCCGACGACTTGCAGTCTATTTGCATACTCCAGTCATAACTCTCATACCATTTGGGCAGCTTCTCCCCAGGCGGACCGAAAAGCATCACGCGATTTTCATTCAGGCCTAGATAATGTGATTTGCCCTGGAGAGCAAGTGCCGTTTTGGCAGCAGGATGGATTGCCATTCCCAGCTGTGACTGTAGAGCATAGAGTCCGCCAAGGTAGTCAACTCTGTCGCCCTTGCGTATCACCGCGCCCGTTCCAATTGACTGAAACCACTGGCTTTTACGGTACTGCTTCTGCAACTCCAGGCTGTATCCCTGCTCTATCAGCCACGCGGAGGTAAGCACCACTCCAGCAGGAATGGTGCTCAACAGATGGTTTAATTTTGATGGTTTTAGGGTAGTCATAATGCTTTTATAGATTATTTTTCAAACCATAGCAAACTTTTGGTTTGAAAATATAATTATTAAGGTACTAAAGGTACCCTTTAGAAAATTTATTTAAACCATTCATTGGGAATTGGTTTGTGGTAAGGCTAGGTTGGCATATAGCGCTGGAGCGCCGTCATTCATTTAAATCTCGCCCGCCACTCCCTAAGGTGCGCCTTCAGCTACAGTTAACATCATCAACCATTTCAGAACGATGACCTGCATGAGCGCTTCATTAACCACTCACCTGTTCGCCCGTTTGCGGCTACTGATTTCAATTATTGCTGGCGTCATTTGTTATTACGCACTTCCGGCGCAGTTAGGCATGATGCAGCGCATGTTAATTGGCTGGAATGCTTTGGCGTGGTTATATCTGTTTTTTATCTGGTTTCGCATGTTGCGCACCGAGGGGAAAGATATTCAGCGCATTGCCAAAATACAGGACCAAAGCGCCGCTTTAGTGTTAGGCATGGTGATTTTTGCTTGTATGATCAGTATCGTCGCGATTCTGAGTGAGCTTTCATCCCTGCACGCTCTCACGGGAACGCCGCGCGCGCTGCATTTACTGCTAACGGCGATGACGCTGATTGTGTCGTGGGCATTACTGCCCAGTTCCTTTGCAATGCACTATGCCCACCATCACTATCTGCACCGCAGCAAAGACGTCACGCCGATGATCTTCCCGGAAAAGCCTGACGATCCCGACTACTGGGATTTTATCTACTTCGCCTTCACCATCGCCGTCGCGTCGCAAACAGCGGATGTTGCCACCGGCACCACGGAAATGCGCAAAATAACGCTGTTGCAATCGGTCATCTCGTTTATCTTCAATCTGGCGATACTGGGGTTATCGGTAAACGTGGGTGCCGGATTGCTGAGTTGAGCCAGCAACAGCAGCGGATTAACGGCGACCTTTAATCACTGACGCTTTCCAGTTGAAATCGCTGACTTCGCTCTCTTTCAACGATTCCGGTTTCTTGCGGCGGGTCGGCGTTTTTTTGGCTTTTTCCGCGATGGCTTTCTCTTTAGCCAGTTTCGTGGTCATAACCTGTTGCCGGGCTTCTGCCGTGAACTCTTTCTCTTTTTTGGCGTCCGGCTCTTTGCCGGTGCGCTGGCGATACTTCTCTACCAACCCGCGCATCACCTCTTCTACCGCCACGCGTTCATTGAGATTGAATTGATCGATGGAAATCATTTTCTTGTCGTTCATAGCGTATCGTCCATTAGTGAATTCGCAGCCACAAGTGTACAGCATTGAGGTGGAATTACCGGCAATGAAGATCGCCCCATTGCCGCTAGCCTGGCTTTCTTGTAACCTTCCCCGTCACCATTTTTAAGGAATTTCTATGAACGATCATCGCTCTAAAGACCCGTTGCACGGCGTAACGCTTGAGATGCAAATCAATGCGCTGGTCGCTCATTATGGCTGGGCTGCACTGGCTAAGCTGATTAATATCAACTGCTTTAAAAGCGATCCCAGCGTTAAATCAAGCCTGAAATTTTTGCGCCGCACGCCGTGGGCACGCGCTGAGGTGGAGGCGCTGTACCTGGATTCACTGGACGATTTCGCCGTTAATAAAAGCGATGATGCCGAGCCCAATCCCTGGACGATGGGTCGCGACAAGTAATTTCAGGCGACAATCCCGCCAACGCTACGTGAAATCTCAGCAATAATCCCCCTGCGCTTTTTCCAGAATTCACGTAGCAGCGTCATTAAACTCACGCACTTTCCCTGCGCGTAATACCACGCAAAACTTCATAACCTTGCCCGCGTCATCACATTTTCCAATGGCTGAGCATATTGTAAGTTTCCATTCTGCATGCCAGTATCGATACATGTATATACATGTATCACCAAGAGATCTCACATCCTACTAACAATAATTCGCCACTCTTAGACGCTTCAGCGAGGAAACTATGTCAGCCGAATCACCTGCAGCAGATTACGCGGGCGCGGATAAACAGCGCCTGTCAGAAACGCGGTCCATTGATTACATTCCACCAGGCGAACGTCACGGCCATCCGTTCAGCCAGTTCACCCTGTGGTTTGGCGGTAACTTGCAAATCACCGCCATTGTGACGGGCGCGCTGGCCGTGGTGTTGGGCGGCGATGTGGTGTGGTCGATTATTGGTTTACTGGTTGGGCAGATTGTTGGTGCAGCGATCATGTCACTGCACGCCATCCAGGGGCCGCGCCTGGGATTACCGCAAATGATCACCAGCCGCATGCAGTTTGGCGTTTATGGTGCGGTGATTCCGTTAGTGCTGGTTTGTATTATGTACGTCGGATTTTCTGCCAGCGGCACGGTGCTGGCCGGCCAGGCGCTGGCTAAACTGATCAATACCAGCAATGCGGCTGGCATGATTCTGTTCAGTGCCATCATTGTGGTGATTGCGGTACTGGGGTATCGCGTCATTCATAAGCTCGGTAAAGTGGCCAGCGTGATTGGCGTCCTCGCCTTTATTTATCTGTTCATCACGCTACTCTCCAGTCATGACTTATCAGCGGTATGGCAAAACCAGCATTTCACTGTCGGCAATTTCTTACTGGCCGTATCGCTCTCCTCCTCATGGCAGATTGCATTTTGCCCGTACGTCTCTGACTATTCGCGCTATTTACCCGAAAATGTCTCAGCGAAGCAACTGTTCAGCAGCGTGTTCTTCGGCACGGTTTTAGGCACTCAGGCTTCAATGACCTTAGGTGTGATCGTCGCAGCCATTGCGGGTAAGGCTTTTTCAGTGAATGAAGTCGGCTATATCGTCAGTTTAGGCAGCAGCGCGACCATGGCGATGGTGATCTATTTCGCGATCTGTTTTGGCAAGATCACCTTTACTACCCTGAACGCCTACGGCAGCTTTATGTCGCTCACCACCATCGTCTCAGGATTTCGGCAGAAAACCTCGCTCAGCCGCGCGGGTCGTATCCTGTTTGTGGTACTGATGGTGACGATCTCTTGCGTCATTGCGTTGATTAGCGAACCGGCATTTCTTAAATCATTTACCCATTTCCTGCTGTTTTTGCTGGCCTTTTTCGTACCGTGGAGCGCGATTAGCCTGACGGATTTCTATTTGATCACCAAAGGAAAGGTCGATGTCCCGGCGCTTTCTCAGCCGCACGGTCGCTACGGCCGCTGGAACTGGGCGGGCATTATTGTCTACTTCTGCGGCGTGCTGGTACAGCTGCCGTTTATTGATAACCCGCTGCATCACGGATCATTAACCTGGATCTTCGCGGGGAATGATGTGTCATGGATTATTGGCTGGTTTGTTACTGCACTGCTGTGGCTCATCGCCAGCAAGTTCGATCGTCGCGGCCGACTAATGCAATCTGTTTACCCCAATCAGTGACGTTGTCACCGCAATTGCATTAATGAATGGCGCTCACAAGTGTATTCTGCTGTGAGCGCATTATCATTCCATCGCCCCGCCGCTACACTTTATCAACGCTGCATATATGGAGAAAAAGATGAGCGAGCAATTTGATGGCAATGGTATTTTCCCGAAAGGGCCAAAAAACGACGCATTGGCACAGTATTTTACCGGTACCAGCTATCTAAACATGCTGACAACCGAAGGCGTCACGATCGGTAATGTGGTGTTTGAACCGGGTTGCCGTAACAACTGGCATATCCATCATGGGGGTGGCCAGATCTTGCTGGTGACGGGAGGACGCGGTTGGTATCAGGCCTGGAACCAACCGGCGCGTCAGTTAGTGTCTGGCGACGTGGTTAACATTCCTGCGGGATTGAAGCACTGGCATGGCGCCGCAGCGGACAGCTGGTTCGCCCACATTGCCATCGCGGTGCCGGCCGAAGGCGCCTCAAACGAGTGGCTGGAACCTGTCTCTGACGAGCATTATCAGCAGCTTTGATGGGTTAATGATGCGAACCTGGTCGCCATCAATGCCGACCAGGTTCGCATGAACGGCTATTTGTAACTGACTATCGTCACCCAGTTCGCATCGCGTCCGGCAGGTGCTTCGCTAACTCGCTTCAGCGCCCCACTTTCTGCATCAATTTCATAGCTACCGATGACCTTACTCTTCTCGCCGCTGGCAATTAACCAGCGTCCATCAGCGGTGATGGCCATGCTGCGCGGCTGCTTCTCCACTTGCCAGCTAGCAATCAGCGTCAGTTTGCCATCGGCGCTATTGACCCGATAGCCGGTAATGGTGCTACTGGTTCGCTCGCTAACATAGAGAAAACGTCCGTCCGGCGTCAGGCCAATATCGGCCGACCAGATGCGTGGCGTGGTGTCGCTATAACCTGGCGGACGCTCACGGCCATGTTCGAGTTTATATTGCGCGGCGACGGCATTCGGCGTCTCCGCCACTTTTACCAGCTCTCCGCTGGCTTCGCGGCGGAATTGCGCGATAATGCCGCCCATCTCGCCGATGTTGTAGAGATAGCGATTGTCAGGTGAAAGCACTGAATGGCGCGGGCCATTTTCCGCAGCCGTTTTGACGTAACCGTTACCCAGCGCAGTTAATTCACCCTGCGCGCTTAGCGTTAGCTGCAGCACGCGGTCGGTGCCGAGATTGCCGACATAAGCAGAATTGCCGCTCGCATCCACAATCACTGAATGTGCCGCATGGCCGGTTTTGAAGCTGCCAACCGGCGGCGCAATCACCTTGCCATCGCTATTGAGCTTATAAACATGCACCACGTCACCGTCGTAAGAGTCGCCGAGCAAAAAGCGTCCCTGTTTATCCGTGCTGATATAAGGATAACTGGCTGCGGCGGTGACGGCGCTGGTTTGGCTCAGATCGCCGGTTTTACTGTCGATGTTCCAGCTCACCAGTTGCAAAGGCTTGCTGCGGATCGCCGCATAAAGATGTCGATGATCGGCACTCAACGCCATTGGCATCACTTTGCCGCCGGCATGGGTACGACCCAGCAATTGCAGCGCACCGGTTTGCTCATTGAGCGCGTAGCGGGCGATGGTGCCGTCATCCGCTTCCGAAACATAAACAAAGGTTTGTGCCAGTAAAGGCGCACTCGCCATCATTGACGCTATTAGCGTCACCGTAGGTAATAAGGTCTTCATCCTGCTCCTTTAGCGTACCAATGACGGACGTTTGGCGTCGTAGCGCCAGTTATCAATCAAAAACTGCATACCCAGCGCATCGTTACGATTCTTGTCCGGCAGCGCCTGATAAAGCGCATGCGCCTGTTCGAGGCGCTCCATATCCAGCTCAATGCCCAAGCCTGGCCCAGGCGGTAATTCCAGATAACCATCGCGGATTTGCGGCGGTTGACGCGTCAGCTGCTGGCCATCCTGCCATATCCAGTGCGTATCGAAAGCCGTCTGACGATCGCCCGGCGCGGCGGCGCCCAGATGCGCCACCATCGCCAGCGAAATATCAAAGTGATTATTGGAGTGACAGCCGGTGGTCAGCCCCCATTCGTTGCACAGCTGTGCCACTACGTTGGCGTTACGCATCGTCCAGAAGTGCGGATCGGCCAGCGGAATATCAATAGCATTAAGCTGTAGCGCGTGATGCAGCTGGCGCCAGTCGTTGGCGATCATGTTGGTGGCGACCGGCACGCCGGTGGCGCGGCGAAACTCAGCCAGCGTTTCCCGCCCGGAATAGCCCTGTTCCGCGCCGCAAGGATCTTCCAGATATGGCACTTTACCCGCCAGCTGTTTGCCAAAGCGGATCGCGTCCTCTAATGACCAGCTGGCATTGGGATCCACCGTCACGCGCGCCTCGGGAAAGCGTGCCAGCAGCGCTTCTACCGTTTCAACTTCCACTTCACCGGCCTGCACGCCGCCTTTTAGTTTGAAGTCGCGGAAGCCGTATTGCTCAACCGCGGCTTCGGCTAAACGCACCAGCGCTGCGCTATCCATCGCCGCTTGATGACGCAGGCGGAACCAGCCCTCTTGCTCATCATCTCCCGAGCGATAATTCATCGTGGTGCGCTTGCGATCGGCGATGTAGAACAAATATCCCAGCACCGGAATGCGATCGCGCTGTTTGCCGCTGGCGAGCAGATCCGCCACCGGCAGATTAAACAGTTTGCCTTGCAGATCCAGCAGCGCCGCTTCTATCGCTGCGGCAGCATTATAGAACTTCTCCGGATTCATCTGCGGGATATGGATGTCGTTGGTATGCGAGGTTTGTTGCAGACGCGCTTCACTGCTGAATAGCTGGCTCAGCGTGGCATTGAGGCGCAGCAGCGAACTGCCCTCAATCAGCGGACGGAACTGCTCCAGCAGTTGCAAGGTCGACGCATGACACGGCGTTTCGCCCACGCCGGTATGCCCGGCAGAATCGGTCAATATCACGATAATGCGCGTGAAGTAGCAATTATGGGCGCCGCCGATGTTCAGTAGCATGCTGTCGTAACCGGCAACCGGCACGATGCGCATCGATTTAATGACTGGACTGTCTGACATGGTTTCTCTCCGTGTGACCGAATGCGGGGGGAACGGGTTTGCGACGCAGCAGCAGCCACAGGCCGGTAATCACTGACACGCTGGTCAGTGCGTAGAGGCCGCCGGTGGTGCTGCCGGTGTGCATTTCCAGGTAGCCGAATACCGTGGGCGCAAAGAAGCCGCCGAGGTTGCCAATCGAATTGATGAGTGCAATGCCGGGTGCGGCAATCGACGCGGGCAATTCACTTTGCGGCATCGGCCAGAAGAAGGCCGCGCTCACCTTGGAACCAATGCAAGCCACAATCATCGCCACAAAGCCAAACCACGGCGTGCCAAGCGTAGCCATAAAGGTGCCGCATGCGGCAATCAGCATGGCGATGCCGAGTCCTTTATCCAGCTTATCGCGATAGCGATCGGTGGCTTTACCCAGCAGAAACAGCGCAACGATGGCGAACAGCCAGGGAATGGCGGTCAGCAGCCCGGTTTCGAAACTGTTGAAGCCCTGAATGCGTTGAATGATTTGCGGCAACCAGAACACCAGGGTGTAACCGGTCATGGTCATCGTGAAGAAGATCAGGCAGTAGGTGAGCAAACTGCGGTCGGCGATCAATCCCCAGCGACTGTGGCTAACGGCATGCTCTTCGCGGGCATCATCCTCAAGCGCCAACTGCTGCGCCAGCGCCTGTTTTTCCGCTTCGCTGAGCCATTTTGCCCCTTGCGGTTTTGATACCAGCACAAAGGCAGCCAGCAAACCGATCACTATCGATCCGCCGCCTTCCATAAACATCACCCATTTCCAACCGGCGATCCCGCCGACATCATGCATCATCAGAATCGCGCCGGTAAGCGGACCGGAAAACAGAAAAGCGCTGGCCGTGGCGCTCAGCACCATCGCCGTGGCGCGGCCTCGCCAGGCGTTGGGCACCCATTGACGAAAATAGAACAGCACGCCGGGAAAGAAGCCAGCTTCCGCCACGCCCAGCAGAAAACGCAGCAGATAAAAATGCAGCGGCGTGCTAACGAAACCGGTCAGCACCACCACCATGCCCCATGTAATCATGATGCGCGTCAGCCACACGCGTGCGCCGAGCTTCTTCAGCATCATATTGCTCGGCACTTCAAACAGCGCATAGCCGATGAAGAACAGCCCGGCACCTAAGCCGAAAGCCGCAGCACTGATGCCCGCATCGGTTTGCAGTTCAGCTTTCACAAAACCGATATTGGCGCGATCGATCTGGTTAACGATCAGCATCAGCGCCAGCATCGGAATAATGCGGCGGAAAAACTTGCCGATGGCGGAGGCGATAAGCGCCTGATGATCGGGGGATAATGGATATTGTTGTTGTGTCATGCGTCACCTGTAGGGATTAAAACACCGTATAGATATACGCAGCAGAGTTAACGCACGGGTATGGGATATTGCCCGAGACCGCTTAGGCAAATGCCCTATGATTGTTAAAATTCATAGGGTTATGTTAATTTCCAACGTAAAGTTTTGTCGCGCTTTGTGCGCTGGCTCAACATCGGCTTTAAAAACAGATGTTGAGCCAGCGCACAAACCTCCCTATTCCTCAACTACACTTGCCTCACGTGAAAACGCTAATAGAGGTAAAAATGTCGCAATCCAATCAACGTAACCAGGCCTGGCTTTTAGCCTCACGCCCTGAAGGCGAACCGGTAAAAGAGAATTTTCGCCTGGTTGAGCAGCCGATTCCTGAACTGAAGGATGGCGAGATCCTGCTGCGCACGCTGTACTTATCGCTTGACCCGTACATGCGTGGGCGCATGGATGACAGCAAATCCTACGCCGCACCGGCTGAGCTTGATCAGCCCATGGTAGGCGGCACGGTAAGCGAAGTTGCTGCATCCAAACATGCCGATTTTAAGCAAGGCGATCGGGTTCTCGCGCAAAGCGGCTGGCAAAGCTATGCGGTGTCAGACGGCACTGGCGTCGCGAAACTGGGCGATCTGCCCCATCCTTCCTGGGCGCTGGGTATTCTCGGCATGCCGGGCTTCACCGCCTTTATGGGATTGATGGATATCGGCCAGCCGAAAGAAGGCGAAACCCTGGTGGTCGCGGCGGCCACCGGACCGGTGGGAGCAACCGTTGGTCAGTTGGGTAAACTCAAGGGCTGTCATGTCGTGGGCGTCGCGGGTGGTGAAGAGAAGTGTCGCTACGCCATTGAGAAGCTCGGTTTTTCCGCCTGCATCGATCATCATCGTGACGATTTTGCACAACAGCTGGCGGCGGCCTGCCCGGACGGTATCGATATCTACTTCGAGAATGTCGGCGGCAAAGTGTTTGATGCGGTATTCCCGCTGCTGAATACCGCCGCGCGCGTGCCGGTGTGCGGCCTGGTTTCTGGCTACAGCAGTCGCGAATTGCCGCCAGGCCCGGATCGCACGCCGCAAATTATGGGCGGCATTCTTAAGCGTCGTATTCGCATGCAGGGCTTTATCATCTTCCAGGATTACGGCGATCGTTATCCGGAATTCCTCAAGGCGATGACACCGCTGGTGGAGCAGCAAAAAATCCACTATCGCGAACATATGATCGACGGATTAGAAAACGCGCCGCAGGCGTTTTTCGACATGTTGCAAGGCAAAAACTTCGGTAAAACCGTGGTGAAAGTGACGCGGTAACTTTTTTGCCATGTATTAGCCTATCGCATAACGACATCGTTACTGTTTATGGTATCGAAGGCAATTTGTCACAGGTTTGGCTGGATAAAAAATAAGCTCAGCCGGAAGCCTTGTACCGCATGGCTTCCGGCGCTGTTTCACGCTTCGCTTGTTCGAATATTGTTAAGATCTGCTTAAAGATTACTGGTAATCCATACAGATAAGGTTCAGGATGGTTGCTCATCCTGGGTTAACGCCCACGGCAATTCACCCTCAATCTGAGGGCTCGTTATGTACTTTTATTCAACTGAAACCGTATGCGCCATTACCGGTGCTAATCGCGCGAATTTGCGTCGCTGGTTACGCGGTGGATTAATTTCTGAAAACCACGTCAATCAGGACTGGAGCCGTCATCAGGTTGATGAAGTTCTGGCCATGATGGCGTTAACCGCCGGTGGTGCCACGCTGTGGCAGATCTATCAGGGACGCCATTGCGGACTGGAATACACCTCCTCAGCCTGGATGGCACGTCGCGGTGATGTATTACGCCAGCTGGAAATCGGCTCCGACCGCGAACTGGCGCGCACCGTGCGCAATCTGGCGGGCGATTACAGCAGCGACGATTTTATCGAGGTGTTGATGAAACCGCTTAACCGCTGGCTGCGCGATGATACCCGTCGCGGCGCATCCCGGCGTCTGGCGCGCTTTCATGATGCCATCCTGCATCACAGCGATTGCGTGAAACGCGCGTCATCACGGCAGCAAAATATGCCTCTGCTGCTGGAAGTGGTGAGTAAAGGCGATGAAACCGAGATTTGGCTGGAAGCGATTCGCCTGACCGGACAAGGATTCTGTGTCGAGGTGGATCAAACTTCGCAACCGATCCTTTATGGTTCTGAAAGCCGCCACGATCATCACCTGCTGTGGTGCGGAGCCGGCATTAGCGAAGAGCGAATGAGCCAGTTCCAGCGTGGACTACGTTCAGGTAAAACCGTGATGCTTAGCGGACCCGACCGTAGTATTCATTCGGCGATTGTGGCTGCGCAAGTCGCTTAGCCGGTGCTGCATGCACCGGCTCTATTTTTTTAATCCTATCCGCACTTTGCTTATGCAAAATAAGTAGTTAGCCACGGCAACAACGGTTAAATCCACTTACACCGACTTCTGTTACGCTCTCGCCTCCCAATCTGGAGGAACAATGAGTTCATTAATCGATATTTTCACCACCCACAAAAGCGACCGCAGTTTCACCGATCAATCCGTTGAGGATGCGGTGCTGGATCGCATCATTTCGGCCGCTTATCACGCGCCTACTTCGGTGAACTCGCAGCAAGTCTCATTGGTGGTCACACGTGATGCCGCGAAACGCGCGCAGATTTCACAAATTGCCGGCGGTCAGCCGTGGATTGCCAAAGCACCGGTATTTATTACCCTGGTGCTGGATATGCATAAATCTCGTCTGGCGATGCAGGCCATCGATCGCGAACAAATTGCGCAGCAGAGTATCGAAAGCATTGTCTCGGGCTCGACCGATATTGGTATTGCGCTGGGTTCAATTATGGCGGCGGCGCGTGCGGAAGGTCTGGGTATTGTGCCGATTGGCGGCATTCGTCGCGATCCGCAGGCGTTAATTAGCCTGCTCGATCTGCCGCAATACACCTTCCCGGTGGCTGGCGTGGTGATTGGTCATGTGGATCAACCTGCACATCAGAAACCGCGTCTGCCGTTAGCCACTTTCCGTCATGAAGAGCAGTATCAGCCTGCCGGGCTGGAGCAACATATCGACGCTTACAATCAGCAGATGGTGCAGCACTGGAAGAACATCGGACGCGATGATGGTGAGAGCTGGAGCGAAAGCGTCAGCGGCTATTATCACAAGATCTACTTCCCGCACGTGCTGGACGCGCTGAAAAAGCAGGGATTTGGCAACGACAAGTAATTTCGTTTCCCCGCGCCGGGTGCGCGGGGAATGAAGAATTAACGCCCTTTCTTTTTACGTCCTGGCTGGGCGAACCGCTGGCGATTAGCCGGTTTCGCGCCCGCTTTCTCACCGGATTTCGCCGCGCTGACGGCCGGTTTTTTCCCCGCTGCGGCCGGTTTCTTCTTCGCCTGCGTCTTCTGCGTTTTTTGATCTTCGGATGATGAGTCCTCAATCAGTTTGAACAGATCGATCAGTTCGTCATCGGTCAAATCCCGCCATTCGCCGAGCGGAATGCCTTTCAGGCTGACGTTCATGATGCGCGTGCGCTCAAGCTTGGTCACTTCAAAACCGAAGTGCTTGGTCATGCGACGAATCTGACGATTCAGCCCCTGAACCAGGATGATGCGAAACACAAAGGTCGACTCTTTCTTAACTTTGCACTTCTTCGTCACGGTGCCGAGCATCGGTACGCCTGCGCCCATGCCGGCAATAAATTCATCGGTGATCGGCTTATCAACGGTAACCACATACTCTTTTTCGTGGTTATTACCGGCACGCAGGATCTTATTCACCAGGTCGCCGTGATTGGTGAGGAAGATCAGCCCCTGCGAATCTTTATCCAGACGACCAATCGGGAACACGCGTTTGCTGTGATTGACGAAATCGCCGATGTTATCGCGCTCACCCTCTTCCATGGTGGTGATGATGCCAACCGGTTTGTTCAGCGCAATCAGCACCAAATCTTCTTCGTCACGCGGTTCAATCAGCTGCCCATTCACTTTCACTTCATCCCCAGCAAATACCTGCGCACCGACGGCCGCGCGTTTGCCGTTAATGAAAACGTTGCCTTGTTCGATATAACGATCGGCATCGCGGCGTGAGCAGATACCGCTCTCGCTGATGTATTTATTCAGGCGGGTAGATGAGTTAGGCAGCATGGTTCCTCCGAAAAAAAACGGACTATACAGCAACCTTAGGCGTTGGTTAAGCGTCGCGACAATCATCAGCATTTCTCTCACCTTAAGATAACAGCACACTAACAATGTGGTTGTTCCTATAGGATCGATCGGCGACAATTCGCCTCCATCGTTTTTTCTTATGACAGAGTGACCCCCCGCATGACACATCAGCCATCGGTGACATGGATTGCATCCGTGCGCACGTTTCTGGCCCGCCTTTGGCCACATCCTTTACCGGTGGGCAAAAAGCAGCGGGTCATCGCCAGTATTGGCGCAGGATTGGGATTAATGATTACCAGCCTTACCAGTCATTGGCTGCTGGGCGAAGTGAATCTGTGGTTTGTCGCGCCGATGGGCGCTTCTGCGGTGTTGCTGTTCGGCCTACCCAATAGTCCGCTGGCACAGCCGTGGTCGATTGTCGGTGGCAATCTGGTAGCGGGCGTCATCGGTGTAACCACCGCGCTGTATATTCCCCATCCTGCGCTGGCATGCGGCGTGGCGGCTTGTTTGACGATTGCCGTGATGTTTCAGCTACGATGCCTGCACCCGCCTAGCGGCGCGGTGGCGCTTACCGCTATTCTTGGCGGCAACGGCGTGCAGCAGTTGGGTTACCACTTTATTCTTACGCCGGTGCTGTTGAATTCGGTGTGTCTGGCACTGCTGGCGCTGGTGTTTAATAATCTGGCCGGACGCCGCTACCCGCATCCGCTGGCGGCGACGGAAGCCAAAGCACCGCCCGTCGTGATTGATGTGCCGATTACGCGCGACGACCTGCATCAGGCGCTGAAAAGTGGCGAGCTGCTGGATATCGATGAAGATGATTTGCAGCAGCTGCTGCAACGTGCCGAAGAGATCGCCATTCGTCGGCAGCGGCTAGCATCATAGTGATGTGGCGTAATGCCGAGAAGTTAAGCGCTGAGCGACTTTCGTTCGCCATCGCTGTCATGCCTGTGGGGTCGCCATTCATGGCGACCAGCTAACTTCCCCGCCATAACCTGTCACGCGTACCGATTCACCCTCAATCTCCACCACGGCAAACGGCACATCCTCTGCACCGTCCAGCATGCCTTTCTGGGTATAAAAGCCTGTTTGACCGATGCGCGCAAAGCCGCCGCGATGGTCATGTCCGGAAAAACAACAAAGTATGTTGTAACTAGAAAGCAGATCTGCCAGCTCACTACCGTTGAGTAAGTTGTGGCTGTTGTGTGGCGCCAGCGGATAGTGGCCAAATACCACCACTTTTTCCCCCTGCTGCGCGGCTTGCTGCAGCTGCTGTTCAATCCACGCCAGCTGTTGTGATCCTACCGCGCCATTCCACGGTTTTGCCTGCGGCTGTTGTCGCGCGGTGAGATCCACCAGCATCGCCTCCGCCTGCGCACGGTCGTCACCGTTCAGCGTGTTGCAATACAGACTGACATCGTTGCCGTCGTAAACAATAAAGCGCCAGCCCGGCAGCCCGAAGGCGTAGTAGCTTTTTGGCAGCGCGGCGGCCTCATTGAGATGCTGCGTAATGGTCTGCGCATCGTGATTGCCCAGCACCACCGCATGCGGATGTTCGAGGCGGTCGTAAAGCGGCAGTATCGCCGCATAGCTGTGCCAGTGGCGATCGACAAGGTCACCGAGCGTGACGACAAAATCCAGCGGCTGCTGATTCAGCTCCTCAATGGCCTGCGGCAGCTTGTGCAACGCCTGCCGATAGTAGAGATTTTTCGCAACATCGGCGTCGATGTCGGCATATTGCGGATCGGCAATCAAACCAAAGCGCAGCGTGCCATTCAGCGGCGCGGCACGCAGGCCAGGCCGTGCATACAACTCGGCGACATCGCCGAGCAACTCACGCTGCAAGGCGGTCAGCGGATGCGGATGCGGATGCGGATGCGGATAAGACACGAAAATCACTCCTTAGCGAATGCCGGCACGCATAAACGACTGAATAAACTGACGCTGAAAAATCAGGAACAGCACCAGCAGCGGCAAGGTGGTCATCAATGTGGCGGCACCAATCAACGCCCACTGCACGCCCTGCTCCGGCGCGGAGAACAGCTGCAGGCCGACAGTCAGCGGCCGAACGTTGACCGAATCGGTGATCACCAGCGGCCAGAGGAAATCATTCCAGTGGAAGCTGATCGATACCAGTGCAAAGGCTACGTAAATCGGCTTCGCCAGCGGAATATAAATTTTGCGCAGAATATAGAATCGGCTGGCGCCTTCGACAATCGCCGCCTCTTCCAGCACCAGCGGAATACTTTTGAAGGTTTGCCGCAGCAGAAAGATGGCAAACGCCGAGGAGAAATACGGCAGCGCGATGCCGGTCAGCGTATCGCGTAAACCCAGCGCACCGATGGTTTTGTAGTTATTCAGAATCAGCACATCGGGACTGATCATCAGCTGCAGCAGAATCAGCGCAAAGATCACGCCGGAGAATTTGAGCCGTAAACGCACCAGCGCATAGGCAGCCATGGTCGCCAGAATCAGCTGCACCACCACAATCATCAGCACCAGCAGTGTAGTGTTGAGAAAATAGCGGCCAAACGGCGCGGCGTGCCAGGCATTGACGAAGTTTTGCAGCGTCAGCGGCGACAGCAGCGCGAAGCTAGCCTGATCCGACGCCGGATGAATCGCCACCCACAACGCCACCAGAATCGGCAAAAACCACAGTAGCGCCGCAAGCCCAATTGCGCTGTTCAGGCACAGACGGCCAACAGAAAGTTTTGGCTTCATTGGTAATGGGCTCGCTTGTCCAACAGGTTAAATTTGATCAGCGCAATGGCGGCGAGGATCACCAGCAGCACCACCGTCATCGCCGCGGCCGCCGGCATATCCCAGAAGCTAAAGGCGGTGCGATAGATATAAAACAGCAGCAGGCTGCTGCTGTTATTCGGTCCGCCGTTGGTCATCGCAATCACCTGATCGACAATGCGGAAAGCATTCATCGACGCGTTGATCAGCACAAACAGCGTGGTGGGCATCAACAGCGGCCACTGCACGCGCCGGAAGAAATAGCGACGCGACGCCCCTTCTATTTGCGCGGCTTCGCTCAGGCGTGGATCGATCTGCTGTAATGCGGCGAGATAGAAAATCATGAAAAAGCCCGCTTCGCGCCACACTGACACCGCCATCAGACAATAGAGCGCGCTTTCCGGTTCGCCGAGCCAGTTGATCGCTGGCAGGGAAAAGAGCGCCAACAGCTTATTCAGCAAACCGAGCTGCGGCGTATAAAAAAACAGCCATAAATTGGCGATGGCGATCATCGGCAGCAGCGATGGAATAAAGAATGCGCTACGCACCAGCGCATTGGCGCGCATCTGTCGATTGACCGCCAGCGCCATTAGCAACGCCAGCGTCACCGCCAGCGGAATGGTGATCGCCGCATACAGCAGGTTGTTCCACAGCGACTGAATAAAGATGTCGTCATCCAGCAGCGCAACATAGTTATCCAGCCCAACAAAATGGGCGGGATGTCCGTTACGTGCCGCGCTAAACAGACTCTCCCACACCGTCGCCACTGCCGGATAGTGCGTAAACAGCAGCAAAAAGCTCAGCGCTGGCAAAATCAGCAGATAACCATACAGCTGCATCGACCATAACCGGGGACGACAAACCGGCGCGACGGTGAGGAGTGTGCTCATGATTATTGGTAGGACTTGAGCAGACGATCGGCCTGCTTCTGCGCGCCTTCCAGCGCTTCAGCCGGCGTTTTCGCCTGGGTGACCGCCGCTTCGACCGCGTGATTCAACGCATCCTGAATCTGCACGCTGTTATAGGTTGAAAGCTCGGGCTGGGCATATTTCAACTGCTCACGCGCCACCAGCGCCTGCGGCACCTGTTTAACGTAATCCTTCATCACCGTGGTGTCCCAGGCAGCTGGCGAGGTGGCCACATAACCGGTGGCGATACTCCAGCGCGCGGCTTGCTCAGGCGATGTCACCCAGCGAATAAATTCCATCGCCGCCTTCTGCTGTTGCGCTGAAGCGTTTTTGAAGACATACAGGTTACCGCCGCCGGTTGGGCTGCCGCGTTGGGTTTTCTCGGGCAGCATCGCCACGCCAAACGGGAATTTTGCATTATCACGCACGTTGGTCAGGTTACCGGTGGTGGTCACCATCATGGCGGTTTTACCGCTAATAAAGTCCTGCGGTGTGGTGCCCCACGCAATCGCGCCTTTCGGCGATACCTGCTCTTTCTGACCGAGATCGGTCAGCCACTGCAGGGTTTCTACGTTGCCCGGCGTGTTGAAGTTAACGGCGGTGCCTTTGCCGTTATCCAGACGGCCGCCGTTGGTGGCGGATAAGCCCTGGAAATTCCAGTAGCCGTTTGGCGTAGACGGAATTTCGATGCCCCATTGGCTGACGCCGTTAGCATCTTTAATCGTCAGCTTCTTACTGAACTCCACCACCTGCTGCCAGTTAGCCGGCGGCGTATCGGCGTTCAAACCGGCTTTCTCAAACGCCTGTTTGTTCCAGTACATCACTACGGTTGAGCGCTGGAACGGCACGCCCCACACTTTGCCGCCAATGTGGCGCAGAAACGCTGGATAGAAACCATCGATCCACTTTTTACCCTCGTCGCCGCTCGCCAGATCGCTGGTGGCAACAATCGCCCCGGCATCTATCAATGAATAGGCTTCGATATCGCCGATCACCGCCATTTGCGGGGCGTTACCACCGCGAAATGCGGTCAGCGCTTTGGTTACGGTGGTGGCATAGTCACCGGTATACACCGGCTGGATACTCACCTCCGGGTGCTGTTTTTGGAAATCAGCCACCAGCGCATCCACGGTGTGGCTGACTTTGCCACCTACCGCGATGGGATAATACATTTGCAGCTTGACCGGATCGGCGGCGAAGGCCGAAGCAGCAACCGCGAGCATTAAAGCAGAGGCAACGCGTGAGTAACGAATCGCAGACATGATTTTCCCTTCAGCAAATGACAATGGTTAAACGGCGTATTTTTTCTGTGCAGTAAACAACTGTTGTTCAGCGGCGAGGCAGCGCTTACCGCTCTCACTGTGGAACAGATATTGTCGGGCGGCGGACCACTGCAATCCCACTTCGCTGCCATCGCTGAAGCGCTGCATTCCCGGCACTTTAACCGTCAACGGCGGCTCAATGCCCGGCAGCACGCACACCAGCAAGGTATCGGCACCCATATATTCAGCGCTGATCACCCGCGCAGTCAGTGCCGCCTGTTCCGGCGCCATCAGCTGAATATCTTCAGCGCGTAATCCCAGGCTCAGCGTCGCTTCGCGGTACTCCACCACCGGTGCGCTGAGATGCATCAGGTAGTGATGAGATCCGTTGCGTTGCAGCGGCAGAATATTCATGGGCGGCGCGCCGATAAACTGCGCGGCGAAAATAGTGGCGGGTTGGTTATAGAGTTGGTCCGGCGTGCCGTGCTGTTCAATGCGGCCATCGTTGAGCAGGATAATGCTATCGGCCATGCTCATCGCTTCGGTCTGGTCGTGCGTGACGTACAGCAAGGTTAAACCGAGTTTCTTCTGCAGCGCGCGGATTTCACGGCGCATGCTTTGCCGCAGCTTGGCATCAAGATTCGATAGCGGCTCATCCATTAAGCACAGCGTGTTTTTGGCGATGACCGCTCTGCCCAACGCCACGCGTTGCTGCTGTCCGCCGGAGAGCTGCGACGGCAAGCGCGCCAGCAATTGATCCAACTCCATCAGCTTGCTCACCTCATCCAGACGCGCAGCATAGGTCTGCTTGTCTTCCCCCCGCGCTTTCAAGCCAAACAGCAGGTTCTCGCGCACGTTGAGGTGCGGAAACAGCGCGTAGGATTGAAAGACCATGGAGAGCTTGCGCTGCGACGGCGGCAGATGCGTGATGTCAGTATGGTTGAAGTGGATCGCGCCCTCATCGGCGGTTTCCAGTCCAGCAATGGTGCGTAGCAGCGTCGACTTACCGCAACCCGATGGACCTAGCAGCGCCACAAAGCTGCCTTCTGCCGCCGCAAAACTAATATCATCCAGGGCGATTTTCTCGCCCCAGGCTTTGGTGATGTGATGAAGCGAAAGGTGGCTCATGCATGCGCAATCCAAAAATCAGAATGGCGGTAAGCTAGCGGAGGGAAATGAAGGATTTATGTCATTGCGGTGACTGCGCGGTTAAACAGATGCGCAATCAATTGCGCCGCTACAACGATTTGCACGCCTTGGTAGCGGCGCGAGTCATCGCGCTCTTGGGATTTTTTACGGGTTAAAATAGTGCTGCTTGAGTATCTCGGCGCCATCATCAATCGCTTTCAGCAGGATCTTTTCGCTGGTAACAGCGTCGCCTGCCTGTAGCGCGTCCAGTAAACGATCATAGTTGTGATGCCCGTTCACGACTTCGGTGGGCTGGGGATAGAGATAGTTAAAGCACGGCCCAATTTGCACCCACAGCTGTTCGATGAGCGCCTCCAGCGTCGGCATTTGCGCGTAGCTGTACAAGGTAAACCGAAACGCACGATTGGCTTCTAACGCCGCTTCCGCATCACCGCTCTGCTTGGCCTGCATAAAGCGCGCACAGAGTTTTTTCAGCTCGGTAATCTGTTTTTTCCCCACAAATGGCGTGGCGGCCTTCACCGCTAAACCTTCAAGCTGCTTACGGATTAACGTAATTTCATCATAACGCTGGCGCGACATTTCTGGCACCAGAAAAGCCGCGGCGGGCGTGGCATCCAGCGCACCGGCAGAAACCAGTCGCAACAACGCTTCACGAACCGGCGTGATACTGGTGCCGAGTTGGGCCGCCAGATCGCGCGTCACCAGCCGTGCGCCAGGTTTCAGCTTGCCGACAATCAGCGCGCTACGCAGCGACGATTCCACCTGCGCGGTCAAACTCATCCGCTGCGCTTTATCCATTTCGATCATAGGTTAAGAGCCTTTTACTGGAATCCGCAAATGGTAAGTTATTTTTAATGTTTTATTGCCAACATCACAGATTATAGGATATATCATGTATTACAAATAAGCACAGTCTTGATTCTGGCAGTATCCACTCTTTTCACTACCTTGCCGTTGGCAATTTTGGGAAACGTTATGAGACTACCTGCAGTGAAGTTTGCCACCACCGCGTTGCTATTTGCTCTGATGCCAGCCGTACAGGCAGCAGAACTGACCATTGGCCAACCTACGTCCGCCACGGCGATGGATCCCGGCTTTCTCAAAGAATCTGCCACGCTGGTAGACAATATTTTCGATACCTTAGTGCGCCGCGCTGATGACATGTCATTACAGCCGGGCTTAGCCACTGAGTGGAAAGCAATCAACGACACCACCTGGCAATTTACCCTGCGCCAGGGCGTGAAATTTACCGATGGCGAGCCGGTCAACGCCGAAGCCGTAAAATTCTCCATTGAGCGTATTTTAGACCCTGCCAATCACGCCCCTACCATCTCTTATATCCGCACCATCAAATCGGTTGAGGTGATCAACGATTATCAGCTGCAGATCCACACCAACGGTCCGGATCCGCTGCTGCCGACGCGTATGAGCCGCTATCCGGCCTACATCGTGCCGCCTGCGTATGTGAAAAAAGTGGGTGCCAGCGAGTTCGCGCGCAAACCGATTGGTAGCGGCGCGTATAAGCTCGATAGCTTCATCCCGGACGAAAAAGTGGTGATGGTCGCTAATGAAACCTACTGGCGCGGCAAACCGGCCATCGATCGCGTCACCTGGCGCCCGATTCCTGAAGCCACTGCGCGTCTCACCGCGCTGCTGACCGGCGAAGTGCAGCTGATCGAAAGCGTGCCGGCCGATTTAGTGCCCGCGCTGAAAAACCGCCCTAACGTCGAGCTGGAGCAGGTGAAAGGTGGCGGGTTAACCATTTACCTCGGCCTTAAAGATGATGAGAAACCGCTGAGTGATGTGCGCGTGCGTCAGGCATTGTCGCTGGCGTTGAACCGCCAGGCGTATACCCAACAGCTGCTGCACGGTTTCGGCACGCCAACCGGCACCATGGCCGGCGCCAATGATTTTGGTTACCTGGCAGTACCAGCCAGCGCGCAGGATGTGGCTAAAGCCAAATCGCTGCTGGCAGCCGCCGGTTACGCTAACGGCTTCACCTTGCGCTTCCAGGCACCGCGCCGCTACATTGCCAGCGCTGATGTAGCGCAAGCCATCGTGCAGGATTTAAGTGCCATCGGCGTGAAAGCCGAGCTGGAAGTGCCGGAGTGGTCGGTTTATACCCAGCAGGTGGCGTCGCAGAAACAGGCACCGATGTACATGCTGGCGTGGGGCTCAACCCAGACGCTGGATGCCGATGCCGCGCTGTTCCCGATTCTGCGCAGCGGCGAGCCCTATTCCACCGTGCATGATGCCGAACTCGATAAGTTGCTCGATCGCAGCCGTCAGATTGTCGATCCCGCTGAACGCAAAAAAGTGTTAGAGCAGATTCAGCAACGCGTGGCGGAGCAACAGCCGCTGCTGCCGCTGTATCGTGAAGATACCTTGTATGCGCACAGCACCTCGCTCAATTTCAAAGGCCGCGTCGATGCCCGCATCCCGCTGTTTGACCTGAGGCTGAAATGATCTCGCCGGGCACCGTGCTGCAGCGCCGTCCGCGCCGCCTGATTTACGGCGATGCGCTGATTGGCTCTCTTTTGCTGATGGTGGTGATTGTCGCGGCGCTAATCTCTCCCTGGCTGCCGTTGCCCGATGCATTAAGCAATAACCTGAATGAGATGTTCTTGCCGCCGGGCAGTTCCGGCGCGCAAGCCACTCACTGGCTCGGTACCGACCAGCTTGGCCGTGACCTGTTATCGCGTATTCTCTCTGGCACCCGATTGTCGCTGCTGGTGGTATTAGTCGCCGCCGCGATTGGCGCGGTGATTGGCGTGGCGCTGGGGATGATTGCAGGCTATGCCGGCGGTTGGGTTGATGCGCTGATCATGCGCTTGATCGACATCCAGCTGGCGGTGCCGTTTATTCTGTTAATTCTGTTGGTGATTGCGCTGATGGGCGCATCGCTCACCAACATCATTGTGATTATGGGCTGCACCAGCTGGGCGATTTATGCCCGCGTGGCGCGCGCCAAAACCTTAGAAATTCGCGAGCTCGAGTACATCCAGGCGGTGCGCGCCATGGGCTTCTCGCCGCTGCGCGTGCTGCTGCGCCATATCCTGCCCAATCTGCTGACGCCGCTGGTGGTGTTGCTGACGCTGGATATCCCGCGCCTGATTGTGCTGGAAGCGTCGGTGGGCTTTCTTGGCATGGGTATTCAGCCGCCGACGCCGACGCTGGGTAATCTGATCGGCGAAGGCCGCTCGTATATGCTGTTGTCGCAGTGGCTGGTGCTCTATCCCGGCCTGGTGATTGCTGCGCTGGTGATTGGCTGCAACCTGCTCGGCGATGCGCTGTTACGCCGTACGCACACAAGGCTGGATTAAGATGCTGAACATTCTGCTCAATCGCCTTGGTCAATCGTTGCTAGTGCTGCTCGGCGTTTCGCTGCTGATTTTCTTTAGCCTGCATATGACGGGCGATCCGGCGGCGCTGATGATGCCGCCCGGTTCCAGCCAGCAGGAGATTGACACCTTTCGCCACAGCATGGGCTTTGATCGTCCGCTGATTTGGCAGTACAGCCACTATCTCGGCGGCGTGCTGCACGGCGACTTTGGTGAATCGCTGCGTTACAGCCAGCCGGTGCTGGCTTTGATTGCCGAACGCTTACCTGCCACCGCGCTACTGGCGGTGAGTGCGCTGGCATGGAGTTCACTGCTGGGTTTGCTGCTGGGTATTATCAGCGCCCTGCGCCCGCACAGCTTGTGGGATTTGGTCTGCCGCCTGCTGGCTTTTTCCGGCCAGGCGATCCCGGTGTTTTGGCTGGGATTGCTGCTGATTTTGCTGTTTAGCCTGAAATTACAGTGGCTGCCCTCCAGCGGTTACGGCACCTTCGCCGCGCTGGTGATGCCCGCGCTGAGCCTTGGCGCCTTTTATATGAGCGCCGTGGCCCGCCTGACGCGCGCCAGCCTGCTGGACGTATTGCAACAGGATTATATCCGCACCGCGCGCGCCAAAGGGCTCAGCGCCTGGCGCATCGTGGTGCGACATGGTTTACGCAACGCGCTGATTCCGGTGATCACCGTGCAAGGCATGTATTTCGCCTCGCTGCTCGGCGGTGCGTTGGTGACAGAAATTATTTTTGCCTGGCCGGGCATTGGTCGTCTGGCGATTCAGGCGATTCAAAACCGCGACTTCCCGCTGGTGCAGGCCATCGTGTTACTCGCCGCGGTGGTGTTTGTGGCGATTAACTTGCTGATCGACCTGCTCTATCTGGTGCTAAACCCGAGGATTCGTTTATGAGTCGCCTTGCTGCCACCTTAGATCTGCTGAGTGAACTGACGCGCTGGCCGAGCGTGGCCGGTCAGCTCGCCGCACAGCGCGGGTTAGCCGCCTGGCTGGAACAGTGGATGGTGGAGCAGTTGCACGCCACGATCGTTTATTCGGTGGTGTCGCAAAACGACGACGCTCCACCGTTGGTGCATGTACGCATCGATAACGGCAGCGACAAAACCGTGGTGCTGTACAACATGTACGACGTAATGCCTGCGGATGATGCCGGTTGGGATGTGTCACCGTTTGTCGGCGGCGTTTGTCACTGGGATGACCTCGGCGCGGTGTTTGTCGGGCGCGGCGCCGAGAACAATAAAGGTCCGGTTGCCGCGCTGCTGATCCTGCTGCGTGAGCTGCAGCAGGATCAGCAACTCGATTTCAATGTCGAAATCCTGCTTGAGGGTGAAGAAGAGATAGGCAGCGGCGCGCTACGGCGTTATCTGGCGCAGCAGCCTTGCCCGATCGCCCCCGCCGAAGCGGTGCTGTTCCCGTCACTGTGCGAATACGGCGGCGGCGCACCGCGGGTTTACCTCGGCTTTACCGGACTGGCTTCCGGGCGTCTGAGCGTAACCGGCGGCGACTGGGGCGGACCGTCTTCAGCGATTCATGCCAGCAATGCCGGCTGGATCGCCAATCCCGCGTGGCGCCTGGTGCAGGCATTGCAGGCCATCGCACCGGCCGAACACAGCGGCGTGCTGGCGTGCAGCACGCCCGATGATGAAGCGAATCCGCTGCTGGCGAGCTTAGCCGAGCGGTTCAGCATCCATGACGAACTGCGTTTTCGTCGCAGCCAGCGCCTGATGATCGAAGGCGACACCCTGAGCTGCCTGCAAACGCTACTTGGCAGCGCGGTATTAACGCTGGCCGAACTGCACAGCGATCCGCCAGGCGGACGGGGTGTGATTCCGTTTCGCGCCAGCGCCGAATTAGCTTTTCGCATTCCGCCGGGCTTCGATCAGGACGCGATGATCGCCACCGCTCAGCAGCGTTTGGCGCAGCCGGATTTAGCCGGTAGCGAACTGCAGCTGTTCGACCGCTACCCCGGCATGCGTTTTAGCCGCCACGCCAGCGGCGTCGATGCACTGATCGCCAGCTATCAAACGCTGGGTGCCGCTCCGCAAATCTGGCCGTGGGCACCGGGCTGCGCGCCCGCCTATGCCTTCGCCGCCGTCGCGCCCGCCTTTCTGATCGGCGGATTAGGCCACGGAGGTAACGCCCATGCCGTCAATGAGTTTGTTACGCTGGCAGGACTGGAACGCTTCCAGCAATCCATGAGCCTATGGCTCACCGCATTCAATGATTCGGCCATTGGCCGGGTCGCGCCACACCAGGGAAACACCGCAGTACATAAAAATACAAGGCTATAAAAAATGAAATCAGTTGAAGAGTTTGAACGCGTTCCGCTCGGCTTCTTCCCCACGCCTCACGAGCCGCTGCCGCGGCTCAGTGAGGCACTTGGGATTACGCTGACGATCAAACGCGATGACTACAGTGGCTTCGGCGGCGGCGGCAATAAAGTCCGCAAGCTGGAGTACCTGATGGCGGAGGCCTGCAAAACAGGCGTCAATGTGGTGATCACCACCGGCGGGCATCAGTCGAACCACGCCCGCATGGTGGCCGCCGCGGCGCGCAAGTTTGGCATGCGTCCGGTGCTGGTGCTGCGGGGCAATCCCCCCGCCAGCTGGCAAGGTAATCTGCTATTGGACAAGCTGTTTGGGGCCGAGGTGCAGTTCCTCGACCCCGACGGCTACTTCACGCAGATTGAAGGTGCGATGCAGGCGCATGCTGATGCGGCGATCGCCCAGGGTGAAACCCCAATGATTATTCCGCTGGGTGGCGCCACGCCACTCGGCGCGTTGGGTTATGTGCGGGCAGTGGAAGAGATGGCGGCGCAGCTGGCACCGAGCCAGACGCCCGCGCCCGACTTCATCGTCGCGCCTACCGGTTCCGGCGGCACGCTGGCGGGACTGCATGTCGGTACGCGCAACTATTGGCCTGAGACCCAAGTGATTGGTGTAAGCGTCAGCGCCAAAGCCGACTGGTTCCAGCCACGCATTGCCGGCATGGCGCAGGATTGTGCCGATCTGCTGCAGTGGCCGCAACGGTGGCAGCCGGACGACATCTGGATTGAAGATGGCTACGTGGGTCAGGCGTACGGCGTTCCGTCGGACGGCGGTATCGACGCTATCTACAAACTTGCTCAGCTGGAAGGCGTATTGCTGGACCCGGTGTATACCGGTAAAGCCATGCACGGCCTGTTCTCGCTGGTGGAACTTGGGCGCATCCCACAAGGATCGCGCGTCACCTTCGTGCACTGTGGCGGTTCTCCGGCGCTCTATCCGTTCGCCGACCGTCTGCTGGAGCAGTAATGGACGCCATGTTGCGGGTGCTGGATGAAGCCACCGTTGCACAGCTGGGTGGCGACGATGTTGCGCTGGCGCTGGACGATGTCAAAGCGGTGGTTCGCCTGATGCGCCTTGGCGAGGCGCAGATGCCCGCCGAAAATCACATCGACCTCGGTACGCCGTTGGGTAAAGCCTATGCCTTACCGGCGCGCGTCGGCGGCAGCTACAACGCTGCGGGCGTAAAGTGGACAGCACATCGTCCACAGCGACCGGATGCACTGCCTGCGGCGCTGGCCTTAACGTTAATCAACGATGCGCACAGCGGCATTCCGCGGGGTCTGCTGGCCAGCGGTGCGTTAACCGCCGCGCGTACAGCGGCGGTGAGCGCGCTGGCGCTCCAGCTCGCGGCACCGCGTCCGGTGAAACGCGTGCTGGTGCTCGGTGCCGGTCTGCATGCGCAGGCCCATCTGCGCATGTTGCAACAGCTGTTTCCGCAGCTGGAGCAAATTGGCGTGTGGAATCGCTCGCCTTATAAACTCAGCGCATTTCGCGAAGTGCAAATCGAAACCGATCTGCCGCTCGCCTTAGCGCAGCCTTATGATGCGGTGCTGACCTGTACCAGCGCCGCGCAGCCGATTGTCGATGCGGCGGCGGTACGTCCCGGCAGGATTATTGTGCAGGTGGGCTACCACGAAGTCAGTTTCGCCGCGATCAAAGCCAGCAGCAAAGTGGTGGTCGATGCCTGGGGCGACTTCGCCCAGCGCAGCGCTAAAAGTCTGTTTCAGATGTTCCGCGCCGGTGAGTTCCGTGAGCAGGAGGTGGCGGCTGACCTCGCTGCGCTGCTACTCGATAACTGGCGTCCGGAGAGGGATGACAGCGTCTATTTCTCCTCGTTTGGCCTGAACGTATTTGATATCGCCCTCGCCGCCCGCGTGTTACAGGCCGCCGAACACGATGAGCTGGGATCACTGCAGTCACTGTTCTCGGGAGTTCTGCATGATCATTGATGTGCACACTCTCCAGCAGCGCCAGGCGTGCGGCGAAACGTTTCTGCTGATCGACGTGCGCGAGTTTGCCGACTGGCAACGCGCCACCTTGCCCGACGCGCAGCACTGTAACGTCTACGACTATTTTATTGAGGATTGCAGCGCGCAAGGGTTAGCAGTGATGGCAGCCGAAGCCGCCACCGCGCTGCAACCGATGTTTACCGCCTGGCCCGGCGCCACGCCGGTATTTTTTGAACAGCAGGTGGGCATGCGATCGCCGCGCGGGGCGTGGTTTGCGTGGCTGCTGCAGCGCGACGATGCGCTAATTCTGGATGGCGGCGTGGATGCGTGGACAGCGGCGGGATTCGAGCTTAGTCCAGGCCTGGGTTTGAGTCGTTCGGTGGCCCACCCTCCCGCAGCCCAGGTGCTGGCGTGGAATGCCGAGATGGTGTGTAGCCGGGAAGCGGTGTTAGCCGCCGATGGCGTGACGGTGATCAACGTCGATGCCCGTCGCCCCAGCGAATTTGATGGCAGTTTTGTCCACGCCTGCTGTCAGCGCGCCGGACGCATTCCTCACTCTGCCCTGTTGTTTTGGGAGGATGTCATTGCTAACGGCCATTTCTTACCCGCAGCGGAAATTGCCGCACGTGCCGCAGCGGCAGGACTGAGTAAAAGTGCCAAACTGCAGGTTTATTGCCATCGCGGTGCCCGCGCCGCCACGGTGTTGGCGGCATTGAAACTGGCGGGCTATCCGCATGTTGCGATCTACGTCGGTTCCTGGCACGAATGGGCCGAACACCACGAACTGCCGCTGTTACACGGCAGCTGAACGTTGCGCTAACGCTTGCTGAATGTCAGGCGCGGCGGCAAGCAGTTGGCGGGTATAGTTGTCCTGCGGATGGTTAATCACGCTGGCCGTGGCGCCTGACTCGACAATCTTGCCGTGATACATCACCACCACGCGATCGCACAGTTGTCGCACCGCGCTGAGATCGTGGCTGATAAACAGCACCGATAATCCCAGCTTGTGGCGCAACGTATTAAACAGCGCCAGAATCTGCCCACGCACCGACAAATCCAGCGCGGCCACTGCTTCATCGGCCACCAGCAGCTTTGGCTCCATTGCCAGCGCGCGCGCAATCGCAATACGCTGACGCTGACCGCCGGAGAATGCGCCCGGTAAACGTCCGGCATGTTCCGCTTTCAATCCCACTAATGCCAGCAGCTCTTTTACCCGCTCATCCACCGCCGCGCCTTTGCGCAGCTGCCAGACGCGCAGCGGTTCGGCGATCTGCTCGCCGACCGTGATCTTAGGATTGAGGCTGGCGTAGGGATCCTGAAAAATGATCTGCGTGTGACGCCGTAAGGTGTGCAGCTGACGGCCTTGCAGATGGCGACCTTCGAAATGCACCTCGCCGCCGTCTGCCGCAATCAGGCCTATCGCCGCGCTGCCCAGCGTGGTTTTGCCAGAGCCGGATTCACCAATCAGCCCGACAATTTCTCCCTGCGCAATCGACAGATTGGCCGGATGCAACACGGTTTGGCGTTTGGCCGGCCACAATGGCAGACGGCGCGGTAGCGGATAACTTTTACAGATATCGCGTAATACCAGCAGCGGCGGCTGTTCCTGCGGTTTGATGGCGTCCGGAATGTGCACCGCCGAGGCAGCAATCAATTTGCGTGTGTAAGCATGGGTCGGTGCGCCCAGCGTGCTGAGCACCGCGCCCTGCTCAACCAGCTGCCCTTGCTGCATCACGCACACGCGATCGGCGTAGCGCGCCACCACCGAAAGATCGTGGGTGATCAACAGGATCCCCATGCCCATCTCCTGCTGTAGCACCTGCAGCAGCGCCAGAATCTGCGCCTGAATCGTGACATCCAGCGCGGTGGTCGGCTCATCGGCAATCAACAACTGCGGCTGACCGCTGATGGCGCTGGCAATCATCACGCGTTGCCGCATCCCGCCCGACAGCTGATGAATATACTGGCGCGCACGCTGCGCCGGATTGACGATACCAACGCGATCCAGCAGCGCAATCGCTTCCTGCTGCGCCTGTTTCCAGCTGAACTGGCGATGGCGCACCAGCACTTCGGCGATCTGCTCACCGATGCGCAGCGTAGGATTCATGCTGGTCATCGGCTCCTGAAACACCGTAGCGATGCGGCAACCGCGCAGTGCCTGGGTTTTACGCGCATCGAGCGGCTCGCCATTGAACACCACGCGACCGGCACTCTGCTCCACGCCAGCAGGCAGTAAGTTCATCAGGGCCAGCGAGGTTAAGGTTTTACCGGAACCCGACTCACCGACCAATGCCAGGATCTCCTGCCGATCGAGATGGAAAGAGACGTTGTCCACCAGCAGGCGCTGATCGTGAGTGTGCAGCGAGAGATGTTCAACCGACAGTAAGCGGGCGTTATTCATCAGGCAGGGATTCTCAACAGGGAAAAATACAGGATATATCCTGCACATAAGGTGAACAAGACC
Organism: Pantoea sp. GM01; assembly: GCF_000282675.1. Classification (NCBI taxonomy): domain Bacteria; kingdom Pseudomonadati; phylum Pseudomonadota; class Gammaproteobacteria; order Enterobacterales; family Erwiniaceae; genus Pantoea; species Pantoea sp. GM01. The sequence continues at coordinate 201,671 of NZ_AKIU01000029.1, read as the reverse complement.
GTTAGGTTATGACACTGCGCGTAGCGGAATAAGCCTGTTTGCTGGCAGGCAAAGCGCGATGGCGCCTCACCTAAACCAAAATGAACAGAAATTTGCCGCTACTGCGACAAACTCAAAATCGTGCGGATGTTCTGCGCGGTTGTCGCAATAATATCAATCGCGCCGGTACGCAGCGCGCCGAGGATCGCCATCGCTTTGGTATTTTCGGCGGCAATCGCAATCACGCAGGGAATTTTGCGTAACTCTTCAATACTGAGGCCAATAACACGGTCGTTCATCACCGTATCAACGTGCTGCCCCTGCGAATTGAAGAAGTCATAGCCGGCGACATCGCCGGTGACGCCCTGATTGACGCTGGCATCGATGATTTCGTGCGGCGTAAACCAGCCGAGTTTAACCATGTAGCTGTTTTCGTTCATGTCGCCGATCCCCACCAGCGCCACATCCGCTTTGCGTGCGCGGTCCAGCGTCTCTTTGATGGTGCCGTTTTGCATAAAGGCATCACGCAGCGCCCGGTTCTCAACATAGGCGGGCGCATACAGCGTTTCGCTGATGCCGCCAAACTTCTTCGCCATGCGGCGGCTGATGTGATCCGCGTTGATGGCATCGCCCGGACGATGAGTGCCGCCAATACCGCTGATGAACAGGCAGTTGCGCGTCGGGACCTGGCCGGGATAATCGGCGACAGCGGCGACATTACGTCCTTGCCCCACGGCGACAATCGCGTCGTCTTTTAGCGACTGCGCCAGATGTGACGACACCAGCGCGGCGACCTGACGTCGCTGCTCGTCCTGATCCGGCTGATCGAGCGCAATCAGCGCACGCTGCAGCTGCGGGAAGCGATTTTGAAGCTGTTGTTCAAGACGCGTACTGAATACCGGATGATAACGCACGTTAATTTCGACGATGCCCTCTTCACGGGCGCGCTTCAGTAATCGGCCGACTTTGATACGAGAAATCCCAAACTTACGCGCAATCTCCTCCTGGGTGATTTCGTCCTGATAATAGGCGACGGCAATTTCCGTCAGCAGCTCGGAGTCCTGAGAAAGCGTGTTTTTTTCCATCCGTAACCTGTCTTGTTTGTGATATCTGAATGCTCAGATTTTCGATTGTGCAACCGCACATTCCGTAGCGGCGCGATTTATCGCGCAATAAATTGCGCCGCTACGGAATGTGCGTGCTGCGAGTAGACTTTGGCAGGGAGTTATATCATTGATACGACTCGCTTCGCCAGACAGCAGCGCCGCGAGTCGTTGGACGCGTCACGCTTAGCGCTTGATCGCGTCGATTTTCAGCATACGGGCAATCACGATATCCAGCTCTTTCTGATCGAAGATTTGCTTCCAGTCTGGTTTCACAATCTTCTCGCGACCGTACTCCATGGCGATCATGCAGGCATCAGAGAACGGGTTGGTGGCGCGGAACGCCACCGCCAGCGCGATCTGAATATGGCCGTACAGCATCGCTTTGGCCGCTTCTTCCGGTACGCCGCTGTGTTTTACGGTTTCATCCAGCGCTTCTTTCATAAATGCGCCGACCATGCAGGCGACGGTCTCCACTAGCGTCGGCTCCAGATACGCCAGTTGCGTTACGGTTACCCAATGTACTTGCTCTACCGGGCCGTACATCACGCTAATTACCTTACTCAGCTCGGCTTTCTGTTCATCAGAACCGCTTTCATAGGAAGCCGCGACATGCTGAACAGCTGCAATACCACCGAACGCATCGGCATGCTCCTCTTTGGTGTAACGCTCGAGGAACACCGACGGATGGCAAGGATGCGCTACCGCGTATTCGATGCCATCACGATGGGCGATCAGATTGGCGTACGCCGCTGCCGGGTCCAGCGTCAGCAGAATCGCGCCCGGTTTCATCTGTGGCACCACGCCTTCAGAGACTTTGCCCAGCACGATATCTGGCACCGCCAGAATCACCACGTCACTCAATGGCACCACGGAGGCGGCATCAGAGAGTTCGCGGCCCTGGGCACTCACCTGCTCTTGTGCCTTCGGCGAGTTCTCACAGTAAAATACCTGGTAATCGCTTTTCTGGAAGTTGGCAGAAATACGCATACCCATTTTGCCGCCCGCGCCAATCACGGTGATGGTTTTCAGTTGCACGCTCATGTTATTACTCCTGATCTTGTTTACTACGTAAGAATTCAACGGTGCGGCGAGTCCATTCGGCTTCTCGCTCGCAGGTCACCGCGGCATCGTCCTGCCATGGCAACCAGTGTTCGACGATTTGGTTAATGCCTTTATCCGCCGGGCGCACGCTGGCGATCATCCGGTCGTAATCCAGCAAGCCTTCGCCCATCGGGCAGCCGGCAAACGTAAAGCCGACCCAGCCATCACGGCGCGTAAAGGCAAAGTCTTTGATGTGCAGATTGCCGACGCGCGCGGCGGTGTTGGCGATCACCTGCTCAGGTAACTCCAGTCCGGCGACACAGTTGGCGGGATCGAGACACACTGCCAGCCACGGCGACAGGAACCGGTTGATCACCGACATCATCGCGCCGCTGTTCACCTGCTCATAGGTCTCCAGACAGAGACGCACCTGCTGGCGGGCGAAATCCGGCAACACGGCGGCAATCAGTTCAGCGGCTTCATCCAGCGACGGGCGATGGTCGGCGGTATAAAACATCGAGCGCACGACCTGTGCATCAAGGATGTGCGCCATATGCAGATAACGCTGCAGATGCGCAGTGCCGAGGCCGCGCGTCCCCAGTTCCAGCGTGATGCCGAGCGCATCGGCCTGCTGCCGTAATGCCAGCAGCTGTGCGTCTGACCAGCTCTCAATCGCCGGATAGTCGCAGATTTGAAACACCGACACATCGAGATCGGCGGTCTGCTGCAGCATCTGCTCCAGCGTCAGCGGGTTGGGCACTTTTGATGACATACGCCAGAAAAAGGCGTAAGTGCTGAGTCCGATACGGCTCATTAACGGCGCTCCTGAGCCAGTTCGCTGGCTTCCTCAATGATGTGTGCCAACGCGTTAGGATCGTGGGCGAAACGGCCAAGGAACAAGCCGTTGACGTCGCTGCCAAGGCGCTGAATCAGTCCCGGCCCGGCGCTGCCGCCGTAAATGACTTTCAGGGTGATGCCCGCCGGCGTGGCCAGCTGCTGCAATCCGGCGCATACCGCGCGGATGTAGCTGTCTGGCGCCGGTTGTGGCGCGCCAATCGCCCATTGCGGTTCGTAGGCAAAGAACACCTCACCTTTTAATCCTTGCTGTGCAGCCTCGGCCAGCGCTTCAGCCAGCTGCTGTTCACACAGCGCGATCGCCTGCTGCGGTTCCGCCTGCTGCTCTTCACCAATGCACAGCACCGGCGTTATGCCGTGGCGCAGCGACATCGCCACTTTGGCGGCGATCTGCACTTTGTCTTCATGAAAATGACGACGACGCTCGGCGTGACCAATCTCGGCCAGCGAACAACCTAACTCTTGCAGCATGCTGGCGCTGACTTCACCGGTCCAGGCGCCGTTCTCTGCCTGACACACATCCTGGCCGCCAAAGCGAATCGGCGTGTTGGCAAAGATCTCCGCTACGGCGGGAATGGCGGGATAAGCCGGCAACACAAACAGACCCACTTCGCCGCTTTTCACTGCCGGATGTTCCGCTACGGCAGCCACATCACGGCACCACTGCAACGTTTGCTGATAGCCGAAATACATTTTTAAACTGACGCCGAGCCAGATTTTTGGCTGAGACATGCTTCAAGCTCCTTGTTCCGAGGCACTGTGTTCTTTTAGCAGATCGCCAACGGTATTGACGATTAACGCCAGCGAAATCGCTCCGGCATCTGGCGTACCCATGCTTTTCTCTGCCAGCGGACGCGCGCGTCCCATCTTCGGCACCAGCTGCGCGGTATCCTGCGCTGCCTTGTCTGCCACCTTTGCCGCGGCTAGCCAGGCGTCGGTTAACGAAGCACCTGCGGCGACCGCTTCATTCAGGCTGTCGCTGAACGGCACCAACACATCGACCATGGTTTTATCGCCAACCCGCGCCTTGCCAAAATGCATAATGCCCTCTTTGGCTTCGCGCACGCCGGTTGCCACACGCTGTGCGTCTGGCGTCTGACGATCGCCGAGCGCGGTACCGAGCGCGGTGAGCGCCACGCCCCACAACGCGCCGGAGGTGCCGCCGGCTTTATCGGCCCACGCATCTGCCGCACGGCACAGCAAACTGCCGGCACCGGCACCGCGCGCGGCGACGTCACGCGCTTTCTCTACCGCACCCAATACGCCGCGCTCCATGCCAATACCGTGATCGCCGTCACCGGCCACCGCATCAATATCGCCGAGACGCTCAGCGTTACGCTGTAACATTTCCGCCACGGATTCGAGTAACTGCAGCACGCGCTTTGCGCTCTCCTGCGACTCAACCGTTGCGGTTGGCAACGCCTCTTCACTGCTCTCTTCCAGCTCGGCGGCGCTCAGCGGCTCAGCAACCAATACGCTCCCTTTGCGATAGGCTGGCGTATTGGTTGGCGCGCGCCACAGGGTTTCCAGCTGATCGTCCAGCCACATCAGCGTCAGCGAAGCTCCAGCCATATTAAAGCTGGTGACGAACTCGCCGACATCCGGCTCAACCACCTGCAGTTTGGCTGCGTCGAGCAACTGCGCCACGCGGCGATAGACGACAAACAGCTCTTCATATTTTACCGAGCCCAGACCGTTGAGGATCACCGCCACGCGCTGACCTTCGGTCTGCTGGATGTCGTCCGGCAGTTCATTCAGCAGACGCTCAACAAAGATCTCTGCCAGCTCATCGGCGCTTGGCATATCCGTCTCTTTAATGCCCGGCTCGCCGTGAATGCCGAGGCCGAGCGCCATGCGCCCTTTTTCCACTTCGAACAACGGATGCGACGCGCCCGGCAGGCTGCAGCCAGAAAATGCCACGCCAAAGGTGCGGGTGCGTTGATTGGCGTGCTGCGCCAGTTGCAGAACCTGTGATAAATCGTGGCCCGCTTCGGCGGCGGCGCAGGCGGCTTTAAATACGCACAGATCGCCCGCCACACCACGACGTTTTTCCTGCTCATCTTTGCCTGCGCTGGAGATATCGTCGGTCACCGCCAGCACTTCACAAGGGATACCTTCCGCCCGCAGGCGTTCGCACGCCTGGCCGAAGTGCAGCACATCACCGGCGTAGTTGCCGAACATCAGCAGCACGCCCGCGCCGTTATGCGCCGCTCGTGCCACGTTGTAAATCTGCTGCGCCGACGGTGAAGCGAATAAATTGCCCATCGCCGCGCCGTGTGCCAGACCTTGTCCAACCAACCCGGCGAAGGCCGGATAGTGGCCGGAGCCGCCGCCCACAATCACCGCGACGGTATTCGGCTCGCTGCGCGTACTGCGCACCACGCCGCCAGCAACCTGACGGACTTTGTCAGCGTTGGCGGCGACAAAACCTTCGATGAGCTCAGCGGCAAAGGCTGAAGGTTGGTTAAACAGGTAAGTCATATTAATGCTCCTGAGCTAAAGAGGTCGGCTGAGACGGCGAGCGACGGCGGTTAAGTAACAGCATAAGGAAGGCTGACAGCAGCATGAATCCACCCACCACGAACATCGGCAAGGCGTAGCTGTTGGTGGCGTCATGCAGCGCGCCGGTAATGTAGCCCGCGGAGAAGCCCGCTACGTTTCCTAAGGTATTGATTAAGGCAATGGCTGCGGCAGCAGAGGCGCCGGTCAGGAATTGCGTCGGTAAGGTCCAGAAGTTCGGCAGTGCGGCGAAGATCGAACTGGCGGTGATCGCAATCACCATGATGGTGGTGAACGGCGAATCCATATACAGCGCCAGCGGTACGCTGATGCCGCCTGCCAGTGCCGGAATCGCGATGTGCCAGGTTTTGCAGCCGCGACGGGTGGCATCTTTCGACCAGAAGAACATCACCACGGCGGCGATCAGGTATGGCACGCCGGTAATCAGCCCTTTTTGCATCACGTTGAAGGTGGTGCCGAACTGCTGTTGGAAGCCGGCGATGATGGTCGGCAAGAAGAACGCCAGTGCATACAGGCCATAGATAAAGCCGAAGTAAATCAGGCACAGCATCCAGACGCGGCCATTACCCATCACTGAGCGTAAGCTGTGTTTCTGATGGCCCTGCTTCTGCTGATGCTCGGCTTCAAGCTCAGCGGTCAGCCAGGTTTTCTCTTCAGCGGTTAGCCACTTGGCCTGACACGGTGAATCCACCAGCCAGAACAGCGCGGCGATACCAATCAAAATCGCCGGAATTGAGACGCCCATAAACATCACGCGCCAGCCTTCCATGCCAAACAGACCATGCTGCTGAATCAGTGAGGCGGCTAATGGCGCACCGAACACCACCGTCAGCGGTTGGGCAAGATAGAACAGCGACAGGATTTTGCTGCGATGACGCCCCGGCACCCACATGCTGAGATAGAGAATCGCGCCAGGGAAGAAGCCGGCTTCGGCGATACCCAACAGCAAACGCAGCGTATACAGACCTTCCACACTGCTCACCCAGGTGAACAGCAGCGAGACAATGCCCCAGCTGATCATGATGCGCGCCAGCCAGCGCCGCGCGCCGAACTTATGCAGCGCCAGATTACTCGGCACTTCCAGCAGGATATAACCAATAAAGAAGATGCCCGACGCCAGGCCGAACTGCAGTGCGGTGAGGCCGAGGTCTTGCGTCATGCCGTTAGGGCCGGCAAACGAAATCGCGGTGCGATCGAGGAAGTTAATAAAGAACATCAGCGCCACGAACGGCACCAAACGCCAGGAGATTTTTCTGATGGTGGATTGCTCCACCGCCGTCATTGTTGGTTGTTTCATAACGCACCTCCACGACGTGCGTGAGTGATCATTTCTTTTGGTGGTGTTGACCAAACGCCAAAGGAGCGCTGGCTGCAGGAGTACTGAGAGGTACGGTGTAAATGACACATGTTCGAGTCCTCGATGGGTCTTCTTGTACATTGGTATAGTCATGCGAACATATGAACAGTACACGGATAAATGTGCACACCTCAACTGCAACACGTGAAAGTGTGAGCGCGCTCATGAGATTTGATTTTGGCTACATTATCGGAGTTTCACCCTGATAAGCGCGGGTAGCAGCGCGCGGGCGGGGTTTTACGCGGGATTTATCGGCGGCAATCACGGTTATTCATATGAACAGCCATTGAACATATGATTGTATTTATGGCAGGCTATAGCTGAACATCTTCTCGCCTGCGGAACAAATGAGCAGGCGTCAATGCACACCCTGCTGGAGTACCATGATGAAAACAATCGCAATTGGCGCCGATGATGCGGCTATCGAATTGAAAAATGTGATTAAAAAACTGCTGGAAGAGAAAGAGTATGTGGTGACGGACTACACCAATGACGCACAAAACGACCGTCCAATGTACCCGGACGTGGCATTTGCGCTGGCCACGGCCATACAGAAAAATGAGTTTGAGCGCGGCATCCTGCTGTGCGGTACCGGCATTGGCGTGGCGATTGTCGCTAACAAGGTGGAAGGCGTGCGTGCCGCGCAGTGCCACGATACCTTCTCCGCCGAGCGTGCCCGCAAGAGCAACAACGCGCAGATCATGACCATGGGCGCGCGCGTTATCGGGCCTGAACTGGCGAAGAACATTGTGAATTCCTGGCTGGCATCGGAATTCGAAGGCGGCGGATCAACCGCCAAAGTTGAGAAAATCGGTTATTACGAGCAAGTGTCCCACGCTAAATAAGCGCCGACCTCGCCCCTCTGGAGAACCTTATGTCTACACGCCGGGAAAGAGCCAACGCCATTCGTGCGTTAAGTATGGATGGCGTACAACAAGCCAATTCGGGACATCCGGGTGCCCCGATGGGCATGGCGGATATCGCCGAAGTGCTGTGGCTCGACTTTTTGCAACACAATCCGCGTAATCCAAACTGGGCCAACCGCGACCGCTTTGTGCTGTCGAACGGTCACGGCTCAATGCTGATTTACAGCCTGCTGCACCTTAGCGGCTACGATCTGCCGCTCAGTGAATTAAAAAATTTCCGTCAGCTGCACTCGAAAACGCCAGGCCACCCGGAATACGGCTACACCGCAGGCGTGGAAACCACCACCGGCCCGCTGGGCCAGGGCATCGCTAACGCCGTTGGTTTCGCCATTGCCGAGCGCACGCTGGCGGCGCAGTTCAACCGTCCGGGCCATGACATCGTAGACCATAATACCTACGTGTTTATGGGCGACGGCTGCATGATGGAAGGTATTTCACACGAAGTGTGCTCCATCGCCGGCACCCTGAAGCTGGGTAAACTGGTCGCCTTCTATGACGACAACGGCATCTCCATCGACGGTCACGTCGACGGCTGGTTCACCGACGACACCGCCAAACGTTTCGAAGCCTATGGCTGGCACGTGGTGCGCGGCGTGGACGGTCACGATGCGGACGCCATCAGGAAAGCCGTTGAAGAAGCCAAAGCGGTTTCCGACAAGCCTTCGCTGCTGATGTGCAAAACCGTGATTGGCTTCGGCTCGCCGAACAAAGCCGGCACGCACGACTCGCACGGCGCGCCGCTGGGCGCCGACGAAATCGCGCTGACCCGCAAGCAGCTGGGCTGGAACCACGGTCCGTTTGAAATCCCTTCAGACATCTACTCGCAGTGGGACGCCAAAGAAGCCGGCCAGGCGAAAGAGTCCGCGTGGGACAAAAAGTTTGCCGCCTACGCCGCCGCGCACCCGGAGCTGGCTGCCGAGTTCACACGCCGCGTGAACAACGAACTGCCGGCTAACTGGGCCAGCGAGTCGCAGACGTTTATCGAGCAGCTGCAGGCCAATCCGGCGAAAATCGCCAGCCGTAAAGCCTCGCAGAACGCCATCGAAGCCTTCGGTAAAATCCTGCCGGAATATCTGGGCGGCTCGGCTGACCTGGCGCCAAGCAACCTCACCATGTGGTCCGGCTCGAAGCCGATCAACGAAGACGCGGCGGGCAACTACATTCACTACGGCGTGCGCGAGTTCGGTATGACCGCCATCGCCAACGGCCTGGCGCTGCACGGCGGCTTCCTGCCGTACACCGCCACCTTCCTGATGTTCGTCGAGTACGCGCGCAACGCCGCCCGTATGGCCGCGCTGATGAAAATCCGTCAGATCATGGTCTACACCCACGACTCGATTGGCCTGGGTGAAGATGGCCCGACGCACCAGCCGGTTGAGCAGATGGCCAGCCTGCGCGTGACGCCAAACATGAGCCTGTGGCGCCCGTGCGACCAGGTTGAGTCGGCGGTAGCGTGGAAGTACGCCATCGAGCGCGTTGACGGCCCGTCGGCGCTGATCTTCTCGCGTCAGAACCTGGCGCAGCAGGATCGTAGCGCTGAGCAGCTGGCTAACGTGGCGCGCGGCGGTTACGTGCTGAAGGACAGCAACGGCACGCCGGAGCTGATCCTGATCGCCACCGGTTCGGAAGTGGAGCTGGCGGTGAGCGCTTACGAGCAGCTGACGGCCGAAGGCCGCAAGGTGCGCGTGGTCTCCATGCCATCCACCGACGCGTTCGACAAGCAGGATGCGGCGTACCGTGAATCGGTGCTGCCGAAAGCGGTGGCGGCGCGCGTGGCGATCGAAGCGGGTATCGCGGACTACTGGTTCAAATACACCGGCCTGAACGGCGCAATCGTCGGCATGACCACCTTCGGTGAGTCAGCGCCAGCGGATCAGCTGTTTAAAGCGTTTGGCTTCACCGTTGAGAACGTGGTTAAAACGGCGAAATCGATTCTGTGAGAGTGAAGCGGCGTCCCAGCGGGACGCCCTTCTTAACTACGCGGTAATACGAATGATTTTTTGCGTCATGCTCATGGCTGAATCAAACGGGCCGGTATTGCGCACGATTTTTACCATCACGCTGGCGCCCACCCAAAGCTGATACAAGCTTTCCGCTACCCGGCCGGGTGTATCATCAATAGCCAGTGAACCCTCTTCAACGCCCGCTTCCAACGCTTCCGCCAGTCGCGAGATGATACCCGAGGTGCCATTTTGCAACGTAACGCGCATGTAATCCGACAGATCGGCAACTTCAGCGCCCAGCTTCACCGCCAGGCACTTGCCCTGACAATCGGAGAACGATTGCGATTCGCGCCACAGCTGCCAGTAGTTCATTAGCCGCTGCGCCATCGTGAGCCCCGGCTGAGCAAGCGTGGTATCAAGCTCAGCCAGATAATCATCAAAATAGCGCGCCAGCATCGCGACGCCGAATGCTTCTTTCGAACTAAAGTAATGGTAGAAAGAGCCTTTCGGCACGCCCGCATCGGTGAGGATTTCATTCAATCCGACCGCCGAAAACCCCTTGCCCGCCATAATACGTTGGCCGGTGGCAAGGATGTGATCGCGGATTTCATTACTGTGTAATTGGGATGTAGTCGTCATAGCGTGAGATTACCAAATACTAGACCAGTCGTCTATGAGCAGATTATACGCAAATTACTGCGATAAGCTACGGGCCGCTTGCTCGATCGCCGCCGCCATTTCCCTTGGCTGTGAGGCATAGAAAGCATGATTGCCTTTCAGTTCCGTCACCGTGCGACAAGGGAGTAGACAGCGGTTCATCCCGATAAGTTTATTGTGCCAGTTGTTTGATTAACTGTTGCGCCGTCTCTGCTGAAGAAGTTGGATTTTGTCCGGTAATCAGCAAACCATCGCTAACCACATATGAACTCCAGTCGGCACCTTTTGAGTACAGACCGCCCTTAGCGATCAGCTCGTCTTCCACCAGGAAAGGCACCACCTTCGTCAGGCCGACCGCTTCCTCTTCGCTATTGGTAAAACCGGTGACTTTGCGCCCTGCTACCAGCGGTTTTCCTGCTGGCGTTTTGACGTGGCGCAGCACGCCCGGCGCATGACATACCAGCGCCACGTGTTTGTTGGCTGCGAGGAAACCTTCGATCAAGGCAATCGAGTGCTTATCTTCAGCTAAATCCCACAGCGGACCGTGGCCGCCTGGGTAAAACACCGCGTCAAAATCCGCAGGTGAAACGCTATCCAGACGAACGGTGGCGGCGAGCTGTGCGGTTGCTGCAGCATCTGCTTCAAAGCGATGGGTTTGTTCGGTCTGAAAATCGGGCTCGTTGCTTTTCGGATCTAACGGAGGGTTGCCGCCTTTCGGTGACGCCAGGGTGATTTCTGCGCCGGCATCTTTGAAGGCGTAGTAAGGCGCAGCCAACTCTTCCAGCCAGAAACCGGTTTTGCGGCCGGTATTACCCAATTGATCGTGTGAGGTTAAAACCATAAGAATCTTCATTGTAAATCTCCTGCTTGCTGGATTTAAACATCTAAACTAGACCAGTCGTCTAGCGCTTGAATTCAAAGTAACAGCAAATAGACCAGTCGTCTAGAAGTTAATTCATTTTTTACTGCCATGAAATGCGCCCGCGTTTGTTACCTTTCTATCCGCTTGCGGGTAATCTATCGCCGTTTGCTCTCTCTCACGGAACCGGAGAAATCATGTCCACCTTACGTTTGCTCATCTCTGACTCACACGATCCCTGGTTTAATCTGGCGGTGGAAGAGTGTATTTTCCGCCAGATGCCAACGACGCAGCGTGTGCTGTTTCTTTGGCAGAATGCTGAAACCGTGGTGATCGGGCGCGCGCAAAATCCATGGAAAGAGTGCAATACGCGGCGCATGGCAGAAGACGGCATTAAGCTGGCGCGCCGCAGTAGCAGTGGTGGCGCGGTGTTTCACGATTTGGGCAACTGCTGCTTCACCTTTATGGCCGGCAAACCGGAATACGATAAAACCGTCTCTACCGCGATCATCCTGCGTGCGCTTGAGCAGCTCGGCATTGCCGCTGAAGCGTCAGGGCGCAACGATATCGTGGTGAATGTTGACGGTGACGTGCGCAAAATTTCCGGTTCCGCCTACCGTGAAACGCCAGATCGGGGTTTTCACCACGGCACCTTTTTAATGGATGCTGATCTGTCGCGTCTCGCCGATTACCTCAATCCAGACATCAAAAAATTACAGGCGAAAGGCATCAGTTCGGTACGATCGCGTGTGGCTAACATCGCCGATTTGGTGCCGGACATCAGCTTTGCAGCGATATGCCGCGAGGTGATTGCCGCCTACTTCGCTTACTACCATGAGCAGTGTGAACCGGAGCATATCTCCCCTGAGGCGCTACCTGACTTACCTGGCTTCAGGCAGCAGTTTGCCCGGCAAAGCAGCTGGGAGTGGAATTTTGGCAACGCGCCGGATTTCTCGCATTTGCTGAATGAGCGCTTTGTCTGGGGCGGCGTGGAGATCCATTTCGATGTGGAACGCGGCGTGATTTCCCGCTGCCAGATTTTCACCGACAGCTTGAACCCTGCGCCATTAGAGACGCTGGCGTTACGCCTGAAGGGCGCGGTATATCGACCAGAAACCATGTCGACGCAAGTCGCGCAGTTGAAAGCGGAATGTCCAGAACAGCTGAATGAACTGAGCCAGCTGGAAAGCTGGCTGGTCAGTAGCTTGAGTTAACTATGATTCAGGTGCGCCGTTGCGCGCACCCGTTCGCTTATTTGCTCTCTGTCTGCACCACTAAATCAGGCTCCTTGCCCACCAATATCAGCGTCAGGCTAAAGGACATGATTAAGGCAATCGCCACACCAGAAACCGCCCAGATAAAGTACGGTCCAATATAGGCTGGCAGACTAAAGATACTGGAAAGAATGTAGCCATATAAACGCACGCCGAAGAAACCAATAAACGCGGATGCCAACGCGCTGGAAACCGTGGCGGCGATAAAGGCTTTTTTGTAGCGGGTTAATACGCCAAACAGCGCCGGTTCCGTGATGCCTAATAGTGCTGAAATGGCGGCTGAAAGTGTTACCACTTTATCCTGGCGATGTTTACTCAATGTCCAGATAGCAAAAGTCGCGCCGGCAATCGACATATTGGCCATAAACATCATGGGCATTAACATGTCATAACCGCGGTCGCTGAAGTTTTGTAGCGCGATCGGTGTCATCGCATGGTGCATACCGGTTAGCACCGCAATAGGCCGGATCGCGCCGACAATCAAGCCGGCAAAGCTGGAAGAAATACTGAATAAGCCTTCAATAAATAACGCTAACCCTTTGCCCAACCAGATGCCCATCGGGCCAATCACCACCAGCGCCGTCAGTGCCGCGAGGAACAGCGTTAAGGTTGGCGTAAAGACGGTCTTCAACACCTCGGGCATAATACGATCCACCCAGCGATGGATATAGCTGAGCGCCAGAATAGAAAAAATTACCGGAATAACGCTGGAGGCATAATTAAACACCGAAACCGGAATCACGCCCATCAGCCAAAACGCACTTACCGCCCCTTCCTGATGTGCCGCCAGCGTTTTAGCCGCGTCGATTAATGTGGGATACATTAAACACGCGGCAACAGCCGCCGCGAGATACTCATTGGTTTTAAATATTTTGGCTGCAGAGACTGCCAAAAAGAACGGTAGGAAATAGAATACTCCGCTGGCGATTAAATCAATCACCATTACCGTATCACTCTTTGCCGAAATCAGTTTTAACGCCACTAATCCGGCCAGCAATCCTTTGATCATCCCTGCCCCAGCAATCGCCGGGACAATAGGCCCGAATACGCCGGAGACGGTATCCATAAACATCGACACCACACTTTTACGTGTTTTTTCACTCGACGCAGTCTGTGCGCTATCGCTATTTAATACCGGAGCGATCTGCTCATACCAGCTATTCACCTGCGGACCAATAATGATTTGAAACTGCTCGCTCTGCATTTGCGCACCCAGTACGCCGGGCAAGGTTTTAATTTCACTCTGGTTAACTTTATTGTCATCAATCAGATCAAAGCGCAGGCGCGTCATGCAGTGCCAGACTTTATTAATATTACTCTTCCCACCCACTAAGTGGATTATATTTTTTATGACTTCCTGCGTTCCCATAGTGGCTCCTGAGGGAAGAAAAATGGTGTGATAAAAGCTGCCGTGGATGGTAATAAATGCCAGAGTGCAAAACAAACCAATAAATCATGATGAAGATCACAAAACCTGCCACAGCAGGACAAATAAACCATTAAATTCCTAATTGGTCCGTTTTTTTAAGGAAAAATTAAAGCTTTCCTAACCAATATTTATTTATTAAAAAAGGGTTTGCGCCTCAATAAAAAGCCAGTAATTATACGCAAAAAATTCTTATCATACTGCTTTGATGTCGAACGCAGTCACTGCGCTGCAGGAGTATTTCTCGTGACCCCAACGATTATTGAGAGTATTAGCTGTTTTATTACCCGTCCCGATCGCCATAATCTGATTACCGTACGCGTCACCACCAATAAAGGCATCACCGGTCATGGCTGTGCGACTTTTCAGCAGCGTCCGCTGGCGGTGAAAACCATGGTTGATGAGTATCTGGTACCGTTATTAGTGGGACGTGATGCCAACAATATTGAAGATTTATGGCAGATGATGAACGTCAATGCCTATTGGCGTAATGGCCCGGTAACCAATAATGCTATTTCAGGGATTGATATGGCGTTGTGGGATATTAAATCACAGCTGGCGGACATGCCTCTCTATCAGCTGTGGGGCGGTAAAGCGCGCGATGCCATTGCAGCTTATACCCATGCCAGTGGAGAAACGCTGGCCGAACTTTTTAGTTCGGTTGATAACGCATTGGCAAAAGGCTATCGCCATATTCGCTGTCAGCTCGGTTTTTATGGCGGCACCGCGAAAGAGCTGAATTCGCCAGAGAACAGCACGGCTGGCGCCTATTATTCTCAGCAAGAGTACATGGCAAATACCCTTGAGATGTTCCGCGCGTTGCGAGAGAAATACGCCCACCGTTTTGAAATCCTGCACGACGTTCACGAACGCCTGTTTCCACAACAGGCCATTCAGCTGGCAAAGCAGCTTGAACCCTATATGCCCTATTTCCTCGAGGATGTGCTGCCGCCGGCGCAAACCGCCTGGCTGGCACAGTTGCGTCAGCAAAGTGCGGTTCCGCTGGCATTAGGTGAACTCTTTAATAATCCGGCTGAGTGGCATGACTTAATTGTAAATCGCCGCATTGACTTTATTCGCTGCCACGTCTCGCAAATCGGTGGCATTACGCCCGCTTTAAAACTGGCGACGCTGTGTCAGGCGTTTGGCGTCAGACTGGCGTGGCATGGTCCAGGCGATATGACACCGATTGGCGTCGCAGTGAATACGCATCTAAATATCCATCTTCACAATGCCGCGATTCAGGAGTTTATTCCGCGCTCGGCGTTGACGGATGCCATTTTCCCAGGCGCGCCGGATATCAAAGAGGGCTATCTTTATCCCCCGCAGGCCTCGGGCATTGGCGTAACGTTTGACCAGGCGTTGGCAGAAAAATATCCGGTGGTGTACCGCCCGCATGAATGGACGCAGAGCCGTCTGCCGGATGGCACTATTCACACGCCGTGATTTAGCGCTGTTCCTGACGGAAGCGCAGATTGTCGGAATTGTGCGGAATCAGGTAGGTGCAGGTGTAATTAATATCAATGATGTCACTGATTTCATACACCTGCCCGCCCTGCAGAATGCCGCGGTTAATAATGTGCATCGCCGGGCTGCCTTTTTTACACTGCAACAGAGCCGCCTGTTCGCGATTAACGTTAATAGCCCGATAGCTGGTGAGCAAATGTGAAATCTGGTAGCCCTTAGCTAACACATATTGCTGTATCGAACGCTCAATCACTTCACCGCTAAGGTCAGCAAATAAGCTGGCGGGCATGCGTGATATTTCGATCTGCACCGCGACATTATCGACAAAGCGCAGGCGGGAAAACTCCCAAATAAACGCGTCATCATTGATGGCGAATATTTGCTGCTCATCGCTGTCCGGGCGTCGTTTGCGCAGGCTAATCGCGCGGTAATGCATCTGGTCGAAGCGTTTTTCGGTGATGGAATTATAAACCAGCGGGTTATTACGTACCGTTTCATTGATCCAGATACCTGAGCCCTGCACGATGCGCACGGCGCCGATACTCACCAACTTCTCCAGCGCCTGGCGAACGGTAAAACGCGAGACACCGTACTCTTCCGCCAGTTGGCGTTCAGGAGGCAATTTGCGCGGTGCCGATGTGTCTTCCTGATAGATCTTGCTCAGCAAATCCTGGGTAATGAACTCTTTCTTTTTCATTGAATTACCCTCCTCCGGTCGATGTTCTGCCGATCATAACACGAGGAGGGTAACGCAACAGGCTGCGTTAGGCGCCGCTGACGGTGCCACTCAGCACCGCAGGCACATCATCCTGCACCATAAACGCCACCAGCGTGGCATCACGCTCACCCGTAAGCGCTGACAATACCGTCGCCGCACTGACGGAGTCGCCCTTATGCAGGCGCTCAGCATCTATTTTCACAATACCGTCCAGCACGGTTATCCAGCTGGAATAGCCTGCGCGCTGCGGAAGTTGCACCCGCTCGCCGCGTTCCAGTTTCACATCATAAATATAAACGGCCTGGCCCAGCGTCAACGGTGCTTCGCTGCCGTGCGGCCCGGCCAGCAGCGTCCAGGCGTTAACTGCTGCACCGTCTTCACGGGTAAAGCTATTAATACGTGCTTCGCCACCAGACCGGGCCGGGCGAATGCTGGCCTGCAGCATCTCGGTTTCGATAAAGGGCGCAGATTGTTCAACACGCGCACCGCTGCCCGCACTCATCATCAGCGCACGTTTCGCGTTGAGTGAAACAGTGGCGCCATTCTCAGTACGGTGCAGCAGCGAGCCGCGCCAGACGTAGCTAAAAATCTCGTCGTCCTGATGAGCTTGCAGCGGGATTTTCGCACCCAGCTGCAGCGTCATCTGGTCGATAATCGCTAACGGCCCGAACGCTGCGCCAGGACGCTGACGCCGAATAGTAAATGGGCCATATTCAAACAGTTGATCGCGATCGGCACGCAAGATGTTCATGGCTATTTTCCTCAATGATTTCTCTCTGACAACCATCATAGAGGCTGAAAAAATCCTGAACAGCAGGCAAAACTGCTCGCTTACATCAAAACTTTTGAATAAGGGAAGCCAGCTGTTTACCTGCCCATCCTGAGACAATATTGATGCATAAGCGGGTGTCGGATAACGCGTTTATACGGTGATCAGGGTGATATTCTCGTCACGAAAGGCGTTGTAAAACTCTTTATTCAGACTCTCTTCAACCACCAGCACATTTATCTGTTCGCAACCTGCAACTGTAAATCTGGCAACCGCGGGGATTTTATCGGCGGTGAGTCCAACGATCGTCTGATTGCTTTGCTTGATCGCCGCTTTTTTAAATTCACAGTCTGCAAAGTCAAAACCGGTGAGCCCCGAGTCGGGACTCATGGCGCATCCGCCGATAAAGGCCTGGTCAAAGATGATATTTCTAAGCTGCTCAATGGCGGTATTCCCTACGCAACCGCCGCTTTTTTTCTGAATATGTCCGCCCAGCATAATGACGTCGATATTGGGATGTTTTAACAGCACGGCAGCAATATCCGGTGCATTGGTGACCACCGTTAATGAGAGCTGCTCCGGCAGCGCCAGCACCATCGCCAGATTAGTGGTGCCCGCATCAACAAATATGCAGCTATCGCTTTTAACCAGGGCTGCGCACTGTTTCGCGATTCTGTCCTTTTCTGCGTGGTTTTGCTGTTTTCGCTGTTGAAATGCATCCGCTTCTGGCAGCTGCAAGACTGCACCACCATACACTTTTTTGCACAGCCCCTCTTTACTCAACTCATGCAAATCGCGCCGGATAGTATGTTCAGATACCTGCATTTGCCTGGCGAGATCCACACACACTACGCGGCCCTGCTCACGTAAAATCTGCCGTATCAATGCCTGTCGCTGTTCAGGGAAAGCCGCATAATCGAGCATATTAATTCCTTAATCCATCACAATCGATCTATACTGAGCATAATCATGCATACGTGCAGTGATTGTCAATTTTCAAGTGCAACCCTATGGGAATCTGCCTTACGCGCATAGGGCATTGATCCGTTTTTAACGAGGAATGAAATGATACAAAAAGCCCTTAGTACCTCCTCCGGCCTTGCGACACGCCTGACGTTCTTCGTGGCGGGCTTCGTTACGGCAACCTGGGCCGTGATTGTGCCTTTCGCGCGCAATAATACCGGCGTTAACGAAGCCATGCTTGGCACTCTGCTGTTGTGCCTGGGTTTTGGTGCGTTGATCGCTATGCCCGTAACCGGTTTATTAACCAGCCGTTTTGGCTGCCGCCGGGTGATCATCGTGGCCATCGGCTTAATCATCCTGAGCACGCCACTGCTGGCTGTAATAGCGGATCCGTTACTGCTCGGGCTGGTACTGCTGGTATTTGGCGTCGGGATTGGCGTGACCGATTGCGCCATGAACATTCAGGCGATTCTGGTCGAGAAACAATCATCTGCTCCTTTGATGTCTGGCTTTCACGGCATGTATAGCTTTGGGGGGATTGCTGGTGCCGGTTTCATGACTCTGCTGCTGTCGCTGGGGATGTCCGTTTTAACCGCAACGCTATGGGTCACTGGCGCAGTGATAGTGTTAACCCTGCTCAGTTATCCCGGCCTGCTGACCTATGCTAATCCCAAAGAGGGGCCCGCCTTTGCCGTGCCGCGCGGTAACGTTTTACTGCTCGGCATTATCTGCTTTGCGGTATTTCTGACGGAAGGGACGGTGCTGGACTGGAGCGCTGTCTACCTGACGCAGGTCAGAAATATCCCTGAGACACTCGGTGGTCTGGGTTATACCTGTTTTGCCATTGCGATGACGTTAGCCCGGCTAACCGGTGACCGTATTATTGCCACGCTGGGTCGGTTACCTGTGGTGCTGGCAGGTGCCTTAACCGCCGCCGTAGGACTGGCGCTGGTCACCTATACGCCTGCATGGCCGTTGGCGTTGCTGGGATACGTCCTGGTGGGAGGTGGCTGTGCCAATATTGTACCGGTCATTTTCTCTGCTGTCGGCCAGCAGAAGGTTATGCCGCAAGCCGTTGCGGTGCCGGCAATCACCACCATGGGCTACCTCGGGGTGTTAAGCGGCCCAGCGATGATCGGCTTTATCGCGCACGCCAGTTCACTGGCCTTTGCGTTCTCACTCATCATGGTGTTGATGCTGATGGTTGGCGCGCTCTCTCTCACACTGAATCTGGGTCAAAACAAGGCAGAAAGGGAAAGCGTATGAAAATTGCCCACGTGGCGTTATGGACGCGAAATCTGGCTGCACAGCAGCACTTCTGGCATCAGTTTTTTGGCGCAACCTCTAACCCGTTGTACGTCAGCAAAAACCGGCCTGGTTTTCGCTCTCACTTCATTAGTTTATCGGAGGGACCCACCCTCGAGCTGATGACGCTTGAAGCGTTAGCGCCAGGGCCGCACGGCGAGGAGCTTACCGGTTGGGCGCATATCGCCATCAACGTGGGCGGCAGAGAAGAGGTCGACTTGATGGTGAAACACGCATCAGAGCAGGGAATTTTAGTCAGTGCCGCCCGGCAAACCGGTGATGGGTTCTATGAGGCGATCATTCGCGACCCCGACGGTAATCTGATTGAAATTGTCAGTGATCAATAACAAAACTGCACAGCCAACCTTCGCTGGCTGCGCAGTTTTCATCTTCAATCTCCTGACCAAACCGCCTGGAGCGCCAAATGCGGGCTGGTTAAGGGCCGCGCATCATGCGTAGATGTGGCATGACGATATGGCTCAGCGCGGTATTTTTCATTCCCAGTGAATGCGCCGCGTTATCGAAAATGGCGATGTTACTGGCAGCGGTGTGCAGGCAGGCAATGGTCATGATTGTTCCCGTTTAGCTTCTGTGCTTCACTTTATTGAATTATTTTATAAAATTATCAATCATTTATTTCAAACGCTAATTGCAACGTTGCAAGGAATTTGAGCATGGCATCCTCTCTTTCGCTGACCGACCTGGGCCCGCGCATCTGCATTCTTGGTCCATCGAACAGTGGGAAATCGACGCTGGCGCAGGCCATTGCCGCTAAAACTGCGTTGCCCCTGATTCATCTCGATCAGCTTTTTCACTTGCCGGACACACATTGGCAGCCGCGCAGCGAAGCGGCGTTCCGTCAGCTGCATCTTGACGCCATTGCAGGTGAGCAATGGGTGATGGACGGCAACTATGTGCGCTGTCTGCCTGAACGTTTGGCGCGTGCCAGTGGGCTGATTCTATTAGATATTCATCCCGCTCATAGCCTGCTGCGTTATATCCGGCGCACCCTGTTTGATGCCCAACGCATTGGCGGTGTTGTCCCGGCACATCAGCGCGAGCACCTGACCTGGGAGATGACGCGTTATTTGCTGGTGACCACGCCGGGCCATCGGCAACGCAATCGTCGTATGTTCGAGCAGTGGACGCTGCCCAAGCTGTTTATCACCTCCCCCTCCCAGCTCAACACCTGCTATCAGGCATGGGGACTGTCACGCGACAAATAAAAAAGGCGCCCATTGGGCGCCTTAGTCTGCTCTGTAACGATTATTTCAGTCGGAATGCGACAACGCTGTCACCCGCCTGGGTGCCGAGCGAACCGTGACCGCCAGCGGCAATCACCACGTACTGCTTGCCGTCTTTACCCATAAAGGTAGATGGCGTGGCTTGCGCACCGGCACTCAGTTCGGTCTGCCACAGCAGTTCACCGGTGGTGCTGTCGTAGGCGCGGAAGAAGTTATCCGCTGTTGCACCGTGGAACACCAGATCACCCGCCGTCAGCAACGGACCACCGTGCGCCACCATGCCCATCGGGAAACCGATTGGGAAGCGGCCAGGCAGGAAGCTGGTCTTCAGGTTTTTGGTGACACCGACGCGGCGCAGCCATTCGGTTTTACCGGTCTTCAGATCCACGCCCACCATGCGGCCCCAAGGTGGCGCAACACACGGAATGCCGAGGCCAGAGGCCAGCTGCTGGATATGAATGGCGTAATCACCGTGGAAGTTTTCGTTCCAGTACGGCTGACCATCTTTGGTGAACAGGCGCTCGGTGGCGGTCTGCTCGCTGCGTTTGATCAGGTTGTACTTGTAGGCCAGACGCACTGGCGCGGCAATCAGCATTTGACGCTGCGGATCGACAGCGACAGAACCCCAGTTGAACACACCAATGTTGCCCGGGAAGATCAGTGAACCGCCTTCGGTTGCTGGTGTCCACGGGTTGCCGTCATAGCGCAGGCTGCGGAAATCCATGCGGCATGACATCTGGTCAAACGGCGTGATGCCCCACATTGACTTCTCGGTCAACGGCTGTGGAATGAAGTTCAGGCTCGATACCGGCTGAGTCGCGGCAAATTTCTCGCCCGCCACGCCACCTTCGGTAGACACTTTCACCTGATTGACTGGATAAACCGGCTGACCGGTAAGACGATTCAGGACAAACAGGTTGCCGGTTTTCGTCGGCAGAATCACCACTGGCTGCTTCTGGCCCTGATAATCGATGTCCACCAGCGAAGGCTGTGACGGATTATCGCGGTCCCACAGATCGTGGTTAGAGCTCTGATAGCGCCATTTGAACGCACCGGTCTGCAGATCCAGCGCCACCAGCGCATCGCGGAACTTCTCGGTGTTGCTGTTTGGATCGCGCTCAATGCCCACTTCATCCGGTGAAGCGTTACCAAACGGCACATAGACTACGCCGTTTTTCAGGTCAGCACTCAGCGTGCCCCACGCCACTGGCGTGTCCTGCGGATAGTTCTGACCCGCGGCGATCGGTGCGGTGTTTTCCGGGTTAGCCGGATCAAAGTTCCACACCAAACGGCCCGATTGCACGTCATACGCACGAATCACGCCTGACGGGTTGCCGCTGTTGAAGCCGTTGTCCATCACTGAACCGCCAACGATCACCAGCTTGCCCGCCACCAGCGGTGCTGCGGTTTGCATCAGCGCATGTGGACGCACTTCGCCCATGTTGGCATGCAGATCAACCACGCCGTTCTGACCGAAATCAGCGCACGGTTTACCGGTATCCGCATCCAGCGCAATCAGCTGAGCATCAGTGGTCGCATTGAAGATACGCTTACGGCAGATGGCCGGATTCGCAGCGCTATCCTGCGCGGCTACCGGGGCTTCTTCGTAATAGCTTACGCCGCGACAGGTTTGGTGCTGCTGCAGGTAAGAGCGATCTTTATTCGGCGTAAACTTCCACTTCACCGCGCCGGTTTCTGGATCGAGCGCGTGCACCTCGTTATGCGGCGTACAGAAGTACAGCATGCCGTTGGCTTTCAGCGGCGTCGCTTCAAAGGTGTATTCAGTCGCATCGGCATCCTGACGCAGATCGCCAGTATGATAGGTCCATGCCACTTCAAGGTTTTTGACGTTCTCTTTGCTGATCTGGTTCAGCGCGGAGAAACGCAGGCCATCGGACGATCCGCCATAAGCGGTCCAGTCGTTAGATGCGCCCTGCTCGCTGTTCTGCTCGCGCGCATTGCTGATGGTGCCTTGTTGCGGAACCGGATCGTAGAAACACAGTCCAATCACCACCACAATCATGATAATCACCGTGCCGCCAAGGAAGCCATGGAAACGGCGCTCACCGCGATACAGCGGCTTCACCACCCACGGCATGGCCAGCCACAGGCCGATCACGCCGAACAGGTCACCGCGCGGGATCCACTGCCACTTATCAAAGCCTACTTCCCAGATAATCCAGGCCAGCGTAATCCACATTAGCACCGCATACAGCGCCAGCGCACTGCGCTGGTTGCGGAACAGTAAAATCGCGGTGATCAGTAATCCCACCGCCATCAGCGCATAGAAAGCGCTGCCGCCCAGCATTAACAGCTTGCCGCCCATGTACAGCAAGGCAATCGCCAGAATCGCGAGCACGATACTGGTTAGTTTGTTAACCATGCTAATCCCTCAACCATTTTCATCAAAAAAACCTCAAAAATAACCCCACATAAAATCAACAGAATTTTAACTTACGTTACCGTTTAGTAAAAACCCGTTGCGAGGTGTGTCGTTAGCTCCGCTAATGAATGTAGTTCGGCTAATGGCTGCTAGCTGCCGCCTCGCTCAATGTGTGACTGAAATCACGTTTCATTTTCGTTGAGAGAATTAATCATTAGGCGAGAAAATTCGCATTTTTTGATAACGGAAAACCATGAAACGGCGCGACAGGATGGCTTTTGCGTCGCGGACATAACCTTGTGCGGATTTGTTACTACGCCCGCCGTAAGAGAAAACTTACGCTGTTTTCTTTTTACCCGGGAAACGTTATGAAATTCACATTATTAGCCAGCTCATTAATCCTCCTCGCTCTCTCTTCACACGCGGCCAGCAACTCGCTGGTGGTGGGCGATCAAAAAGGTAATGCCCGCGCGGTGATGTCCGCCGCCGGTGAACTTAACAATGTGCCTTATGAAATCAAATGGTATGAGTTCCCCAATGCCGCCCCGCTGCTGGAATCGCTCAATTCCCAGCATCTGGATGCCGGTTTAGTCGGCGATGGCCCGCTCTCCTTTGCGGTGGCTGCGGGTGCACAGATTCGTGCCATTCAAGCCTCGCAGTATCTGGGGAACGCCATCGTGGTGAAAAACGCTAGCGCCCTGCACACCATCGCCGATCTAAAAGGAAAGAAAGTGGCAACGGTGAAAGGTTCAGCCGGACAAAATATGGTGCTTAACGCGCTGCATGAAGCGGGCCTGCCGGACAACAGCGTGAGTTTTGTCTTTACTACGCCGTCGGAAGCCACGCTGGCGTTGGACAATGGCGCGGTCGATGCGGTGGCGACCTGGGAACCCTATGTGTCGTTTGCCGTAGCGCAATCCGGCGATCGTATTGCCATTGATGGCAAAAACTCGCCGGTTTCAAATTATCTGGTGGCGACCGATAGCGCCATTGCCAACAAGCGTGAGCAGCTTGCGGACTTCCGTCAGCGCCTGATTCGTGCACGCGCCTGGGGCGTGGCACATCCACAAGCGTACGCCAGCGAGATCGCCAAACTGCTACGCCTGCCGGAAGCGGTGGCGCTGAGTAAGGTGCAGCGCGAAAACAACGCGCCGGTGGAAGATTACGCGTTGGTAGAAAAACGCCAGCAGCTGGCGATCGATACCTTCACGCACGGCGGCCTGATCAAACCCGGCCTAAAAGCAGACAAACTGGTGGATGCGTCGTTTTTTAACACTCAGGAAGCGGTCAAACCATGATGAATCTGGCGCTCTACCTCGACTCTGGCATCCATCAGGGCGGCTGGCGCCATCCTGATGCAGCGGCCACCGGCGGCAGCAACTGGCCGCTATACCGCAGGATTGCGCAGCGCGCCGAAGCGGCCAAGCTGGATCTGATTTTTGTTGCCGACAAGCTGGCGATTGATGATGTGTACGGCGGCCATCTGGCGCAAACCGTGCAGCATCGCCAGGTTGGCTGGTCTGAACCGCTAACGTTACTGGCCGCGCTGGCAGCCGTGACCGATGATATCGGCCTCGGCGGAACCGTTTCTTCGTCCTATTCGGTGCCTTACACCACCGCGCGCCAGCTGGCGAACATTGATCATATCAGCGGCGGACGCGCGGCGTGGAACGTGGTGACCTCGCTAAGCCACGCCGAAGCGCGCAACTTTGGTCGTAGTGAGCACTTCAGCCATGCAGCACGCTATCGCCGCGCCGCCGAATTTATTGAGATCATGAAGGCGCTGTGGGACAGCTTTGAGGAGGATGCGCTGATTATGGATAAAGCGCAGGCGCGCTTTGCCGATCCCGCGCGCTTCCATCGGCTCGATCATCAGGGCGAATCCTTCGATGTGCAGGGGCCGCTGAACCTGCCGCGCCCGCCGCAAGGCCATCCGGTGGTGATTCAGGCCGGCGTGTCCGATGCCTTTATTGATTTGGCGGCACAGCAGGCGGAGATGCTGTTTGTGGTGCAACCGACGCGGGAACGTGCGCAGCAGTTCTACCACACCCTGAAACAGCGCGCGCTGCAGTATCAGCGTCAGCCGGACCAGCTGCGCATTCTGCCCGGCATGGTACCGATCGTTGGGAACACGCAACGTGATGCCGAGGAGCGCGCTGAATACCTGAAATCGTTGATCACCGTGGAGTCCGGGCTGAGCTTTGTCTCGGCCAGCATGAATATCGACCTGTCGCAGTATCCTATCGACGGCCCGGTTCCCGATTTACGCGAGCAGATCACCGGCAGCAAAGGCCGCTTCCAGTATGTGATTGCCAGCGCCATTGAGCAGAATCTGACGTTGGGAGAGATGGCAAAACGCTATGCCGAAAGCCTCTCTTTCCCGGCACCGACCGGCACCGCCGATACCATCGCCAAACAGATGATTGACTGGTATCAACACCAGGCCTGCGACGGTTTCGTCATTCTGCCGACCTATATTGATGAAAGGGAAGATCGCTTTCTGGAACAGGTGGTGCCGCGCCTGCAGCACGCCGGCGTATTCCGGAGCGAATATCAACCGGGCACGCTACGCGATCGTTTAGGTTTAGTAAAACCGGCAAATCGCTTTCACACTTAGTCATCAATTGAAATAATTTAATTAATAGCGCCGCCGCCTCTGCGATTAGTCCTGGCAGGATTGTTCGCAAAGGCGCGAATAAGCGCGTATTTATTGATATTTTATTTAAGGCCCCGACTTAATTCCGATTTAAATTGATTAGCCCGCGCTATATAAAGTTATTTTGGGAGTTTCCTCAGCCTGTCACGCCTGATTCAGCGTGATATAAATCACGTAACTGCTCTGCGGCAATGCCGCTTATAAAAAGAAGGTTATGATGATCAGCGCAGATTCCCTTTTTCGAAAATTACGTTTTCCTTTTAAACTCACACATGCTGCTATTAAATTTCCGGTTGCCAATGCACGCGCCAGACAATATCAGGTGATGTCGCCCGAGCAAACCATTGACCTGCTGCTCAGCAACGATGCCCTGTCCGTAAGCCGCTACGGCGATGGAGAACTGGAAATGACCCTATTCAAAAATATCGGTTTTCAATCTTATGATGAACGTCTCTCAATTCGTCTAAAAGATATTCTGCGCCGTGGCAGCCAGCCGAATAATACCTGCTTATTATGTATGCCGGATGCGTTTCGCGGCACCGGCAATATGCGGTTTGGTTCGGCCCTATTCTGGTTTTTTCATAAAGCGTTTTATTTTCGTCATTATGAAGGCTTATTAAAGAAAAATTATTGCTACGGCAACACCTCTGTTACCCGCCCCTATCATGATTATACGGATAAGCAGCAGGCCGCTCGCGTCTTCAGCAAGTTTAAGCAGCTGTTCAGCGATAAAAAGATCTTAATCGTTGAAGGGAGCGGCACGCGGCTGGGAATGGGCAATGATTTACTCAACGGCGCCCGCGATATTAAACGCATCACTACGCTTAATCGTAACGCCTTCTCGGTTTACAACGATCTCTACACCAGCGTACTGGCGCACGCGCGTGACTACGATATGGTGCTGATGTCCCTTGGCCCTACCGCCACGGTGCTGGCTTACGACCTCAGCCAGCACGGCATCCGCTGTATTGATACCGGCCATATCGATATCGAGTACGAGTGGATGCGCAGTGCCGCGCGCGACAAAGTTCAGGTAGCGGGTAAAAACGTCAATGAAGTCGGCGTGTTACTCAGCGACGCCCCACGCAACGATGATGAGCATTACCGTCAGCAGATCTTGCTGCACGTCGGATTGCCGCAGGAAGCCGTGCTAACCTCGATGGTAATCCATCCACCGCTGGTGTGATTCACTTCGCAAGCAATCGCAAAAAGCACCCTTTTTGCGATTGCTTGCGTTTACACTATTTGCCTTCACGTTTTTTCAACCACTCTTGCAGCTTGCGCAACGAAACGGGTGCCTGATACACCGTCCCTTTTCCATCCTTCAGTGGACGCAGTAGTCCTTGCTCGGCGAGGCTTTTTAAGCGCGCCCGCGCAGTGTTATCGGCAATGCCGAGACGTGTTTTGATGCCGGCAGAACTGAGTAACGAACCCGGTGCATTGAGCGCGATAGCCATAATATCCAGCTCACCTTTAGCTAATGTCATATGTTGCTCAACCCACGTGACCAAACGTTCTCGCTCTTCATGTAACGTGGCAATTTGCTCAGTGAAAGCGTTGACTGCGCGCATGACTACTTCACACTGAAACTGCACGAAATAGGTCAGGTCCATCTCATCCGTTTCGCTATAGAGATAGGAAATGCCGTACTTTACCGCTGCTGCCTTTAATAATTTGCTGATGGAGATGTAGCGGAAAGCACTGTAACCCTGTCGAATGAGATGATGGTAAAACAGCCCGCGCGCGGTACGTCCGTTACCATCATTGAAAGGATGTATATAGCCGATAGCAAAATGAATGACGCAGGCCACCAGTAATGGATGCGAGCCCTGCTGTTCCAGCCGGGCAACTTCGGCACATAGCGCGTCCAAAAGGCCATTGAGCCGCTGATAGTCTGGTGGCTGATGAATGATTTCACCATCACGTCCTGCAACATAGACATCGTTATTATCACGGACTTCACCTGGGCGATATTTCGCATCATTGATGCCCGTGCAGGCGATGTGATGAATTTCCAAAATATCGGCGCGGGTTAGCGGAGCATCGCCTAGCGTGGCAATGTGCTGCATCAGGCGCCAATTGCCCATGATCATGCTTTCATCTTCGTTGCGCGGTGCTCGTCCAACTGCCAGCAACTCCATGGCCACACGTGAGGTGGTCGCCGCGCCTTCTAACTGGCTAGATGAAATCGCCTCTTCCATGATCAACTGCGACATCAAATAGGAGGCGGCATCCTCATTCGTTGGCTCCCCATTACGGGCAAAGGTCATGCGGTCGACCAGCGAGATGGCCGCGGTGATTCTGGGCGTTAAGTTACAGGTGACGCTCTCGTCAGCAATAACAAAGTGCTGTGCCGTTCCACGCCGCTTAAATTTCAACGCGCTCCATAACTTTTCACGTGTTTTGTTATCACTGATACGGCGATAGAGCTCATCAAAATGAAGATAGCGTTCATCCCACTCTGCATAAGTCGTTAGCAGCGCGTTGATCTCATTGACTTGCAAAGAATCAATAAGTTGAGTAGGTGGACGACGTAATTTCATCTCAAGCAATCTCAAAAATGGGGTATTTTGAGTTTACTTGAGATTATCGGCAACGCCAAATGACGCTTGCGCGATAGTTACTTGCCATGCCGCTGGCAGAACGCGGCAAGGTCGGATGACTGAAAATCTGCCAGATTCGCCATGAGCTTCTCCAGCGGCCAGTTCCACCAGGCAATCGCCTGCAGCTGGGCGGCAATGTCCGCAGCAACACGCGTTCGAATCACTTTGGCGGGTACGCCACCAACAATGGTATACGGCGGCACATCTTTGGTGACCACCGCGCCCGCCGCCAGCACCGCACCATCGCCGATGGTCACGCCCGGCAGCACAATCACGCCATGACCAATCCATACATCGTTACCCACAATCACGCGATCGGCACGACGATCGGCGAAAAAGCCATTATCGCGCTCTGCCTGCGCATCATAATATTCCGGGCAATAGGTGAATCGATGCTGTGAGGCGCGATCCATCGGGTGATTGGGCGCACCCAGTCGCACGTGATTGGCAATAGCCGTAAAGCGCCCAATCTGGGTATCGGCGATGCAGCAGTGTTCGCCCAGATAGGAGAAATCCCCCAATTCGCTGTACTCAAGATAACTCTCTGCCAGCACTTCACACTGCTCGCCAATGTGGGTTTCGCGCATACGCACGCTAGGATCGATAACGGTATGTTGCAATTTTGCCGGTTGCACAGCAGTGAGTGCCATAATCAATGCTCCGTCGTGGTCAGATGTCTGGATAACAGGTTGCAACGGGGCAACCGCGAGCCACAACACTACAGCGACAAGATGACACTAATGCTATTGTGCCCTAAATATTTAACTGCATGATTTAATTGATGGTAGCTAGCGGACTGATGATTACATACCGTCTGCCGTACCGTTTCTAGAATGAAGTGACTATTTTTTAGGCGGGATTATTGATCTGTTGCGGATCGCATCGTATGACCTTTCGCATGCTAAGGCAACACGTCCGCGCCGGTCAGCTTCGTCTGCCAGCTCCCCTGCCGTTTGGTTAAGTTCTCTGTACAGGTCGGCAAGCAGATCGCCGGTGCTGGCCCCAACCTTGCCCCCGGAGGTAGTTCCGGTATCGCTGCCACGTCGCTGCTGTAGTTGGGTGATTGCGTTCTCAATCCCAGACTGCAGCCTGCCAGCAGCAAGCTGAGCAGCAGCGCGGGCAGCATTCGCTTTGCGGTTCTCTTCATCGGCTTCTCTCTGTATCTGATCAATGCTTGCCTGGCGAGCCAGCTCAATGCGCCGCTGTTCCTGTGTGAACGCCAGCCGCGCGGCATCATCATCCTTATCGCGCTGATTCCACTTACCCTGCCAGGCGGAATCAGCAGCGGCGTGGCCGGAGGAATAACCCAGGTGATGAACCAGCCACAAAGCGCCCACCACCAGCAGCAGCGCCGCCAGTGGCTTCCAGTACGCTTTCAGGAACGCGAATATCATGCGGCCGCCATGCCGCGCGCAATTGCTGCAGCGCAATCAAGGCCCGAGTACAACGCAGCTTCAGCAGCGCGACGGCGCACCAGACCTTTGAACGGTTTGCCGTTTGCGTTGCTCCAGTATTTGAACTGACGCACCGCGCCATCAAAGTCACGCGCATTAGTGAGCCGCAGCAGACTGGAAGGGTTACCGTTTTTCAGCACCAGCAGACCATCCTTCACGCCCTTTCTACCCGGACCGACGTTAAAGCAGAACGACACCAGCGCATCAAATTGCGCCTGGCTAACAGTGGTGATCAGCGCATTGCTGACCATCGATTCAAACGCAGCTATGTCAGACTTCAGCACCGATTCGGCCTGCGCCTGATTCCATACGATGCCCGGACGAACATCGGTACCGGTGTGGCCATACCCGATTGTCCACGGCGCGGCGCCGGTAGCAGGATCCGGATAGGCCTTCGTGGCCAGCCCTTCAAAATGCTTAATCACGGCGATACCGTTATCTGAGATTTTCACGTTTCTTTCCCCGGTGAGCGATGGTGAAAAGCTGCATGACATTGCCGCGCGTTTTCAGCAGCGCACCACACAGCAGGATTTTTATGAGGAGGTCGGCCCAGTCAGTGCTGACGTGGTAGCCGTAAGAGATGCGGATGGGAACGGAAGCGCAGATCACAATAATGGCGTAGGCCAGCCAGCTCCCCGCCGGTTTGTGAGTAGCGCTCTCGCGGCGGAACGTGAGAAGACGCATTACGATCACGCCGCACAGAATGGCATTCGAAAGCTGTAGCAGGTCATACGTTGTCATGATCGTTACCTCTATTCAGAGCTGCCCTGTGGATTGCCCGAGCGCCGGTAGAGATACATCAAACCTTTGACAGCGACGACTGACATAATCAGCGCAGCACCTGCATATGCTGATTTCACCTCGACCGCATCCGGGCCAACAGAGGCCCACTTGGAAATGATGGCGATAAGAATGCCAGCGGCAGGACGTGAAACCAGTATGCCGGCAATGAAGCTGACAAGAGCCAGAAGAAGACGGCGTTTAATCGGGTATTCCTGGGCGGCTGTTACGAAAATTACCGATCCAGAGAACGCACCAAGCACCACTTCAGGGGGAACACCATAGAAAAAACTGAGCCACGCCGACCCGCTTAGGCCGCTGATGACAGCGGTTGTCCCAGCGCTTGATATTGGATCAGTCATGGAAACCACCTGCACAGTGCATAGCACACCTCCATCGTAGTTAATGGCGGTACTATACACAATAATGCATATGTGGGTTATTGGTAATTTAGGGTTTATCTTAACTGCCGTGCAGGTGGTATTCTTCCCCCAAGCCTGCACATGTAAGCATTTCCTTTACAAATTCTTGCCAAAGTCTTTATAACTGATAAGATTGGTTTATAATTTTCCAGATTCTTCTGCTATCAATTGAATATCATTCAAACTCAAAACTGAGTCAGCACAATGAACAATAAAGTAATTTGCGTCCACCACTTGCGTGGAATAGCTGCGCTGCTAGTCGTTTTTTTCCACTTCAGAAGCTTTCTAGATGGCGTATATACGCAAAATTTAGATTTAGGAACAAAGATTTTTGGAGCCGGTGCGTTTGGCGTCGACTTATTTTTTATGATAAGTGGTTTTATAATCGCCCTAGCAACACACAAGCCTGTGAAATCACTTACATTTATTGTAAGAAGATTCTTTAGAATATATCCATTGTTTATTTTTATATTTGTTATTGGGATATTTACGGTATATGGATATCATTCTTCCAATGAACTGTTCAGATCGGCTTTGTTTATACACAATAATTATTCTAAGCAATCACCAGGCTTTGGCTTTAACATTTTAGGCCCAGCTTGGACTCTTGGTTATGAAGTTTATTTTTACTTTATTTTCATGGTGTCTATGGCATTGAGCCATAAGTATAGATTGTTGATATCATCATTACTAATCATCTTACCAATTGTAATTCTACAATTAATTTTCTCGAGTCAGTTCTCTCTTTCCGCAGACGCAGCTGTAAACGTAAACAACGGGCTGATTAGGTTTGTAAGTTCACCCATACTGGTTGAATTTGTAATAGGCATGACACTTTATTATGTTTACAGCTCGGGAGTTAAGATTGAAAGAAATTACTCTGCCATAATTTATTATTCTTGCTTACTTATATTTCTATCAATGTATTTTTTATCAAAAACATACGGATTCGGGTTAACATCTTTTGGAGTATGGTCTTTAACTCTGCTGGTTGGTTGCTTAACTTATGATAAGTCAATAGGATTTAAAAGTTATAAGGCTTTAGTATTCTTAGGTGATATATCATATTCGTTGTATATGTCGCACTACCTTATAATTAAATGCTTAGAGTTTTATAGGCCATCTTGGTGGTGGGATACCACTGGTATGCCAAAATTTATTTTGGCAAGTTTTATATGCCTTTTCATTGCTACGGCACTGCATTATTTAATTGAAAAACCATTTATAAACTTTGGTAAAAACTTAGAGTCTGCATTTAAAAAACAGATCAAAAATGTAGATCAAGGAAACGTAGCGGCATAACCATAATTATTAAAAGGGCCGAATTTCGGCCCTGCATTTTAACTGTATAAAACTAAACCTAGAGAGATTGCTGTAGTTAAAGGATTCAATACGGCACCAGTAATAGTATACGTGTTTATAACTAAAGTTTTGTTTGCAGTTGAAGACATAAATACCTGATAAGCGCCTATAGGCCGAACAGAAGCATCCTCAATAGCTTTTTGAGTGGCGTGTGCATTGAAAACTATCGTTATGGCTGTACTACTCAATGTTATGGTGCTAATTAGCTCATGGTCATCAAACTTTGTTGCCACACCTGATGCAACTGTTATCCTTGCCTGCCTTGTATAATCTACAGTAAGGTTGGTTACACCAGTCAATCTAGCGAACATTTTCCGAGGGGTTTTTACACCCCTTACTGTTATGTTGTCACACAATCCAGCACCTCCTGTGAATGTGATCATTGCACCCAGCGTCTCGCTGCTGTTATCCGAAGTGTAATCAAGTACTCCGTCAATGATGACATTTTTAGTACCAGGCTGAATTAATATTGGAGTGCCGGCGGTGCTTATGTTGGTCAGCAGATTTGCTATTCTTCCATTTGTCCCTGCTACACTGTATCCGATACAATCCGAACCATTAACAGTTGAATCCTTAGGTTTGACTTCAATTGAAAGCCCACTATCTAAAAACCCTGTCACTTTATTATCGGATGCATCGTAGGTCTGTGTAACGCCATAAACCCCAACGCCGTTTTGATACTTCAATACAGATACACTTAAATTAAAAAGCATACTCTTTTCAATGTATCCATTCTCCACATTATATGAAACACCACCCGGCGCGCCCTCTATGATCGTGTTACCAACTAGAGTTCTTGTGCTCTTTCTAACATTTATCCCCCAAAAATCTCTATTATCCTTATTCCTATACTTGCCTATCATATTTACTGCTAAAGTATTCTGGCATCCGTCATAAGTGTTTCCTCCCCCTCCTCGAGAAACGTAAAGCATATGTCTGCCGTTGTTTGCACTTGAAGCATCAAACTGAACGCCGTCTATGATTGCCTGCCTAGTCTCATCCAAAAAGACTCCGTAACCTCCACGTACAGGAGTTGGATGGTATACGGTATTTGTAGCCCTAACATTTTTGATAACGCTGGATACGGTATTGATATTAGCTACACCTCCTGTAAATCCGTTTGCGTAAAGCCCGTCAATAACTGGATATTCTAAATCCCTTAAAAAAGCTCCGTATGCTGCAACTGCTGCAGCGGACCCATCAGAATCAATAACAGTTCCATATAATTTTGCTGACGATATCCGAATGAAATCTTTATTTGCATTAGATCTTGCATCAGCTAATACACCAGAGCTTGTTTGACTAGTTATATTCAGCTTGCCGCCAGCTCCATCAAATACTTGTTCTTGAGATAAAATTACAGGAAATGCTTGTGAGATATCTTTCTCAATCTGTACATCCTTACCATTAGCAAGAACGTTCTCTATGCTATTACCATAACCATCAGGTCGACGGTCTATAGCATTAAGGTCTGATGCGAGAGTGCCTCGATGGTTTGTTCCAATTAGCGCGGAACCGGTATTCTTTGCTAACTGGATCAGAACATCAGCCGCACTTCCTGACGGAACAGGTACACCCACAGGCTTGCCACCGACAAAGCCAATTACTTTCCCCTCGAGTTCCGTGATTGAGGGAAGCGGTGCAACATAGACTTCAGGCACACGAAGAGTTTTGTTTAGGCTCGCCGTGTTGACGCTATCTGTATAGGCCTTAGTCGATGCATCCTGCGGGTTTATCGGATCTCCAAGATTAGCGATACGGTTGCCCTGAGCATCATAGTACTTCGCTATCCAAGACGGCTTACGAAGAGCTAAGCCAAACACAGATAAAGCCCGCTGCACTAGCATCGTCAGATAATCGAAGGCGTCTTCATGCGTCTCCGCAAAGAATTTACCCTGATTTCTTAGATCTGTTTCCTGTACGGCAGGCAAATCACGATCCAGGGATATTTGCCACCCAGTAGCCAGGGCGGAGTTCAGCACAACACTACCCCCACTGACCAGCCCAACACCGGTGATTGTGTAATCAGTACCCAGCACCAGCGTGGTCAGCAACCCATCCGGATTGCTCGCGGTTACTACCATGTGACTATCTTTAAGGATGCGGAACCGGTAAGGGAATACTGTGGTAGTACCATTGCCATCATATTGTTCGTGGTTAACCACTGTTGAAACGGTCATCTCGCTGACTCCTGGTGTGTGATTTATCAGCAAGTTTACAGCATTCGATCCTTATATGGATAATTGGTAATTGAACTTTTTGGCAATGGCGTCAATAATTTTCGCTTACATATGCATTCAAATTCTTGCGGAATTTACTGGATATATATACAGTTTATTCAGGAGGGCGTTTTCAATGAAACCAAACGGCACATACCATTACCCCGGCAGCGATGCCTATACGGAAAATTTGTACACGGATGATGGGCTTAGGAGACTTGCCAGTGATTCAAAAATCATCAGGCTTCTGGAAGAGTTAGAGCAGCGGGGAAACAATATTGGTGGTGCGCGGGATGAAGTTAACGCCCTACTTAACTATGTTAAGGATGCAAGAAAGATTAAGGGTGAGATGGTTACTCATCTGGAATATTTGCTGGATAGCGCAAAAAAACTTTGAAGCCTGGTAATTATCCGTCCCTGTTTACCTGCAGCGGTAATAACGCCAACAGCCTCCAAAAGACAAAGCCCGCAATGCGGGCCGTCTGTCAGTTGCAATAGGTCGTTCCACCTATCTGGTTGCAGGTCGTCGTGCCGCCGTGACCATCGTTGATGTACGTGGTACCTCCGATCTGATTCATTGTTGACCCATCGCTACCGTAAGTCGTTCCACCAATCGAGTTGTAACTTGTGCTATTCCCATTCCCATCATTGACGTACGTTGTTCCGCCAATGCTGTTCATGGTTGACCCGTCACTACCATAGGTAGTGCCTCCTATCTGGTTGTATGACGTTCCATCGCTACTGTAAGTGGTTCCGCCGATCTGGTTATACGTCGTCGAGCCCAGTGAGGAGAACGATACAGCCGCCAGTAAAACTAAAATTACTTTCTTCATTTTAATTGCCTATAGCTTTTTGCAAGTCCGGCGCGTCTCCAGGGGTAGTGTCGCCCGGTCTCCACCAGTAGGTTTGATTGAAGTTCTTTTTGGAACGCTGCTCGACCTTGCGCAGATATCCAGGGGAGAAGTATTCCTGCATCTGATTAAAGATCATATGGTCAAGCGCAGCTTTAGCGTACCAAAGATTGGCGCCGGGTATTAGCCCCTTACCTAACTTAACAAGGTCGCCTCCTGTCTGCTCTGGTTTCCCTTCCACAGCGTTTAGCGGGATGCCCTGGCCCAGCTTAACCACATCATCAATAAGCCCCGCCACCGGCCCAAGCATGGACGCCAGCGCGCCGCCGCCGTAGCGAGTGTGATCCGACAAGAGGAAATCGCCGTACAGACCAAGCCCACCGCCTTTAAGCAACGCGCCTAGCCAGAACTTACCGGCATCCTCTCCTGCCATAGCGCGAGGGTTGCGGCCTGATGCCATATCATTCAGCTGCTGCGACAGCGCACCAAGCATCGTGGTGCTGGCGATGAATGCGGCGATATAAGCTGCGCGGCCACCCGCTGACGGCATACCCATCGCGCGCGCGTAGTGGCGCATGACCACGGAGATCGGAAACGACTTGAACAGGAATACGCTGCGCGTCAGCTCGCCCTTCCACGTGCCGCGCTGTAACCCGCCACCGGTTACCATCTGCTCGCGTGCGCCTGGGGTGATCACCGCCATATCCACTTCTTCCGCCACCGCGCCAAGTAGACGGCGCATCGCATTAAATTTCACGCGTTCCGGCACGCCGAGGTGCGCGACCTGAGAATCAGGAATGCGCATGATACTTTCCGGCGTCAGCATCGTGTCATTGCCCTTGCCCCAGTCTTCGCGATCGGCAAGCTTCCACACGCTCCAGTCAGTATCTGTTACGCCTTTGCTTTTGATGATGCGGAAATCGTCCGGTGATAGCTGTGACATGTCACTATGGCGCTGCACTACTTCGCCCAGGGTGCCCATCATCGTGACGCCATATGCGCGCTTGTGTGCGTCAGACCACGCTGTCAGGCCGCTGGCACGCATTACAGCCGTTGCTGCCCAGCGCGAGTGCGATGGCCCCATGTTATCCATAGCCCAGCGGTTAACGCTTCCCAGCAGAGACTCCATAGCAAGACCAGCTCGACGCGCGCGCGCCAGCTCGGTGCGGTTTGCCGGGTTCATGGCTTCCAGCTGATTCTGGAAAAGCCGGTTCATCGGGAGATTGGTGACTTTCGCTGAAAGGTACATGGTGCCGAGATCGGAGAAAGACGCCAGAAGCGCTGAACCCAGGCGGCTCGCCACCATCCAGTTGCGGATATTGTCAGACCAGCGAGCGATGTGAGGATTGGCGATCGGCTGCGTTTTACCTGCAATGAAGTTGTACAGGTTCTCTGTGCTGTTGGATAGCCGCTTAACACGGCCGGTTCTTTCGGGATTGGCTTTGGCAGATTCAGCCGTGAACTCATCCAGCATTGAACGGAACACGTGATCCGGGTTCGGTCCATAGGTTTCAACCAACGCGATGTCTTTGCTGATGCCTTCCAGGTGACCAACCATTACTTCCCATAGTGAACGATCGCCGTATTGCTTCTGATACTCGAGGTATGCGTCACCGTCTTTAAAGTGAATCTGGCGCGATGCATTGCCGCGGTTAGCACGCGAACCTGACAGGCGCATGCCGGTATCGCTAAGCTTGTTCAGCCCGCCCGTGGCAATCGTCGTATATGCCTCGCCGAGGAATGCCATTACTTCGGCATCATTCATCATCTCGCCGTTTTCTTTGACGTAATACTTGCGATCAAGCTTGCCGATCACATCACTCGCCCACTGCTCCTGCGTTACGCGTCCGACCTTCTCCATTGAATGGTGTTGCGGCACGCCCCAGTTTTCCAGAAAACCAACATCGCCACCCGCATCATTAAAGCGCCGGCGCAGCAGCTCGGTTACATCGGCCCACGCCTTTGCACCTTTTTTCGCTTTAACGTTGCCAGTGTCCTGACCACGGATTTCATAGACCAGATCGCGCACACCAGCTTCATCTTCGAAGAGATGGAAAAAGCGCGGATCCACCGCTTCAAACGCTTCCTGAATTCGGCTCAGCGCATAATCACGGGTAGCCTTGCCGCGAGATTCCACAGACAGAAAGTTTGATCTGCCGTCAGCATGGAACGCAATTGTGCGGTTCAGCGCTTCAAGCTTTCCATCCCTGCCCTGATAGGCGTTAACGAAATCATCCAGGCGCTTGCGGGCAGCAATAGTCAGCGCTACGCGGCGCTTCTTCAGCGCGGCTTCCTGCAGTATCTCATCTGCAGCTTTCTGTCCGGACAGGCGCAGGCGCTCCGCATCGGTCATGTTTCGCCATGACGCCGGATCGTCACGGGCAATCGTGCGCATATTGCGGTAGATGCGGTCTTCGATATTCTGAACTTCCTGCGCTGTCAGCTTACGGCTGGCGGCTTTCTGCACGGCGTTGATACATTCCTGACGCATTCTTATCCCCTCAAGAAACAGTTAACGGCAACATCGTAAAGGCTGGCATCCTGCGCCGCCTGCTCACTTTCGCGGTTGGCTTCATCAAGCAATTCACGCGCGCTGCGCACCTGCGCATTTCCATCCGCATCAATGACGGTGATGTTCATATCCGGTGATGTTGCCAGGGTTTCTTCTGCATAGCGATAGTCAGGATCCTCTGCGCGTGCACCAGGTTCTGATGCATTACGCTGCGATGGCGCCGGTGCTGAGCGAGAGTTCTCCGCCAGTGGTGCTGTCTGAGCGGGTGAAGGTTCAGCACG
Source organism: Pantoea sp. GM01 (assembly GCF_000282675.1). NCBI lineage: Bacteria > Pseudomonadati > Pseudomonadota > Gammaproteobacteria > Enterobacterales > Erwiniaceae > Pantoea > Pantoea sp. GM01. The sequence continues at coordinate 163,739 of NZ_AKIU01000029.1, read as the reverse complement.
ATTAACATCAGGTGTGCGGTAATACGATAATGCCTGGGCATCGAGTTCAGCAGCTGCCTGTTCGCGTCGTGCCAACTCTGCCCGCGCTTCAAAGAAAGTGCCGCCGGGTTCATGTTCTGCCAGGGTATTGCGCGCATCGGTAAGGCGAGAGGTTGAATATTCGATGCGCTGATCAACATCACGCAGCCTCGCTTGTTTGTCAGCGCGTGCGCGCGACAAGTCTCTGCCACTTCCTGCCGGTTGCTCGCTGAGAATAGCGGCGCGCTCTGCATTCATGTTTTCCAGCAGGCGCTCACTGTTGGCAACTTCCGATTCCCACACCTTCCGATCGCCACGTGAAAGCATCTGTGAAGCCTGATCTTCAAGCATGCGGGTTTCAGCCAGGCGCGCCGTTGAGCCTTCATCAGCGCCCATCAACGCCTCATTAATCGACTGCGTGATTAAGTTACGGCGTCCGAGTATCTCATTGAATGATGCATCAGCGGTGATACTCGCCACATCCACCGGTTGCCCCTGACTCAGATCCCGCATTGCCTTCTGCAGCGCCTGAGCATGTGCATTACGTGAAAGCACGTTAACCGGTACGCCGGGAGCAATATCAACTTCAGCATGCTGAGCCGCATTCATGGACAGCGCCGCGTCAACATCGCCACGCGAGAACTCCGGAGCCGCCACCGATTCGCCGCGCGCGTTAATGAACCGGCCGATGCCGCCGAACGCGACGCCCATCACGGCATCAATCGCCAGCGCCTGACGGTCGAACACGTCGTACTGCGCCGCCATATCCTCATAGCCGCCCTTACGCAGCGTTGCCGCCGTGGTGCCGCGCAGCGCCATACCCATCGCAACGTTTGTACCCGCCGCATAAGCAACATCAGGAACGGCACGAGCGGTAGCAGCCGCGACATTACGCAGCGTGCTCTCGCCTGTTCTGGCAAGCTGCGCGCCGATACCTTCACTCAGCGCACCGCCAGCACGCAGGCCGATGCTCATTGGCAACAGCGTGCCAACCCCGGCGGTAATGCCGTGCGCCAGCGCCACTTCCTGCGCTGTCGATACATCAACGCCGTCAGCCCGGAGGCGTTCAAACTCAGAGAAACCCTGCAGCCCGCTGACCACTGCTGCGCCGCCGACTGGACCGCCCAGCAATGTGCCAGCCACCGCCTGCGAACCCATATCAAACAGCCCATAGAGGATCTGCCCAGCGGTGCCGGTAGTGCCCGCGTCGGGTGTCAGGCGTCGAACCTGCTGTTCAGCAAGCTTGCGCTGGTTTGCCGCGAAGTCGGCTGATGTGTCTTTCACGCCAAAGGTGTCGCTGACAAACTTAGCCGCCGGGCTAATAGCGGTGTCGATCGCCCCCCATAAAGCTTGATCAGGTTTTGCTACGAGACCCGAGTAAATTCCCGCGCCAGCAGCGCCAAACATGTTGTCGAGCATGCCAACATCATTACTGCCCATGCGGACCGGGTTAGACGCGGCCGTGTCCATCAACTGGTTCTGGTTCGAGGTGTTCAGTCCGAAATAACTCATTGTGGAATGTCTCCGCTGAACCGCTGACGCTTACGCTGCAGATCCAGAATCACCGGCTGCCCGGTGTTGTCCTGTAAATATCCTGCGCCCAGTTTGATCAGGTATTGGCTGTCGCCGTAGCTCTGCAAACCGTACTGGCCCGGTGGTGCTTTAATGCCGGCGCCGGTTACCTGGTCTTTCCACGCAGCATCAACAGCGCCATCAAACTCCGTTTCGCCCATGCCCCACGGAAGCATCACGCTGCCCTGCCCGTTGTAGTCATAGATTCCGCCGGTAGAAACGGCCATCGCCTGCTTAAAGCGGCTTGTGTCGTATTCGCCAGTGATATCGCCTTTGCGCTGGCTCAGGCCTGCGTAATAGTCGAGAGCGGTCTGATATGCCATCTCCGCGCCCTGCGCATCGCCTGCGAAAGCGTCACCCACGTAGCTGGCGAAGTCGGCGCGCATTTCAGTGTCTTTCGGCATTGGCAAACCTTTTACCGCCTGCTCCCCTTTAACCTTTTCACCCTTACGCGCTTTGTTGCCCTCAAGGATCGTCATTGCTGCATCAGAAGGATTCACATTCACGTCAGAGGAAAGCAGGTTTTTCTGCGCGGTGATTGCGCCTGGCTTATCCATAATTATGCCCGCCACCGCAGCGGTAGGCGCTGATTCGCTAACCTGCTGCAACGCAGCCATGTAGGTTCGCTTGTCGCCAATGCTCTGACGCATGGTGTCAAGGTATGCCACCTGCTGGCTGATCGGCGCCTCTTTGAAAATCTGCCCAAGCTGCGCGGCCTCTTCTTTGCTGAAAACCTTTAGCGGCGTGCCGTACTGCTGCGAGATTTGCGGCATCATGTTAGCGCGCTGTGCCAGCCCGGCGCCAAACTGCTGGACGTTACCAACAGAAACCGGATCAAGTATCTGCTGCTGCTGGGCATAGTTTACCGGGTCGGCCTGCCGCGCTTTATTCACATAGTCCACCGCCTGCGTCAGTGAATCGTAACGGCTGGCAGCTGCTGCATATCCTTCGCCCGGAACGGGTTGACGATCCTGCAGCAAAGCCTGCTGTGATGAGAACGGCAAATTCTGCACCGCGCCAATATCTGACCCAAGTTGCTGCGTATGGCGGAACTGGTCATAGTTCTTCATGCCATCGGAATAGCCATAAGCCTGAATGAACTCGGCCTGACCCGGTGCGTTTGGATATTCCTTGCCGCGCATGTAAGCGGCGGTGGCATCTTTCAGCACGCCTTCCAGTTGCCCGCGGTATTGCGCGCGCTGCTGGTTGCCGATCGCTTCAGCCTGACGCATGAACTTGCCCTGGTCTTCTGTGTTCAGCGCATCAAACGCGGACATCCCGGTCAGGCGCTTCATTGCGTCCTGCGCCGGAGGTAAAGAACTTACGCCCAGCGCAGCCTGCAGCCCTGATGAAATCTGCGCGTCAGTGTAATTACTCTGTCCATTCTCCTTTTTAATGATGGCTTTAGACAGGCTAGTTAGCGTGCTGATGTCGGTGAGATCAAGGCGCGTGTTTGGCGGAACGCCAAGAGCACCCGCAACATCCGCGATATATTTGTCGGTCTTGTTTTCGTTTGGCGGCGCCCAGCGGCTAATGATCTGCTCAACGGTGTTGTAACCCTGGCGATCATAGGAAAGCAGGTTGCGGCCCAGCGCGCGAATGCCGTGCTCAGGCGTGGCAAACTTCACGAAGTCGCCGTCATCGCCAGTCTGGCCTTCCCATTTAGAACCAGACATGCGGATGTTGCCGGGATTATTATTGCGAATGCCGCGCGCATCCCCGGTGCTGCCGCCGGCATCTACCGAAGGGACACGCATTGCGCCGCCCACGTCCGCCGGTTCGCCGTTCTGCTGGATGAAATCCACATAGCTTGCGCCGATCTGATTCTCGACCGCCTGCCGCGCGGTAGCCTCTTTGAACTCAATTTTCTTGGCCTGAATCTGTTCCGTGCTCCAGCCATGCGCCGAACCGTATTCATCGATCTGGCTGAATATCTGCTTATTGGCAGCGACATATGCCTGATTGTCACTGTAGAGCGATGACGCCGATTTAATGCCGGTGTTAAGCGTTGCCTGAAACTGGTCGTTCTCATACTGCTGTGTCTGACCGATTTCATAGCGCAGCGCCTGACGCTTATATCCCATGCCCATCTCGTTGATCTGCGCCATGAATTGCGGGCGCATGCCTTCCGGGATCTGCTGTGATAGCTCATCGGCTTTACTCCGCAGACTGGCGAGCATTGGCTCAGCCTGACCAATCGCATTCTTGCCGGTCTTCGTCATCAGACCGGTGTCAGTATTATTGAACTGGTCATCGGCGAAAGCCTGGAATTGCTGCATGGCTTCCTGCTGCTTAGCAACGTTAGCTCTCTGGATGCTCTCACCGAGAAGACCCGCAACCTTGTTGCCGATTTCACCGATTGCTCCACCGAAGTTAAGCGGGGTCGTCTGCACATTAACCTGCGGCGCCGGTAATCCCTGATCTGAGGTCTGGCGCTGGTTATACGTAGGAACTGTTGGCATTCATCGATCCTCAGAATGTGTAGCTGTTGCTGCCATAGCGCGAATTTTGCAGGCTGCCGAAAGCGTTCGAATTATTGCTGGCTGCACCCCCACCGCTTGACGCCATCATGCTGCTACCGCCTGCGCTGCTGTAAGCACCGAACGCGCTGATTGCACCATTGAGCAGCGTTAAACCGGCCTGCTGGTTGCCAAAGGACGTGAAGGCAGATGCCTGTGATCTGTTGCCTGCAGCCTGCGCCTGCAAACCATAAGCCTGACGCTGCGCATTGTTCACATTGGTCAGGGCATCAAGCTCGCCCTGCTGCGCTGTATCAGCAAAAATATCCACCGCCGTGCCGCCACCCAGGTCGATGCCATTAGTTGCCAGCGTGGCCGCCTGCGTTCCCTGTAATTGTCGCGCCCGTGCGCGTGCCTGCGCCGCCTGTTCGTTGCCAGCGTTGACTGCTGCGTCGGCTGATTTCTCCTGCACGTCAGCGTTATATTCCGCCAGGCGTGACTGATATTTAGAGTTCTGTCGCTGGCTGTAAGCAGACGCGGCCGCCGCCGCAAGCATGGCTACACCAACTGCAACTGGTCCGCACATTATTTTTTCTCCATGGTGAAGCGATGAAACGGGATGCTGTTCGGGCCTACGGGTGCAGGTTCATCGAGTTTGAACCCCATCCAGTGCAGCCACTGCTTGGCGGCTACGTTGCGGGAATCAACATAGTTTTCGAGGCGTGGATAGGTTTCGAGAATGCCGCGCAGCAGCGGGCGACTGTGCCGGATGAAGGCGCGGGAATATTTATCCAGGCGATCGGATGCAACCAGCCAGGGGGTGCCGTAGCCAGTCAGTATGCTGGCAGGCGTTACACCGAAGATGCTTACTACTTCGTCATTCGCAAGACCTGCCCAGCAGCCGGTCGAATAGCGCAAGCCGTAATCAAGCACCTGCTCTGGAGACAACCCCCAGCCTGATTCGAACTCAGCAATATCTGCCTGGCGGATGTGTGGCAACAACTCGGCGACATGCTCTGGTGTTGCTGGAATAACCTGAACCTTTGGCATCAGCGGCCTCCTACGGTGACGGACGGGATAACGGCCAACACTGACAGAGGTAAAGGATCTGTCTGGCGGATATAGACGCGACCGCCTTTACTCCAGTTCGCATCAATTGCCAGATCGATAACGCCGGTGGCGTCTTCTACGTGCTGATCATAAAACTCAAACTCCCGCTGTGGATATTCAAAGAGTCGCTGCCCATCGGTACCGGCAAAAACGCCGCGGCTGGCGTTCACCACCAGGCTAACCTGCGAGATGATCATTTTTTTATCCAGCAGCGTTTCCTGATTGTTGATGTTGATATCGAGCGTTTCGAACTCGGCAGTGATTGGCAGGCCAACATGCACAACGGATCCGGGAGTATCGAGCGTGATTGAACCGCCGGTGACCACTTTCTGAGGTTCAACATTTCCATCGGAAAGCACGTTCAGTGTCTTCCCCTCAAGGTGTGCAAGCCCGCTGAATTTTGCGCGAGCTAATGACCAGTTCGAAGTGGCCACGCTCTGCAATGCCAGCGGCACATCACGGTTTGGCTGCACGCTGACAGCGTTGCCACTGACGTAGCTAAGAATCTGCAGGCGCAGTGTCTTATCAATGATCGCTCCGTCTTCGGTTTCGGTGTATGGCAGATGCACGGCATCGCCCACGCTAGCGGCAGTGAATAGCGCCGCGCCCGACACTGTCAGCGTCATAGGGGTTGTCCACTTCCAGTCTCCGGTGCTGGATAGTGTCATGGTGCGCGCTGTATCAGCGTTGCGTCCGTCATAACTCAGCCCGCAATCAACAAAGAAAGCGTCCTGATCGTCGTTAAACTGGCGGCTGTTGAGGCGTTCGATGTAGCGCTTCGTCACACCGTTGACAGTGCGCTGCACGCTGAAATACACGCCGTCTTCAGTGCCTTCGCTGATGCTGCAGGTCGATTCGAACTTGCCATCTGAGGGCTGCGGCGCCCAGGCAAACACCTGCTGATCACGCAAATAAGTCAGGCATAGCAACATTCCGTCATTACGGATTGCCCAGGCGGCTGAGTACGGCACCACCGTAAACGACCAGTCCACCAGTTGATAACCCTGAAACAGGTGGTTTGACAGCACGGTCAGATCGCTACCCTGATACCCATCAACGTCAAACGAATAGGCAAGGTCGCGAACCACGCTGCCCTTGTCCTGGATGAATAGCGCAATATTGCTCACGATGATTGGTGGCGTAGAGCTGGCACCATCAGCACCCTGCGAGCTAAACGAGAATGACGCTGGTGTCAGCACCTTATTCTGATCGCCGGTAACCTGAAACTGTCCGCCGGATGTCAGCGCCATTAGTGAACCGACATCAATCAGATGTCGAATCTCATTCACCTGCCGGCCTGCATAGGTGTAGATGATGCGATCGTCATCGGTGACCGGACTGTTTTTACCAAAGTCTTTGTAGTCACCCGAGCGACTGCACCACACCGTCTGAGGAAACGCTTTAGACGCGGCGAAGATTAGACGCTGCTGATAATAAACGACCGTTCCGGGATAGCCGTTCACGCTGTTCCATGCGTAACGCGCCCACTTGTATGACGCCTTGGTGCTGCCCACGGAATTGGATGGGATGCGGGAAATTACCGTGGCGGTGGCGCTCAGTCCATTACCTGCAACAGCAGTGATGCGGCAGATGCCAAACCCTGAATGCAGGTATTCCCACTGAATGCCGGTGTCATCATCTCCTGTTCCACCCCACCCATCCCACGCCATACCTTCGGTATGAGATGGTCGTAGCGTGCCAGTTTTGCCAGCCGTGTTAGCACGGTAGTAGCTGCTGTCTGCTCGCCTCACATCGTTAATAGCGGTGGTTTTGCTGGTCTCCCATACAGGCACCGAGTCAACAGCTGGCTGCTCAAGATAGAAAAGCTTGCCCACCTGCTCAGCACCGAAGATAGCGCTACTGGCCGTCAGGGTAATCGTTCCCGTTTCACCGCTCGCGTAAACCGTTTTGGTATCATCAATGTTGATATCTTCGAAAGGCCCGCTCTTGGTCACCACCTCGACGATCGCCCAATTGTCATGCGCGAAACGCTGCAGTTCCCGCGGAGCATACGATGGGTGACAAATAGTCATCACGTCAGCTGACTGCGTGAATTTCAGGTTAAACAGGTCTGCTTCCTGATAGGGCGTTGCCAGCTCATATACAACATTGCTGCTGGTCAGCACCTGCCCGCCGTCTTTATAGACGCGCATGTACAGGTGCCCGAACTCGAGCGCGTAGGTCTGCACCGTCGAGAACTGGAAAGGGATCAGGCGACACTTACGGTTTGGATATTTGGCCTCGGCAATGAAGCGTGTGCCCGGGCGGTTCTCAATGCCGCCATACTGGCGCACGATAAAATTACGGCAGCGGCGTAGCGCCACTGAATACTTGGCGAGGTCAACGCGACCGTATACGTTTGGAGAAATCTCACCGCCGGCGAACGACGGCTGAATCAGGCTGTTAGCCATCAGCTCAACCTCGCGCTGGTAAATTCGCTTTCCGGCTCTACCGGTTCCTGGCTTTCATTCATCGAGTGGCTGCCCGCGCTGCGGATGATCTGCGCATACATGGTGAGTGCGTTCTGCACCAGCGTCGGCGCGGAGGCCAGCGGCATCCCGATTTCTGCGGCGAGCTTCCATGCAAGCGCGCTGCGGAACAGTGCATCAAACATGTTCGGATCCGTCACCTTCGCCACGTATTTCAGCCACGCATCACGCTGATCGGTGTAAATTAGGCGGCCGGTGCCATCACTGTCGCTGCCAACTTCATACTGGATTCGCATGCGCTCCGGTGCATTACGCATACCGGGCACCATAATTTCAATTATGCGCAGTCCATCAGTCGGATAACGATAGGCAAACTGCCAGTCTCCAGGCGCATCACCGGTATCTGCCAGCGCCACGCGCTTAGTGGCAAAATTCCAGTTGAAGTCAGACAGCACTTCTTCGCGCGCAGAGTCGTAATGCAGATCGCAAAGACCAGCCTCTTTACTCTGCTCGCTCAGGCTGTTGATGGTGCGACTGTTGCCGAGGCGGCTCAGCGCGATGTTGCAGATCTCGATGACGGAAGCCACAGTGATTCTCCTGAAAAAGAAGGGGCCAACCGGCCCCTTGCTTATCGCCGGTCAGAGACCGAGTTCTTTTCGCTTCTCAGCGATTTTCTCGCGGAGGGTTTCAGCTTTGGTGTTGTGATGCGGCTTATCGTTAAAGAGCGCTTCGTACTCTTCGCGGAGCTTGTCCAGATCGTCATCACCCGGATTGTCGACTTCACCTGGCTGCTGTGATGACGGGTTCGGCACAACGGCCTGCGCTGATTGCCCTTTGCCTTTGCTCTCTGCCTTCTTCTTCGCAGCTTTCGCTGCTTCGTTCAGTGGCTCCAGCGCGCTGCCCGGCTCACCGTCATATTCAACTTCTGAGCCTTCCGGCCACAGGTTGTTATTGATGTGAGAGAGGCGCAGAACGCGATACTTTGCGGTTTCCTGTGACATTTACGCGCCCCTTAACCAGTGATGCGTGAACGGATTGGATACGGTGAGTTGTTATCCACGTCCAGGTTAATGCCGGCGGTGAACGCACCAGCGGTCAGCGGGCCAGTACCAACGGCGTAATTCATGCGCAGATAGCGCTGAACACCCTGTGGTACTTTGGTGGAATACACGCGTTTACCCGCAGTCAGAGCAGACAGCGCCAGATCACCACTTGCGGTAAGCGTGGTCCATGAGCTGTTATCTGCACTCGTCTGCAGCTGGATGTTCACCGTGGCCGCACCTGCAGCGGTGGCTGTGGTGTTCACGTTGACGAACAGCTCCAGAGGATAACCAACGCCGATATCACGGCGGGTGCCGTCGATCGGACCGAGGTCGATAACATCAGTCGAAGCAGCAGTTGCGGTAACCGCCTGCGCTTCGGAGAACATCAACAGTTTGTCGAGGATCATCTTTGTTTCTCCATGCATGGGCCGTTGCCAGCCCACCAGTTAATGACAGGCGTTAAACAACGCGCGCTTCTGTTTCCAGAATTGCGTCAGTTTCACGGATTGGCACACCACGGAACGAAGTCCACCATTCGCCCTCAGTCTCTTTTACGCTCAGCGCCAACGATGCTTTGTCGAGCGACTGCAGATCCAGAGCCTGGCCAATGGTTCGGTTCATGTAGAACACAGGCTTACCCATGCCACGGTTAGGGATGCGATGCAGCGCTTTAACCATCAGGCTGACAATGTTTGCTGCAGCTGCTGGCGTTGACAGGTCGCTAACATCGATGTTTGCGATACGAACGACATAGCGCCAGTCGCGAAGAGTCAGGCCGTTATCCCATTTGTAATGGGTACGATAACCTTCATACGGGTTGTTGTTGGCGTCGCGCAGCGTCTGCTGGCCTTTGTCTTCCATGTTGAGACCAGCCTTCTGACCTTTCGGGAAGATGCCGTGAACAGTGTTCTCACCCCACACCACCAGCCAGATCGATGTGTTATCTGTGCCGGTGCCGCCTGCATCGATAATGTTCTGACCGTTGCCTGCGGTTTTGCTGGAGTAGCGAGAAGACAGGCCCATGAACTGCTGCGGGTTGACACTGGTGTCACCGTAGAACAGTGTCTGTGCCATCTGCTGGTTCATCGCTTCGATGAAAGCCCGATCCTCAGAAAGACGGAATTCAGCAGTATTGCCATTCAGATCCGCCAGGGATTTATCCACTTCCGCATAGCTTTCCAGCATGCCGATAGAGTCAGTAATCTGGACGGTGGTTGATTTGCTTGGTTGCACACCGTAGTTCAGTAGGCGCCATGTCGCGTTTGGCAAACCAGAGCGAACAGTCGTGCGGTGGCCAGTTGGCAGATTGCCTTCGACAATCAGCATGTCTTGCAGGATCGGGTTGGTCTGAGACAACAGCTCAGTAATCTTATCGATCTTGCCATTCGGATCTACGCGCTTACCCCAGTCAGCCAGCGTCAGCGCAGTTAAGCCTTTAACAGCCATGGTTTATTTCCTCAGTTTTTGCCATAAAGAACGTCGGCCGCCGAACGCTGGCCTTTCTCGTTTGACGTAACCAGGGTGTCCTCCGACATGGCCCGGCCTACGTTTACCATCAGGCGGATGAGCTCAGGGTGATTACCCAGGCCGCTCTCCTCCAGATAAGTGCGCAATTCAGGGTTGGCGAACTTGTCCATTGCCTGCTTTGCTTTTTCCAGGTTGGCCGGGAATTTCTCCCCACCAATCTCTTTGTCGTCTTTAGCTGCTACCGCCCATTCAGCGGTTTGCTTCTGCCAGCTCTCAGCCTGCTTGGCGATGAGCTTCGGCATTACTTCTTTGCCATACAGATCAACCAGCTTCTGCGCCTGCTCCTGATTCAGGTTCAGTTCGCGAGCGATTGGTTCGAAATGTTCCAGCGCTTCTTTGTCGAGCTCGCTGCCTTCGGGTGCCGCAAATTCATATTTCTCGGGCGCACCTTCTGGCTTCTTCTCATCCGGTTTCTTCTCACCGTCTGGCGCCTTCTCTTCGCCTGGCTTGCCTTCGCCTTCAGCATCAGGCTTGCTTTGTTCGCCTTCTGCGCCCGGCTGGTTTTCACCCTGTGCGCCATCGGTGGTCTGAGTCGTTGCTGATTGCTCTGCACCACCGGCTGCGCCGCCAGCATCACCGCCAGCAGGTGCCTCAGCAGAAGCAGCTTCTGACTGGTGGCGGATGAATAACTTGCGAAATAACGCGTTCATAAAACCTCTTTACACGATGGTTAAGTTGGTGAGCGCACCCGCTGCCACCGTGCTGGTGACCTTGCGATTTGTGGTGCCGATGGATAGCAAAGCGTTGTTCGTTACAGGCACGCTGTTCTGCACCTGTCCGTTGATAAGCGGCGCGACGGTCGCATCAAGTTTCAGCACCAGCGCACCGTTCACGATGGCAATTTTGTGCGTTCCCGATACGGCTGCACCGGCGCTGTTCTGCACGGTGATGGCATCGCCGTCGGTCATTAGCTTTTGATTCGCCGCCAGCACGGAGCTGTCACCCATCACCATTGCCTGGAAGAAGTCGTAGCCGCCCTGTGAGTTAGGCGAGTTACGGATCTGAACCACGCCGTAAGGCTGATATCCCTGCTTCAGCAGAGGCGGGATCATTGCTTCCAGCTCTGCAATTGAAGAGGTACGGACAAACTTGATATCGGTGTACGGCATCAGGATTTTTCCTCGTCTTCTTTGGCTTCTTTCGCCATGGTCATGTACAGATCAGGACAGTGCGCCATCACATCGGAGAACAGGCGAAGGCCTTCACTGCGGCGGCCTTCATTGAAATTGGTGGCGTTGTTGTCGCCAGTGAACGAGATGGAAAACACGCCGGCAGAATCCAGAAGTTTCCAGATAACACGGCGACCCTGTTGACTTCCCATCACGTGAATCAGGTCATCTCGGGTACGATCTGCCAGGTTCTTACGCTTCTGTTCGGCATCCTGCAGCGCCTTGTCATCGTCAAAATCGGTCATTGCTGCGCACCACCCGCCATAGCTGTCAGCGCGTTCTGCCCTTCGGTGCTGGTCTGGCTCAGGTCTTTAGCACCCTGCACCGCCATCTGCGCCATCTGCATTTGCTGCTGCTGTTGCACCTGTTCAGCGCGCTGCTTGCGGATCTGCGCGACCATTTCATCCGGAACAATCACGGTTGGAGATACGCCTGACATTTCAGAGAAGGCATCGATCGCCTGGTCAGCGTCGAGCTTGTCGAGTGCTTCGGGTTTGAACTGCGCCAGCTGGCCGATAAAGCCAACGGTTTGCGACAGGCTGGAAAGCCCAATGGATTTCTGTGCCTGCGCCATCACGGAGATGTATTCGATACGTAACGGCATGCCCTGCATTACTTCAGGCGCCGGCGGCAACATGCCTTTGCGCACCATGATGGAAAACGCGCGGTCAATCAGCGGATCAAGGAATTCATCATTCAGACGCTCGAGCACCGGGCCGAGCATCAGCAACTTCTCTTCGCGCAGCTCATTGACGGCTTCCACCGGCATGCTGCGGGTGTTGATGTTCTGCAGCATCAGGAACAGGTCGACGAAATAGGAGCTGCGGATAATCTCGCGCGTGTCCTGAATAGCGGCCATCAGCTCATTGGTTTGCGGGTTCACCTGGTAGAGCGGCTTTAATCCGTCCTGCCCGGACAGTTGATCGACGTAAGTGATTGAGCCAGGCAGCTGCGAAACACGCTGCGCTTTGAGCGAAGAAGGCCCGACCATCGGCGGGTTGGTGGCTTTGTCTATCAGCTGGTCGCGGCGCTTACCCTGAAGCTGCAGCGCTTTAACCTGACCAAGTGCAGTCATGCCAGGGCAGTTGCTGCCGTAGGCGTCCTCGCCGTTCACTTCCCAGCGCGGCGCCAGAACGGGGTGTTCGTCGTACCCAGATTCGCGGAGCACCTTGTCATCGCCAGCTTTCTCGAAATAAACGGATTTGAACCGCTTGTTCTTTGCGTCCAGCTTGCCGGTTTCGCGGTTAACGTTCGGGTAAATGGCGTGAATGACGTCGTGCCATGATTCGGTGTTCTGCGTTGTCCACTGGCCTTTAACGGTTTCGCTGACGGCATCAAGGCCGAACTGCTCCACCAGCTGGCGCGTGGTCATGCGGAATTCACGAAACACGGTGTCGATGCTCAGGCGTGAACTGTTCGAAACGTAATAGCTGCCTATCGGGAATGGGTACGTGCGGATTACGTCTTCGTCATCCTCGAGCACGGCCATTGCTGCGGTGCCATACGTGCCGATTTGCCCGTAAACAATGGGCAGCGACTGGTACAGATTCGACTTGTTGAACATGTCGTTCATGCGGTTCTGCACAGTCTCCAGCCACTGTTTGACCGGGCCGTAATCCATCATCTGCGGATCCGGCAGCGCCAGCTTGAACCACGGGCGCGCCGGGCTGGTGATGCCTGACATCATGCCACTGGCAAGCGTGCGCTCACCCAGCGTTGCCGTTGGGTCAACAATCTTGGTGTTGCGGCGGTCGTCGCGGTTGGCTTCGGAAACGAGAAAGCGACTGGAACGCGGACTGATGAAATCAGACAGGTCGCGCCAGTGCGATTCGAAAGAGGTTCTTTCCTGCTTCAGCAGCCCAAGCTGCTTGTTCAGTTTCTGTTTCAGTGTCTCGTTAGCCATGATCGCCCCGATACGTTGTTACTGGCCCAGCAGCGTTTTATTGCTGGTATTGGCCTGTGAGGTATCGCCCTGTGAACCAGTCAGCAGGGTTGAGGCACGACCGGCAGCAGCGCGGCGACGGCGTGTTTCGTCATCGCGCGCGTCAATGACGGCGCTGTCCTGCGCCTGTGGCGCGGCTTGTACTTCTGCGGCTGATGGGACGGAAGGTTTTGAACCCATGCACATGGCTGTAACTCCCTTGAAGAATTACCAAAATTAAACCATATGTGGGTTTTATTTACCAATAACTGAGAAAAAGATTTGACACGCGTTACCAATATGGTAATTATCAGGGCGTGAGGAGTGCTGACATGCGACCACAGCCCGGAGTACCGCAGCAGGATATTGGGCTTAAAAGTAAAGGCGGTGGATAAGCCGGGCATCATCCCGGCACGGTTTGATGTGGTGAATGCGGCTATGCGCTCGCGGAGAACTGGCATCAACGATTACACGATCGGTTGGTGCTCAAAGTCTAAAACCGCTCTGGAGGTTGTCAGTTCGGCCAGAGCACCGGGAGGCACCCGGCACTACTTCACATCGTTGATGGCATTCGTCGGGTGTTTTCGGACGCTTTAGAGACGATGAGTGTCATCACCGATGTACCTGTAGGACCGTTGCTGTGTTATTAGGCGGCTCAGATTTTACTCGCCAGTTTGCTGAGCCGCCCCTTTTTAGCTACAGACGGACGCCATTACGATGGTTTCTCTCTGTACCCAAAGAGGTGCAATCCTGATAGAGGTCTGGAATCTGTGTTGCCCGCGCCCTGCGGGCATTTTTTTATCTGGAGGTTTTATGTCTGACAAAGATATCGAGCAGGAGATTCAAGCCAAAGGCAAAACGGCACCGCGCGTTACGCCTGACCACATCCAGAGCGTCATTACCAGCGAGCATTACTTCACTGCAAATGATGGCGCCAATTTCGCATTCATTGAAGAGCAGCGGGAACCATCTGTGAAAATTCCGGAATGGCCTGAAGCATTGCACCTGCTTACCTTCTGCGTTTTGGTTCTGAAAAACGGCTTTACGGTAACCGGCGAAAGCGCCTGCGCCAGCCCGGAGAACTTCGACGCTGAGATCGGGCGCAAGATTGCCCGTGAAAATGCGGTGAATAAGATTTGGATGCTGGAAGGTTATCTGCTGAAACAACGCTTGAGCGAAGAATAACGCCGTGACATGTCACACTAAGCCCGCACATCGGCGGGCTTTTTGTTATCAGTCATACGGGTTGTAATCACAATCGCTGCGTCCCTGCTCCTGCCCCGGCGTGCCAAACTGCTTTTTCACCACCGGGAAGGCATACGTCAGAACATAGGCATCGGCGTTGTTTGGTGAGCGGCCCAGCGTCTCTTTGACTTCTTCCTTGTCCTGCAGCACCTTGCGGCTGTCCTTCAACCTGACTTTGTACTCCGGCGCTGACAGCTCGTCCGCCAGTTCCTGGCTGTCCAGCTGCGCGCCCTCTTTCAGCGCCTTCTTAGCTGAGTTGTACATCTCGCCGCGCTTGTTCGCCATCTCTGGATCTGTCGATCCGCCGCCGAACTGAATCAGCTGCCAGTTGCGGCCCCAGTTATCACCCACTGACTTCAGGCCCGTGCCATAGCCGTAATCGATGAACACCGCATCAGCTTTGTACTGGTCTTCGAAGTCAGCAACGGTTTTGGCAAACCACACATCATCGGTGGTGCGTGGGTACTCTCCCAGCTTCTTGCAGTGCAGCCCCTGCCGCAGATAGATAACAGCTGGGTCTTTGCCCTGATGGGATGGGTCAACGCCGATAACTGTGGCCGCGTGCGCTACCTGCGCCTCTGTAATAACGCGCCCCACGGCGGCATCGGTCAGGCCGGACGGGATAAACTGCGTTTCAGATGCAGACGGGAACTGACCGCGCACGCGAACTTTAACGAAGTCGCTATCCTCGCCGTAATCGTCCACCCACTTCTGCAGCTGCTCTTTGTTCGTGCCCTCTACGGTGCGGCTGTCGATCTGCTTTGTCTTCCAGCGGTGGCGCAGCTTGCGGAAACACTCGCGGAACCGGCCGGTGTTGCGCGTCGGGTTACCGAACGCAATCCAGATTATTTCTGTGTTCTCATCCGTCAGCGCACCCTCGGCAACTTCCCACACCAAATCGGCGATGTTTGATGCTTCGTCGAATACCAGGATGATGCGCTTGCGCTCGTTGTGCAGCCCTGCGAATGCCTCTGTGTTGTTCTCAGACCACGGAATAGCATCGGCGCGCCAGCTCTTATCCCTGCCGCTGTCGGTGCTGTACATCGCTGTGGCGGTCGGGTTGAACCAGTGGCTGTGAATCGCCAGGCGTGACCACTTGGTAATCTCTGGCCACGTTTTGGTACGCAGCTGGTTCTCGGTGTTGGCAGTCACGACAACCTTGCAGTCTTCGCAGGTCGCCATCCCCCAGTTAATCAGCATCGAGATAAACGCGGACTTGCCGATCCCGTGACCGGATGCGCGCGCCATCATCAGCGGTTGGTGTCGTGTCTCAGGGTTTTGCAGGTGCTCACCAATCTCTTTAAACGCTTCTGCCTGCCACTGCCGCGGACCTTTGGCGAAGGCCAGATCGGTACCCTCTTCACCCCATGGAAATGCATACTGCGCGTAACCGTACGGGTCGTGAGTGAACCGCGCGATGTCATCCACCAGCTGCATCTCCAGATCGACAGCGGCATTACTCATTGGCGTCATCCTGCGCCGCGCGCTTGCGTGCCGCTGCCAGGCGATCGGCCAGGCTGAAGTTCACATCCACTTCCACTTTGTCGCGGAACGCGGAAACGTCTACGTGCCGGCCAATCAGCTCCAGAATCTTCACCTTGTCCAGCAGCTTCACTTTTTTCAGCGTGGTGCGCACCTCGGTGCCGTCATCAATCTCCAGCACGTCGAAGGCGGACACGGACTTGCGCCAGACTTCCGGCCATTGCTTGATGGGCTTGATAGCGCCGTTCTCGTCGAGAATGTCTCCTACGTCAGCCTCGATCATCTCGGACAGCTTCAGCAGCACGGTATCGGCGTCAATCTTGGTGCGGCGGTTGCGTGCCTGGCGCATATCGGCAATGCGATCGAGGATGCGCTGATCGGCCATCAGTCGGCTTGCTGACTGCGCAGCAGTAGATTCGCTATAGCCTGCAGCAATGGCGCACGCGGTCTGGTCATCGGGGTTTTTGACGTACTCCTCGCAGTAGCGAACCATCTGCTCTGTGAGCTTTGTCTTGGGCTGGGGTCTCGGCACGTTCAGCACTCCTGAATAATTACCACGGCACCGGGGAATAGTTACCGTTTTGGTAATCATAACACGCAAAATAAAGCCGCCAAAAGGCGGCGGCATTAATCTCGCGGAGTAAATCTGTTCTGTGTGGCGCCGTAGTGGTCGTAAGCGAAGTTGAACGCCTCGTTCTCCGTATCGAACTGGCGATCGGTAAACTCGGTCCACTGCCCACGGTGGAATATCCGCGTGTCCCACTTGCCGTTTTTGCGCGGCCAGATGAGGTAAGCTCCGGCAACATCACGACTGCTGTATGGATCTGGCGCTCGCTCACCCCGATCCAGCATGTAGAACTTGTAACCTGCAGTTGAGAATGTGCGCATAAAAAAAGCCCCGAAACACTGTTTATGCGAACAGTATAACAGGGCTGTTTATTATCGTGACATGTCACAGCGTTAATTTGGTTTCATGCCATCCACGATTAGCCCAGCATGCTACCTCGCCTTTGCATGGGCAATCCTGCACCGGCAGCTGATCGCCACACTTGCCGCACTGGCGCTGGCTCAGTTCTTCCTGTTTTGCCAGCAGCTCGGCGTGATATTTGCGGATCATCAGCGACACCAGCTCTTCGCGGCTGTATGGCTCACGGCCCGGGCGGCGCGCGGTGCAATCATAATCGAGCATTGCCAGCTCCTGACTATCCAGAACCAGCTCCAGTTTCTGCTCACCGGCAGCGGCCTGACGTTCGCGCTGGTCCTTTTTGCGTTCTGCGGGTGACTTAGGCATCTGCTCCCCCAAATTTGATAATCAAATCGACTGGAAGCACAACAGGTATGCCACGCCTTAATCTATCCAAAATCATTGGTGAGTTGATGTCATATTTCGGTAATGCACAGTCAAAGCCGTTCAGATAAACATAGCGTGGCTTCATACTTGAACTGCGGCATATTGCGCACATGGGTATTTTGGGTATCGAACCGAACCCTGCGTAGAGAACCGGTCCACCGCAACCGTAGCAAACCTTCAACACCTTAATCATTTTTCCTCCGGCGGTGCTGGTTCATAGCCCAGCCCTTTATCGGTGAAAGTAATGATCACCTTTGTCGGATCGGCGCACTGTGGCTTCTCACCATGGCGGAACATCACGAAGCTGGTGCCATAAATTTCCGCCAAATGCTCAGCCTCTTTCACCCACTCTGCACCACCTGTGGCACATAAAGGCTCTATCTGTGCTGTGTGTGGTTCGTCATCTTCTCTTGGATACTCCGCGCGGCGCTGCAACCCCTCCAAAAGCATTCTTGTATGTATGCCCTTGCGGTAGGTAACGTTAGGCAGACGCACATCACATGGAAGTTCAGTGATTGAGTCAGGCAACTTCAAAACCGGGCTTGCAGGTTGGGTGAGTGCGGCAAGAGCCACCCTAGCCATATCCACCACCCAATCCAGATGGTCTTGCGGATTGGCGATAACGTCGCGGCAATGTGCTGCAAGTTGCTGGTTGTTAGTCATGATTTTTTAACTCCGCAATAGTGTCCGCACTGGGGTGACGATAATTGAGAAGTTCCTCCGGCATTGGCGCTAATTTCCCGTTTCTGTCGGTTGCACGAACCACGCACGACTCAACACCAAACGCCCCTGTGTCTATTGCATTCGTGTATTCGGTTAGAAGTGCAGCCATTTTTTCCTGCCATTCATTAGGCATTGCATGCATCCCGACTCTCGGCAAAACCAAAAACGCAGCTCGACTAAGCCCGAACCATAGCCATAACTTTTCCATCACTCACCCTCCACGCGCTTAAACTCAATGACCCACACCCACGGATTAGCCTGCCAGCTTTCTTCTCCGTAGATTGATTGCCAAAGTTCTTCCCATACCTGAAATCCATATGTGGCAGGTCGGAAGTCATAAAGGCCACAGCCAAACTCTTTGCAAATATCGCCTAGGGTAATGGAGTGCAACCGCTCCACACGAACGCCGGTAATCTCCAGCGT
Source organism: Pantoea sp. GM01 (assembly GCF_000282675.1). Lineage (NCBI taxonomy): Bacteria > Pseudomonadati > Pseudomonadota > Gammaproteobacteria > Enterobacterales > Erwiniaceae > Pantoea > Pantoea sp. GM01. Next base: position 145,267 of record NZ_AKIU01000029.1, on the reverse strand, counting down.
TATGCGGGAAGCCCAGCGCGGCATATGAAGGGAAGGCCGCCAGGGGAAATCGCGAGTTTCCCGATCCTCATTACCCCATGATGCTGCATATATGGGGTGCCAGTAGCTGTCTGACTCCTTGATGATGGACGGCATCCAGGTGCGCTCATCGACATTGCCATGCTCATCAGATGAATCATGGATTGCCTGCCACGTCTCACGCACCCACAGGCGATCACCTACTGCACCGAACGGGCAATTAATTGGTCGCTCACAGCCTTTGCTGTCAAATGAGCCTTCATTGAAAGTGTGCATTGGTCGCCACGAACCATCAGGCTGCTGGTGCAACTCAAATTGCGAGTCAGCGGTTCGCATGCTTGGTACGATGATCCGGCGCGTCTGCGTCTTTCTGCCTTCCAGAACTGCACGAACCATTTCGGCGTTAAAGATGATTGGACGCTCTTTCATGCTGCACCGCCTGAAGTTTTACGGTAATGACTGACCAAATTCGGATACTCACCACTTACTCGACGTTCGAGGTGACCGGTTTTTTCCAGCCGGTCAAGCCGATATTGAGCGCGATCAACTCGGCTGCTCCAGCGATCCATGAACGTGAACCAATCATTGTCAGGCATGGCTAAAAGAGCTTCACGATCAGAGGTTGTCAGGTCGTTAGCCATCACTCACCATCCTTACCGGCGCGGAGTTGTTCAGCGAACAACCGCGCATGACAGGCGGCCCAATCGTTTTGAATTGCCTGCATGGAATCAAGGTTTCGAGAATATTTCGCGCTGAGCTCAGCACGCTGCTCCGCGAACATCTCGACACCCTCAGCCCGCACCGCGTTGAGGATGGCGTCAGTGGCTGGGGTTTCAGGTTTGTTGATGCCGGCGCAGGTGTAGACGCCAATTCGCTTGCTCTCGATATAGCATTCGCCATCGATGTAATTTTTCAGCGCCACATTCTCTGCAGCCAAGACGTCAGAACACACAGTCATTACATCAAGGCGAATCGCAAGGTCAGAAACCAGTTTCGCTATCTCTGTAAGTGGCGCATCTGCGCCCTGAGCTTTAGCTAAAGCGTGACCAGCTGCCACGAGTTCTTTGTTAGTCATGCTGGTGGCCCTCAGTGAACGGTACGACTTGCGCTGTTAAGGCGCTCGGCAGCTGCCTGCGCTGCGATTGGGTTACTGATCACTGAGCCGTCAGGCATAATCCAGCCGGCTAAAATGATGCTGTAGGGCAGGGTGACGATGCCCACTACGATGTGATCATGCGGATGTTTCATTGTGCTCTCTCCACAGCTCATCAAAACGGTTGAGGAATTCCGCACGCGCTTGCTTAGGCGTCAGTGGGAAGATGGCGAAATCAGCTGGGGTAATACCCTCCAGGCATGGCCACACGGTGCCATCGTCCAGATCGAAGTCGCGGCGCTCGGTAGCCAGCATCACCATGTCAGCGTGCTTTACGCATTCAGACATGCGGACCGGAATGTTGAAGTTGTGGCGAACAGCCATCTCAACCCGGTGTTCAATCGCTTTGTAGTCGGGCAACATCGCCTTGAGTGGAGCCGCGATATCGTTGATATAAGCTTCAGCTGCGTCATGCATCAGTGCCTCGAAGGCGAACTTAGCCGGAACCAACCTGCTGCAAAGCACTGAGTGCTGAGCAACGCTATAGAACTGATCGAGGTGACCTGTGAAACGGCAGATATTCGACAATGCACAGGCAATATCTTCGATGCAGATAGCCTCACGAACCGGATCAACGAAGCTGAAGTGCTTCTGGCTGTTGGTGCAAATCCAAGTCATTAAATGACCTCCACGCTGTTTTTTGTTTGCACGAATCCCTTGCCATTGCTGGCAATAAATCATTGAGGGATTCGTTTAGTTGGCTGACAGGTTCTGCAAAACCTGTAGCCTCGTTACTCCACGTTGAAAGGTATTGCGGTGCCGGGTGCCTCCCGGTGCTCTGGACGAACTGGCAATAGCCAGAGCGGTATTAGACTTTCAGACTCAACCGATCGCGTTATCGTTTGGGCCAGTTCTCCACGAGCGCATAGCCGTATTCACCACAATGGTTGAGAGAGCTGCCCGACCGGATGGCATTACGGGTTAGCCGGTTCTCGCCTGTTGTTCAGCTCTCTCACCGTTGTGTGCTGACCTCCCAGCCAGCGCGGTTCGGGTAACTGCGCCACCACGCAGCTTACGAACTGGCAGACTTTTTCGGTGCTGCCCCCGTTTGTTGTGTTCACAGGCCTATACGATTCCCCGCCGTTCCATGGGGTCTTGTTGGCCATATTGGCGCTTAGCGCCGAACTGTTCCGTATTACCTGATCCCCCACAACGTTGAGAGCACTTAACGCCTCTGTGACGCGGCTCGGTGCGCCCGTCAAATGCTCTCAACGTTGTGAAAAAGTGGCGGTTAAACCGGTCGAACACTATCTTCCCTCTCCTGAAAGGTTGAAAGCCCCGGAGAAATCGCCCAAACACTCAAAACACAGCCTTGTATTCCACTTCTACTTCACAGCATTCAAACGTCATGACACCGGTATCTGCATCACAGATGAGTTCGGCATCAGGGAAGAGGTACAGGAAGGTGATCAAGTCCCGTAAGCTGGTGTTGGCCATGTGCTTAATCATCTTCATGACATATTCCCTGAATGTTTCTGATGGGTTCATTATGTACCTTGCAGGTACATTGTCAAGCATAAAAAAACCCGCCGAAGCAGGTTTTAGGAATTGGTCAGTACTAGCGGGAAAATCTGCGAGGCTTACCTGAGAAAATAACGGTGCCAATGATGGTGCAATTTCCGTTAATTTTCACATAAGGCTCAGGCCAGTTTTTATTCATGGCCTTCAAATACTTTGAGTTCCCATCTTCAACAAGGCGCTTAAAGGTTGTCTCTCCAGTGTCAATCATAAGGGCAATTACATCATCCCCGTGAATTGGCACCACTTCTGGATCAACAAAAATCATTTCCCCCTGGCGGTATTCTTCAACCATAGACTCGCCTACAACGCGAAGAATATAGGTCATTGGGCCGCAAGGTACTGGGCATGGGTAAGATTCTGCCACGCTCATATCAACCTCTGAATAACCGATCTCCGTCCATGCACCTGCTTGAACCCAGGATATGACGGGAACCATTTGATAATTCAGTTCAGTATCGGTTACCTCTTTGGCAGATGCAACCTCGCTTGGCTTATGCTCCTGATCAAGCCATCCCGCAGGCAGATCAAAGCAGCGCTCAATGTGGCGTGCCATATCAGGGCCGATGTTTTTGGTTGCATTGTCACCCAAAAAGCGACTGGTTTGTGTTGGCTCGCGATCAATAAGGTTAGCGAAGTAGGAATTTCCGCCCACCCCGTCCCGCAGCTTTCGAGCGTTCTCACGCCTTATTTCGTTGATTGTTTTCATAACGCCATTAAAAAGGATGTACCAAATAGGTACAAGTACCTTGTAGGTTCATTTTATATGTGTAGAATGTACTCAGGAGGTACATCATGAAACACTATTGGGATTCACTTACGCAACAAGAGCGGTCTCATTTAGCCAAGCGAGTTGGTTCAAGCGCCGGTTATTTGAGACTTGTTTTCACCGGTCACAAGAAAGCTGGTTTTACCCTGGCACAGAAGCTGGAAGAAGAAACCGCAGGTGCGGTAACTCGTTCTGAACTGAGACCAGATATTTACCCCGGAGCTGATTCTATTCGCCCGGCATCTTAAAGAGAACTACAGCAGGAATTACGAAATGGTAGACACCATGAATGTTGCTATCAACCAGATGTGCAAGGCATTACCAGGTAATCGCGCCAGCATGGCATCAGCGCTAGGGATGACCATGGATCAGTTCAATAACCGCATGTACCGCAAGTGCAATAGCCATTTTTTTACAATAGATGAGTTGCAAAAAATGGAGGACATCTCGGGTACAGCCTACTTGGCGGAATACTTTGCGAACCGCAAGGGGCTAACGCTCGTTGACATATCTACCGTTGAGAAAGTCGACAAGGTCGATCTGTTCGACATTGAAATGGAAAACAAAGCCACTGCCGGCAAATTGGCTATCGCTAAGCAAGACGCAGCAGCTGATGGTGTGATTGACCCAAAGGAGCTTAAAAAACTCTCGGGGTTATTCCATCAAAAAATGCGCGGCCAGATACATGGCTTTCTTGGCTTCCTCGCTTTGTATGGCGTAGGCGTGTCAGAACAATCCGTTGACTTGTTTATTTCTCATCGCAAAGCGGAAGCAGGAATTCAGATACAGGCTCAGGAATTATGAAATGGGTAAAGCAGAAAGGTTGAGCGCCCCAGTTTGCAGACCGGAGCGCTCGGCATCGTCAAATCAACTTGCGTGGAGAAGTAACGACATGAACAGCTTAATTCAAGTCAGACCATCAGTGCAATTCCGCTGCCGCGTGGATGCTGCAGGCTTGCGATATGAGGAGATATTACGCGTTGCTGGTGAAGCTAACAACTACCAGCCAGCTGCACCTTTGGTAGTGCAGAGCGCCTGGAATGATTTTTACCGTCAACCGGAGGCAGACCAGTGCGTGAACTTGATCGATGGTTCAAAGATCGCCGTGGTATTCCCGTTCGAGTTATCAGGTGGGAGCCGGAATCAGGCCGCGTTATCTACCTCCGGAATAATTACGAATATGGCGAGTGCTTTTGCCCTCTGCACCAGTTCCAGCGCGACTTCAGGGAAATAGAGGCTCCAGATGAGTAAAACATTCGAGGTCGTCCAGGCCATGTCTGGGCACAAAAACATGATCGTCATACCTCGCCCGTATCTCAATTTCTTTCGTGGCGAGCAACAGGCTCACGCGCTGGCAGCGGTACTGAATAATCTCGTGTTCTGGTCCGCTTTCGGCAATGAGAAAGGTTGGTTCTATAAAACCTATGAGGAGCTGGGAGAGGACGCTGGTGGACTGAGTAAAGACCAGACTGAGCGCCTCGTTAAAAAGCTCGTTAAGAACCATCTTGCGGCAGCGATACAGACATCAGTCAGGAAAGTAAACGGTACGCCAACGATGCATTACAAAGTTGATGGTGACACATTAATTTCTTTAATTTTCAATGAGGAATCAGAAACCGCGAAGTCACGACTTCAAAAGCGCGAAGTCACGGCATCCAAACCGCGAAGCCGCGAAATGGAAAACGCTAAGTCGCCGTTTCATGGAAACCGCGAAGTCGCGGAATCTTTTCTCTATACAGACATTAAAACAGACATAGACATACAGACTAATAAACCTATTAGTCCGGTTTCTTCGAAACCTGACGATTCTAGCGATCCAAATCCTGATGCTGCTGTAAGTAGCCCGTCCAAACGTCAATGGGGCTCTGCTGAAGACCTCAAATGCGCAAAATGGATTTGGTCCCGCATCGTCAGCATGTACGAAAAAGCCGCCGAAGCCGATGGAGAAGTCAGCAAGCCGAAAGAACCCAACTGGGCCGACTGGGCGAATGAAGTGCGTCTGATGTGCAGCCGAGACGGTAGAACGCATCGCCAGATTTGCGAGCTTTTTGGGCGCGTGCAGCGTGATCCTTTCTGGTGCCGCAACGTGCTCAGCCCTTCAAAACTTCGTGAGAAGTGGGACGACCTGTCTATCAAGTTGAGCTCTGCTGGTGGCCAACGCAGCATCACCGATATTCCAAGCGCTGACTACGACATTCCTGCTGGCTTCCGGGGGTAACTATGAATACTGAAACGCTGATTCTTACTCACCTGATGGCTTTCCCCGGTCAGACACCGGCGCAGATCGCCAGAGCAATCGGGCGCACCCGCAGCACCGTAGTTTCTGCACTGCCAGTGATGAGCGCTGTTGGTGATGTCTGGAGCGACGCTGAGGCGCGTTACTTCACAGCAGAACCGGCTGGCGAAGGTGACGAAAAATACATTGCCCTCTGCGACAAGGCTTACAGCCTGCAGGAACGCAACTGGTGGAACCGTGCGGCCAATGTATGGCAGCAGGCACAGCAGGCAACCCGCAAGGCTGGGCTACGTGAGAAAGCGCGAATCCGGGCAAACATGTGTGTGGCGAAGGCCAAAGAGCGCGACCCGAAGCCAGCGCCCGATCCTTTCTGTGTGCGGGGTAAACGCCAGTGAAAGCAGCCATAAAAGCGCACTACTGGCGCAATGAAGATTACTACCGCGGCATTCGCACGGCGGTCCTGATGATTACCGGTTTAGTTATTGCCCTCGTATGGGAGTTGAAAACAGCATGAGCAATTTGCTTCAGGTTTACAAAAACAAAGACAACAACGAAACCGACATCACGGTACGTAAAACTTACCTGCTGGGTGTTAGTGAGCTGTATATCGAACCTGGTTACAACGTTCGCGACATCAATCAGGTTCACGTCGAAGAATTCCGCGATGCTTACATTGCCGGTGAGAATGTTCCACCTCTGACAGTTCAGGTTACAGAGCAGGGCGTGAAAGTTATCGACGGTCACCACCGCTGGCATGGCGCGAAGTTGGCGCAGGAAGCAGGCCATGAAATCCGCCTGGAGTGCAAAGATTTCGTTGGCAACGAAGCCGAGCGCATCGCCTTCATGGTAACGAGCAGTCAGGGCCGCGCGCTTGAGCCGTTGGAACGTGCCGCCGCATATCAGCGCCTGAAAAATCAGGGTTGGGAACCGGCCGAAATCGCTAAGAAGGTTAAGCGTTCAGTTGCTGACGTCGATCAGCACCTGGCACTCCTGGCTAGCGGTGATGAGCTGATTGGCATGGTGAAGCGTAACGAAGTCGCCGCAACTACCGCCGTTGCTCTTTCGCGAGAGCATGGTGCCAAAGCAGGGACTATTGCCGCAGAAGGTCTGGCAAAGGCCAAAGCCAGCGGCAAGAAGAAACTTACCCGCGCCGCAGCGATGCCGCAATTCAGCCCCACTAAGATGCACAAACTGGTGGAGTTGATTGCAAAAAACTGTGAAGCGGAACTTGCTGAGGAAACCTTCGCCATCAGCCTCGATTTTGAAACAGACCTTCAGGCGCTGGAAGCAATGGCAATCATCAAAGAAGCCAAAGCCCACTATCTGAATGGGGAGGGCGCGTAATGCCTTTCCAGCTCATATACGCCGATCCACCGTGGCAATACAACAACAGCGCCAGCAATGGCGCTGCTGCTGACCACTACAACACCATGGCGATGACTGACCTGAAGCGCCTGCCCGTGTGGGCGCTTGCTGAGGAAAACGCCGTACTGGCTATGTGGTACACCGGCACCCATAACCAGGAGGCGCGCGAACTGGCTGAGGCTTGGGGATTCCGTGTGCGCACAATGAAGGGCTTTACCTGGGTGAAGATGAACCAGCGCGCCGAAGAGCGTTTCAACCGCGCGCTGACCGAGCAAACCATTCACGACTTCACCGACTTGCTGGACATGCTTAACGCAGAAACCCGCATGAACGGCGGCAACCACACCCGCAGCAATACAGAGGATGTGCTGATTGCAACTCGCGGCACCGGACTGGAACGCGCCAGCGCATCAGTTAAGCAGGTTGTGTATTCATGTCTGGGCGAACATAGCGCTAAGCCGTGGGAAGTGAGAAACCGTCTGGAGCAACTTTATGGTGACGTGTCACGCATTGAGCTGTTTGCGCGTACCGCCGCCGAGGGCTGGGATTGCTGGGGCAACCAGTGTGACAGCAGCGTGCAACTGATTGCCGGGAGGGTGGCATGAGAAAGCTTACAGTTGAGAAATGCCAGAGCGTTATCGAAGGTTTCAAATGGATGGCTTCCGAAGGACCCGGAATGTCGATCCGCGACGAATATGATTTACAGGCATACCAGATTGCGCTGCCAGTGCTGGAGCAGCAGGGAGAGTGGATTAGCTGTAGTGAGCGGATGCCGCCAATCAAAAAGGGTGTATTGGTTGGATGTTGGTACGGACGTGAGTGGGCAACAAAATGGGCGACACTCATTCACGGCCATCCTGATGCTAGCAATGAGGGTTGGCTTATTCCCGGCGCATCTTGGGTACCAACACATTGGCATGAGCTGCCTGCGCCACTTCAAGTGCAACCCACAACTGACACTTACCGTCAGATTGAAAATGATGGCTGGATTGAGTGGGGTGGTGGTGAGTGTCCGGTGAAAACTAATGCTCTGGTTGATTACCGCACTCGCGCTGGCAATACCGCAGATAGCATCGCATTAGCTCTGCGATGGGCTCACAAAGGTTGGGATGGCGACATCATAGCCTATCGGGTGATTGAGAATGATGGGAGGGAAGGATGAGCAAGTCATATTACATGCGAGATGACCATTCCTTTTTACTGCTTCCGGTTGATGCCGAACTAGCACTAGATGTTATTTATCATGAGTTTGAACAAGGGTTTAGCTACGGCATGCTTTGCACCAAAAACTCAAACTTAAACCGGGTAGTGCATGCAGAGGGGAATTGGGAAGACTTTCGCCATGAGGCTAAGCAATGGCTAAATGAGTTCATGGCAATCCAAACCAGCGGCGATGATTGCCGTGAAAGTGGTGAGGGAGCTGAATGAAGTTAACCCTGCCATTCCCTCCATCCGTAAACACCTACTGGAGAAATACCAGAAAGGGAGTATTAATCAGCGCCTCCGGGCGCTCTTTCCGATCCAATGCTATTGCAGCGGTATACCAGCAACTGAAGCGCCGCCCAAAGCCGATTACAGTGAATGTTGCTGTTACAGTGATGCTGTACCCGCCAGACAAGCGCCAGCGCGATTTGGACAACTACCTGAAAGCCGCGTTCGATAGCCTGTCACATGCTGGCGTATGGGTGGATGACAAGCAGATTAAGCGGTTGATAGTCGAATGGGGTCCAATTACGAAGGGAGGCAAATCAGAGGTGACGATCAGTGAATATCAGGCGGTGGCCGCATGAGAGCAATACTCACCCCTGACGTTGCGTTTAATACAGGGATTGTCCTGCTTAAGCCGGGGCGCGACCTGATACCGATGTTCCGTGAACGCGTGCTTATCTGCACAATGCCGCGTGACATGTCACACCTTCCATCGGGATTAATCAACGATAGCGCGCAACCTCTGCTTGATGAGCCGCTTCTAAAATCTTTCCTGGGTGATGAGAGAGTGATCAATGCCGCTGGTGGATGGGAGGCACACGTCACATGGGTGCAAAAAATTCGCTCCTGCCAGCATCATGAAAAAGATTCTTATCACCACCACGATTACACTACGTTGCGGACCGAACGCGGCGCGGTTTGTTTGTGCTACACGCATGATAATTTTTGCCGGGCCAACGGCGCACCGGCACCGCTGGAGGAGGTCGCAGCAGATAATCTTTCCCGCTGGATTATTGAGTCCGCATGCATCCAGATGGGGCTAGGCGCTGATCACCTTATGACGCTGCCAGAGCTGTGCTGGTGGGCATGCATCAGAGATGTCATTGACCTGATACCCGAAGCGCCGGCACGCCGCGTTATGCGTATGCCGGTGGAGAAGCCAGAAACAGGGCCAATGCCGGAAGCAGATATAAATCCAGTACGCGCCGCGCGCGAAGTTATTCAGGAAGCGTCAGAGGTGGTTAAGCAGGTGATGACCATCAAAGCCGACCCGGAGTCGCCGCAGTCGTTTATGGCGAGGCCAAAGCGGCAGCGCTGGAGCAGTGAGAAGTACACGCGGTGGGTCAAGGTGCAGCCATGCGCCTGCTGTAATAAACCAGCAGACGACCCACACCACATAATCGGACATGGTCAGGGGGGAATGGGAACGAAGGCGCATGATTTATTTGTGATACCGCTTTGCAGGGCGCATCACAATGAACTGCACCGGGACATGAGGGCATTTGAAGAGAAATACGGCAGTCAGTTAGAGCTGCTGTTCAGGTTCCTCGATCACTCGATTGCAGTCGGCGTGATCGGGTAAATTAAAAAGCGTGGAGGATTACAAATGCGTGATATTCAATTAGTACTTGAGCGCTGGGGCGCTTGGGTATCAAGCAACAAAGAAGAAGTTTACTGGTCATCAATTGCGGCCGGTTTCAGCGGTTTAATTCCTTCGAAAGTGAAATCCCGCCAGTCATGCTGTGATGATGACGCTATGTTGCTTTGCAGCTGCATAGCTAAATTAAATAAGAACAATGAAGACCTGCACGATCTGCTGTTCGATTACTACGTATTTGGAAAAACCTTTATGGAGCTTGCGAGAAAGCATCAATGCTCTGATGGCCATATTGGGAAGAAACTTCAGAAAGCTGAAGGCGTGGTTGATGGTATGCTGATGATGCTGGATATACCGCTGCAGATGGACCGTTATGTTCAGCGCGAGGATTTTAGAGCAAGTGCATAAAAAGTATTTACGTACGTAAAAAGCCTGATAATCTGATAAGGCTCGTTACTACGCAGTACTTCTTATTCTTCAAGATTCAGTTGCATAATCTGTGAGTGACATAAACGCCCGAGGCTTCACCAGCTGTCGGGCGTTTTTATTTGCACGTAATAAATTAACCCTGTGGCTGACGGGCCAGGTAACTATCGCGGAATGCGTCAGGGTTCATATTTTAGAGGGTCGCCATAGAGCGGCCTTCTTTCGTTTTTGCGCCCGCCAATCACTGTTATCCGAAATTTTCACGCTGTGGCGGCGCGCAATTTTTAATTATGACTACAGGCGGCACCAAGCGAACAGCGAGGTGTATATGAGTATCGATATGAGCAAACTGGCATCAGGCGCGGCATACGGCGCTTCTGCCGGGACAATTGCCAACGGTCTGCTGACCAGGTTAAGTCCCGATGAATGGAGTGCTGTTGGCGTCCTGGCCGGTATTCTGGTCGCGCTATTCACGCTAGGCATCAACTGGTATTACAAACGCAAGGCTACTCTGGCGCAGATCAAAGCGCTGCAACGCTGGCCTACCGCACCCGACCTTACCGAGGATTAACCCATGGCAATGTCAAATACACTGCGCAACAGGCTTATTGCAGCTGCAGGCGGCGGAGCCATGCTTATCGCTACGGTATTCCTCGGAGGAAAAGATGGTGTAGAAGGGCGTGTGTATGAGCCCTACAAAGATGTCGCCGGCGTGTTGACCGTTTGTGATGGCCACACTGGTGCCGACATTGTAAAGGGCAAGAAGTACACCGACAGGGAATGCGATCGCCTTATGTGGAATGACTTACAGCCGGTTAAGAAGGCGGTTGATTCCATGGTCAAGGTGCCGCTGGGTGAATATCCACGAGCAGCGATCTACAGCTTCACCTACAACGTCGGCACGTCTACATTTTCCAAATCAACCCTGCTGAAAAAGCTTAACGCTGGTGACCAGGTCGGTGCATGTGAAGAGTTGCGCCGGTGGGTGTATGCCGGTGGCATGAAGTGGAAAGGGTTGATGAACCGCCGGGACATGGAGCGTTCTCTTTGCTTGGCGGAAAGCGCAAATGATATCTAAGGCCACTATAGGTTTACTGCTGTTCTTGCTGGCGTGCGTGATTGCTGCAGGAAGCATGGCGCTTTATTTCCGTGGCAACGCCATCGATTACAAATCGCAACGGGATAAAGCGACAGATGCATTGCACCTCGCTAACGCCACGATTGATGACATGCAGGTGAGGCAGCGAGAAGTTGCCGCACTTGATGCGAAATATACGAAGGAGTTAGCTGATGCTAAAGCCAAGCTTGATGCTCTTCAGCAGTGCGTTAGTTCTGGCAAGTGCGGGTTGCGCATCAACGCAAAATGCCCAACGGTCAACACCTCCGGCACCGCCAGCGTGGATGATGCAGCCAGCCCCCGACTTACTGAGTCCGCTCAACGGGATTATTTCATCCTCAGAGAGCGAATCGAAATCGCCGGAAAGCAAATAGCCGGATTGCAGCAGTACATCAAAGATCAATGCAAAAATTGAATGCCTGCCTTCAACGCAGGCATTATTTAGTAAATCTAATAATGCTTAGACAGAGAGAACAGAAATGAAGGAAGGCATGGAGATGCCTACACCAAGTGACCAAGTGTTCTTTCTGGCTGGTGTGTAGATATCAAGCATATCCTGATACATGTCCGCTTTTTGTGAATGGGAGTTCCTTGTCAGATCAACATTCTGCCAAAGGCCCATAAGCTTGAATATCTCTCCAACACTTCTGTACTCCGATTCATTGTTTCCATCAAAGCCTGGGAACGTCAGTGAAGTCTTGGGATTGAAGTATGGAATAGCCGTTGCAACATGGGCTTTATCCTGAGCGGACATTTGGCTGTATGTATATTCGAGCATTTCATACATCTCAACTGTGTCTGCGAAAAGCTTCACATGAGCTGGCTTTTCTGAACCATCGTTGAGGCTCTGGTATTGCCATCCAATTGCCCAAGTGTTGTCTGTAGAAACAGCCTCATCTATCAGGTTTGGATCAAAGCTGTTCTTGATTCCAAGCGCCTTGTAAATGTCGCAAAGCATAAGCAATTGCAGTTTTTCTGCCTGTGTGTAGCTCATAGGATTTTCCTTAATTATGTTGGCGAATCATTAGCATAATTAAGCAGTTTTACAACGAAGTAAATCGGCATTTCTTAGTACAAGGTAATCTTCATCATGGAAGTTGTGATCGATGGTGTTCTTTATGTGCCAGTAACAAGCAAGGCTTCAAAAATCGGCATCGCAATAAGCACCCATAATCGCCATGACGTGTTATCCCGAGCGATTGAGCATCACCTCAAATATCTTCCATCCGGTGCGCTGGTGGTTGTAGTAGATGACGGGTCATCTAAACCGGTGACCGTACCTGATGGCGTGAAGCTTATTCGCTGTAACATGTCACGCGGCATTGTTGCCGCGAAGAACTTCAGCCTTGAGGCGTTGATTAATGCCGGGTGTGAGCATCTCTTCCTATGGGACGATGACGCATGGCCTATAGCTGGCGGATGGGAACAGCCATACATTGAATCACCCGAGCCGCATCTGGCTTTCCAATTTCAGGACTTCGCCACCGGCAAGAAGCTGAATGATATTGCCGTGCTCTACCGTGACAATAAGCATGTAGCTTATACCGGCCAGCGTGGCGTGATGTTGTACTACCACCGCAGCGCGATTGAAAAAGTTGGTGGCTTCGACTCCATCTATGAACGCGGCATGTATGAGCATTCCGATCTGGCGTTGCGCATTCATAACGCCGGGCTAACGAGCTGGGCTTTTGCTGATGTGGTCGGTTCGGAAAAGCTGATTTATTCGCTTGATGAGCATGAGGCGGTAGAGCGTTCGGTTCCAAAGACTGACCGCGAGGCGCAGGTCAAACGCAACGTCACCCTCCATAACAAGCGCCGGGATGATGGTTACACCGGCTATGCGGAGTATAGGCAGAAGCAGAACGTGGTGATTACTACGCTACTGACAAGCCAGCCGGACCCGCAGCGCGGCAGTAAAATGATTGCATCATCTGAGCTGCTGGATAAGTGGGCAATGTCAGTTAAAGGCAACCATGCAGTTGTGCTGACTGACTCCATCAGTTCGGCGGGGGTTGATGTAAGCACTGTTACCGTTCCTGACGTGAAGATGAACGTTTATTTCCGGCGCTGGCTGCACATCTGGCAGTACCTTCGCGATCACCCTGAATTTAACTTCGTGTGGTGTACCGATGGCACTGACGTTGAAATGCTGCGAGAGCCTTGGGCGTACATGGATCAGGGCAAAATTTACGTTGGCTCTGAACCAAAAACCTACTCTGATTCGTGGGCTAAGCAACATCATCCCGAGGCAATCTATCAGGCGTTTCTCGCTGAGCACCAGCACGATGTGATGCTTAATGCCGGCCTATTGGGTGGCAGTCGTGCTGACGTGATGGCTATCGCTCACGGCATTGTGCGGCTCTACTATCACATTGAATCGCTGCGCTTCTGGCAGAAGGAGAAACCCGCTGCCGCTGTCGGTGACATGATCGCTTTCGGCATAGTTACGCATCGATACGCTGACAGGCTGGTTACTGGCCCCCGGGTGCATACGGTGTTTAAGTCAAACGGTACGGGTAAAGAGTGTGCCTGGTTTCAGCATAAGTAAGGGGCTTTTACAAGCCCCTTAAAATTAATATTGAATCAGGTGATGTACTTGATTGATTGGCGAATCTGCGCTGAGTGACCCGGTGGTAATGCAAGAACAACGTTCCAAGCGCCAGTTGATGGAACTTGGATGTTGGCCGGGAACTGCTTATAGAACCCACCATAGGTGGTGCATCGATCGCCTCTCCTGTACTTATTGAAATTTACATCATCCATAACCAGTACATTTATCTGATGTGAGCACCAAACTGAAACAACAGTTCCTTTCTCTAAATGATTTCTGTCATGCAAAAACGACATTGGATTTCCTTTTCAGAGGTAATCAGCCATCCCTCATTGATGTGTGCGTCTATGCGCCAAACATGGACGGGCTGAATACTCAACATATCCTTATCAGTAAATCAGCAAAATCCTGATATTAGATCAGTGGTTCAAGGTACGTCATGTCCATAGAAACCAAATTTGTAGTTGTCGGCCATAACACGCGCCGGTATCAGGCAGAACAATTGGCGTGGTCACTACGTGCTCAGCTGCTGATTGATGAAGGCCAGCATGGCGCGAACTGGAATCACCGCCGTGCTTTAGAGTGGGTAAGTGAGCAGGATTGCAGGGTGGTTATTTTGGAAGATGATGCACTGCTGGTGCCTGGCTTTACCGAGAAGGTTGCTGGATGGCTGGAGCGGTTCCCTGATGACCTTATTAGCTTTTATCTTGGGACCGGTAGGCCTCCGCAGTATCAGCTTGAGATAGCCACAAAGCTAATAGATGCCGACAAGCGGCAAGCTGATTACATCACAATGAACCGGCTTATTCATGGCGTGTGTTATAGCGTGCCACGACACAAACTACAGCAAGTGTTAAGCCGCTGGAATCATGGTTCACCTGCTGACTATGCCGTTGGTGATGCATATGGTGGTGCAGTGGTATACCCATGCTATTCACTCGTGGACCATGCTGATATAGCAACCGTTGAGCGCCACCCCGACAACTCGCCAAGAACTGAACGCCGCAAGGCGTGGAGAATTGCGCAATGAAGAAAATACAGCTCGCCAAGATTTATAAAGGCGATTTATTTAAGGGATACGGCATAGCCGTAGACGGTGAACTGCTTGAACAGCAGGCTAGTACAACCATTGAATCGAATGGCGTTAACCTTCCAATAATCGTTCCAACGTTCATTTTGAAGAATGAACAGGTTGAAAATCCCATTCGGATTCAGGTTTAACTATGCCATCAAGGGTGCCAAGAGCGTGCCGTAAGCATGGCTGCGCTAAGACAACAACCGACCGTTCTGGATACTGTGCCGATCACCTCAATGAAGGTTGGCAGCAGCACCAGAATGGACAGAGCCGCCATCAGCGTGGTTATGGCAGTGAATGGGATATCAGGCGTGCAAGAATACTGAAGCGAGACAAACATCTCTGTCAGCAATGCATGAGAAATTCTCGCGCTTCAGCTGCAAAGACTGTTGACCATATCAAAGCTAAGGCTCATGGGGGTACCGATGATGATTCGAACCTTGAGGCCCTGTGCTGGCCATGCCACAAGAGCAAAACAGCCCGCGAAAGAATTAAATGATAATCATTCTCATAAAAATACTTGCATATGCAACTATCTACCAGTAAATGATAATCATTATCATTTGAGGGGTGGGGTGGGTCAAAAGTTCAGGGGTTTGGCCCCAAAGGACCGCCGCCTAGGTTTTTTTCACACCGCCGCAGGTTAGAAAACTTTTTTTTGGGTTACCCCAAGCAACGATTAATAGGAGTTTTCGATTATGCCAGGACCACCGAAAACCCCGACACACCTAGCTTTGGTGAAGGGTAACCCATCAAAACGGGCTTTAAATAAAAATGAGCCAAAACCCCCTTCAGGGGTTCCCCCAATTCCTAAGCATTTTGATAAGCAGGGCAAGTACTGGTTTAAACGCATTGCAGATGAGTTAGATGCAATCGGAGTGATCACCCAACTTGATGCAAGAGCGCTTGAGTTGCTGGTTGAATCTTACACCGAGTACCGACACCACTGCGAAACGCTCGACCGTGAAGGCTACACCTACGCGGTATATAGCGAAGAAGAACCTGATGAAGGAAAGGAAAGAAAAATCAGGATGATCAAACCTCACCCCGCCGCAGTTATGAAGGCCGATGCGTGGAAGCGCATCAGGTCAATGCTCGGTGAATTTGGCATGACGCCAGCCAGCCGCACTAAAGTCGGTGCCAAAGGCCCTGCTGAAGTCGATCCTCTGGATGAATTTCTTAAAAAGCGCAAATGATGAATGGCAACTGTTCAGGCTGGGATTCAGTACGCAGAAAGCGTGCTGGCTGGCGAGATCGTTGCTGGCGAACTGGTACGCCTAGCGTGTCAGCGATTCCTTAATGATTTAGAGCACGGACCGAAACGCGGTATCTACTTCAGTGAGGACCGCGCTCAGCACATTCTCGACTTTTATAACTTTGTTCCGCACGTAAAAGGTGCGCTGGCTGGCAAGCCGATTGAGCTGATGCCCTGGCACATCTTTATTCTGATAAACCTCTTTGGCTTCATCATTCCGTTAATCGATGAGATGAGCGGTGAACAGGTTCTGGATGACGAAGGCGATCCGGTTATGGTTCGCCGGTTCCGTACAGCTTATAACGAGGTGGCACGTAAAAACGCCAAATCGACCGTGTCATCTGGTATCGGGCTGTATATGACCGGCGCTGATGGTGAAGGTGGCGCAGAGGTTTATTCAGCGGCTACCACTCGCGATCAGGCCCGTATCGTTTTTGATGATGCAAAAAACATGATTAAGAAGGCACCACGTACGCTTGGACGATTGTTTGGTCACGTAAAACTGAATATTCATCAGGAAAGGTCCGCATCAAAATTTGAGCCACTTTCCAGTGACGCGAATAACCTCGACGGCCTGAATATTCACTGCGGGATAGTCGATGAGCTGCATGCTCACCGAACACGTGACGTCTGGGACGTACTTGAGACCGCAACCGGTGCGCGTCTTCAGTCCCTGCTGTTTGCTATTACCACGGCGGGAACTAACAAAGAAGGCATCTGCTTTGAACAGCGTGATTACGCCATCAAAGTGTTACGCGGTGTCGTAGATGATGATACTTACTTTGCGGTCATCTATACCCTTGATGAAGAAGACGACCCCTTTGATGAGGCCAACTGGCCTAAAGCTAACCCCGGACTCGGCGTCTGCAAGCGCTGGGACGACATGCGCCGTCTGGCGAAAAAAGCCAGAGAGCAGGTTGCCGCGCGGCCAAACTTTTTCACTAAGCATCTGAACATCTGGGTGACGGCTGAAAGTGCTTGGATGGATATGGACCGCTGGTCAAAAATGGCAGGTATTGCAGCTGCAGAAGAGCTCAAAAGCTGGCCTCTCTGGGTGGGCGTTGATTTAGCGAACAAAATCGATATCTGTGCTGCTGTAAAAGTCTGGCGTGACCCAACGGGAAAAACGCATAGCGAGCCGCGATTCTGGCTTCCTGAAGGGCGTATTGATACCGCACCCAACCATATTGCAGAGCTGTACCGCAAATGGGCGGACGCCGGGTATCTGGAGCTGACCGATGGTGATGTGATTGACCATGGCTTTATCAAAGCTGAAATCGTTGAGTGGGTTAAAGGTGAAAACCTGAAGGAGATTGCTTTCGACCCCTGGAGCGCAACGCAATTCAGCTTGGCGCTTGCTGAAGAGGGGTTACCGCTTGTTGAGGTTGCACAGACGGTTAAAAACCTGTCAGAGGCCATGAAGTCAGTTCAGGCCGAAGTCTATGGCAGCAAAATTCATCACGATGGCAATCCGGTGATGACCTGGATGATGTCTAACGTCACGGTTAAGCCAGACAAAAACGACAACATATTCCCGAATAAGTCCACGCCTGAAAACAAAATTGACGGGCCGGTAGCGCTGTTTACAGCGAAAAGCCGAATGCTGGTCAATGGCGGAAATGATGGGCTGGACCTGACAGGATTCTTAGCAAACCCAATTATGATAGGTGTCTGATGAAAGCGAATAAACAGCCCGGCAAAGTGAAAAGCGCCTTGCTGAACTGGTTGGGCGTACCAATCGGACTGACTACAGGAACATTTTGGGAAGAATGGTTTGGTACCAGCAGTAGCGGTCAGGTAGTAACAGCCGATAAAGCCATGCGACTCTCAGCTGTATGGGCGTGCGTTCGACTTCTTAGTGAGTCTGTATCAACCCTCCCATTGAAAATATATGAACGTCAGGAAGATGGATCACGAAAACCTGCAAAGAATCATCCGGCATATGCTGTTTTGTGCCGCCGTCCTAATGCCGAAATGACGCCATCGCGGTTTATGTTGATGGTGGTTGCCAGTATTTGCTTGCGTGGAAACGCATTCGTAGAAAAGAAATTTATTGGTCAAAAACTTGTCTCGTTAATTCCGTTGTTGCCGCAAAACATGGTTGTAAAGCGCCTTGATAGCGGTTCGCTGGAATACACTTATACAGATGGAAAAACTAAGCGCGTTATTCCAGTAAAGAACTTAATGCACATTCGTGGTTTTGGTCTTGACGGGGTATGCGGGCTGATGCCGATGATGACTGGCCGGGATGTTATTGGCTCAGCAATGTCCGTTGAACAATCAGCTGCAAAAATATTTGAAAACGGCCTGCAGTCCTCCGGATTTCTTTCTGCTGAACAGTCTCTGGATGAGGGGCAGCGCGAGCGGCTTCGCAGTTACCTCGCCAGATTTACTGGTTCTAAAAATGCCGGAAAGCTGATGGTGCTGGAAGGGGGCATGAAGTATCAGGGTGTCACAATGAATCCTGAAGATGCCCAGATGCTGGAAAGCCGATCTTTTAGCATTGAAGAAATCTGCCGCTTTTATCGTGTACCTCCATTTATGGTTGGTCACGCTGACAAGCAAAGCAGCTGGGCATCAAGCCTTGAAGGTATGAATATGCAGTTTCTTACTCATACACTCCGACCGATGCTAGTAAATATTGAGCAGGAGATAGCGCGTTGTCTGCTGGACGGTGATGACGATGTGTTTGCCGAATTTTCTGTTGAAGGCCTGCTTCGTGCTGACAGCGCAGGTCGATCCGCCTATTACACCAGTGCTCTGCAAAATGGCTGGATGTCACGGAATGACGTTCGTCGCCTTGAAAACCTGCCTCCAATTGATGGTGGCGATATTTACACGGTGCAGCTGAACCTGACGCCACTAAACCAGCTTGGCACGGACAATATTGGTGCGCAGGCCAGCAATATAATGAAGCTCCACGCTTTCCTTTTCCCGGACATCCCACCGGAACAGTCACCGCTTAAACGGGCGGCTTAGGAGAAACAATGAAGAAGTTGAAAAACCTTCCGGCAGCGCCGGAGGGGCGGCTTTTTGCGTCCGGAAAACGTGATTTACCCGCCGCAGCGATTGAGCGCTGGGATGGCAGCATTCGTGCCGCTTCACAGTCAGGTGAAAACACCATCACCATTTTTGATGTGATCGGTGAAGACTGGTGGGGTGATGGCGTCAGTGCTAACCGCATTTCCGCCGCTCTCCGCTCTCTGGGTGGCGGGGATGTGACGGTGCATATCAACTCGCCTGGCGGTGACATGTTTGAAGGCCTTGCCATTTATAACCTTCTGCGTGAATACGAAGGAAAAGTCACGGTGAAGGTGCTGGGTCTGGCGGCATCAGCGGCGTCAATTATTGCGATGGCCGGTGATGAGGTCCAGATTGGCCGCGGTGCTTTCCTGATGATTCATAACGCCTGGATTGTTGCCGCTGGAAACCGAAATGATTTCCGTGAATATGCGGACTATCTGGAGCCTTTTGATAAGGCCATGGCTGACATTTACGCCGCGCGGTCAGGGATGTCTGTTTCTGATGTGCAGTCACTGATGGACAAAGAGTCCTTTATTGGTGGCAGTGACTCGATTGAGAAAGGTCTCGCTGATGCTCTGCTTTCGTCGGATGAACTGACCAGCGATGAAGAGAGTCCTGCGGCAGCGATACGCAAAATTGATGCTTTTCTGGCAAAGGGTGGAATGCCCCGTTCTGAACGCCGGAAGCACCTGAAAGCTTTGGGAGGTATGCCGGGCGCTACCCCCGAAAAAGACGACAAGCCGGGCGCTGTCGATGAAGTAAATCCTGAAGTTATCAACTCCCTCAAATCTGCGCTGGCTTCGCTCGGCGAATAAGGAAAAAAAATGTCTGATGTAAATGAGCTCCTGAAGAATGTGTCAACCAAGCTTGAAAAGGTATCCGCTGACTTCAGTAAAAAGGCTGAAGATGCACTCAAAGAGGCACAAAACTCTGGTCAGCTGTCTGTTGAAACTAAAGCGGCCGTCGATAAGATTGCTACCGAACACAACGCGCTTAACGAGGCCATGAAAACCATTCAGTCTTCAATGGGTGATCTGGAGCAACATGTTGCCGGTATGAATATCAACGCTGCTAAGGACATTATTCAGTCCGTTGGCCAGCAGTTGGTTTCAGCCGAAGTAATGAAAGATATTCGCTCCAGCATGGAAGGCGGCAAGCGCATGAGCATTCCGGTCAAGGCTGAATTGACCAGCGTTGATGTACCCGGCCAGATTATCCCTCCCACGCGCCTGCCGGGTATTGATCAGACGCCAAAACAGCGCCTGTTTATTCGCGACCTGATTGCACCTGGCCGCACCCAGTCGAACACGATTTACTATGTAAAACAGACTGGTTTTACCAATAACGCCAGTGTTGTGGCTGAAAATACGACCAAACCTTACAGTGAGATCGAATTCGCTGAAGAAACCACACCTGTTCGCACCATCGCCCACATGTTCAAAGCGTCCAAACAGATTCTGGATGATTTTGCTCAGCTTCAATCAACCGTTGATGCAGAGATGCGTTACGGTCTGAAATATGTGGAAGAGCAGGAGATTCTGTTTGGTGACGGTACCGGTGCGCACCTGAAAGGTATCATCCCGCAGGCAGTCGCTTTCAATCCGGCATTCGCCGTTGAAAAGCAAACTGGTATTGACGTGCTACGTCTGGCAATGCTTCAGGCTCAGCTGGCTCGTTTCCCGGCATCTGGTCATGTTCTGCACTTCACTGACTGGGCGCGCATTGAACTGACCAAAGATGAGCTGGGCCGTTACATTCTGGCTAACCCGGCTCAGCTGACCACTCCAACACTTTGGGGACTGCCAGTTGTTGCTACCGAAGCGACTCAGTTCCTCGGCAAGTTCCTGACTGGTGCGTTTAACTCCGGTGCTCAGTTGTTTGATCGTGAAGACGCCAACGTTGTTATCTCTACCGAAAACGCCGACGACTTCGAAAAGAACATGATTTCGATTCGTTGCGAAGAGCGACTCGCGCTGGCGGTTTACCGCCCTGAAGCGTTCGTGTTTGGCTCTCTGACCGGTTCAGGCAGCTAATCAGTAACCCAGCGGCCTTCGGGCCGCCTTTGATGGTGTCAGCAATGGCGATGATTGAGTTAATTACTGTCAGGGCGCACTGCCGTATCGATGAAGATGACACCAGTGAAGATTCTTTGCTGAGCATCTATATCGGTGCCGCGAAGCGTTACGTGGAAACGTGGACCCGCAGAAAGCTGTACGAGACAAATGCCGATCCCGGGTTCGAAACTGATGAAGACAGACTGTTGCTGGATGACGATGTCAGGACGGCAATGCTTCTGCTGATTGGGCACTGGTTTGCTAATCGTGAAGCCGTGAGTGTTGGCGTCAACGCAAGCGAAGTGCCTCTAGCAGTGGAAGCGCTTCTTCAACCACATCGCATTTATGGACTTTAAGGAGGGGGAGCATGCAGGCTGGACGCTTACGCCATAAAGTCAAAATCCAGAACTTCTCATCCAGCCGCCTGCCTTCAGGCCAGCCAGACAAAGTATGGGTTGATGGCATGACGGTTTGGGCAGAAGTCAGAGGGATAAGCGGTCGTGAGCTGATGTCAGCTGGCGCTGAAAAACCGGAAGCTACGATCAGGGTCTGGATTCGTTTTCGAACGGATGTCACAGCAGCATCGCGGCTGGTCTGCATCACGGGTCCATTTAAGGGTAAGGTGCTGGAAGTTAACGGCGAGCCAATTCCTGACGCGAGAACCAGTCAGCTTGAAATCTTATGCAGGCTGGGGGTGGAAAATTGATTACCACGAATCTTGATTTCTCCGGGCTAGCTGACCTGACGCGTGATCTTGAATTACTGAGTAAAGCGGAAAACCGTCAGGTGCTGCGACAATCAGTCAGGGCTGGCGCTGAGGTTCTGGCTGATGAAGTTGAAAATAACGCACCAGAACAAACCGGAAAGCTTAAGCGGAACATTGTGGTTTTGTTCGGTAAAGGTGCCCAGGGCACCGCTGTGGCTGGGGTTCATATCCGCGGCGTTAACCCAAGAACGGGAAACAGCGACACTAAAACGAAAGCGAACTCCCCAAATAACGCATTTTACTGGCGCTTTATTGAACAAGGCACCTCTAAGATGCCAGCCAGACCGTTTGTCCGTCCGGCATATGACAGCAAGCAGGAGGAAGCAACTGCAGCGGCGTTTGCCGAAATGCTTAAAGCGATAGATGGGGTGCTAAGCAAATGACCGAGTCCGACATCTACCCGCTAATAGGCGGGCTCGCTGGTGGTCAGGTTTATCCGTACGTGGCCCCGCTCAATGCAGAGGGTGAGCCCTCGGTAAAACCGCCCTGGGTGGTATTCACGATCGTCAGCGAAACATTTGGCGATACTTTATGCGGACCGGCGGAAGAAGACGGCAATCTGCAGGTTGATGTCTATGCATTAACAACTGATGAGGCCAGAAGCATTCGGGAACAGGCTGTTGAATATTTGTCTCCCCTGAAATTCACTCAGATGCGAAAGAGAAACGGCTACGAGCCGGACACCGGCTTATACCGCGCCACGCTGGAAATTCAGAGCCAGCAATAACCAACCCCATCAATCACGACCGGCTTAAGCCGGTTTTTTTACGCCTGGAGAAAACATGAGCAGCAAATACGAAGTAACGAAGGGGATGACTTTTGCCGTCTCTGCCGCGCCAGTGACTGCCGAAGACTTTGCGGCATCAGCCTTTCCTACTGCCAGCGTTAGCTGGCTGGAAGCCGCCTGTGCCACAAAAGAGATCAGCTACACAGGTGGTCAGAAAGGTGACATTGACGTTACCACTCTCTGCTCTACCGAGCAGGAACAAACCAACGGTCTCGCCGCTCCTGCAGAGATGAGCATCACACGTAACTGGGTTGGCGATGAAGAGGCTCAGCAGGCACTGCAAACTGCCTATGAAAACGATGAGCTGCGCGCGCTGCGAGTCATTTTCGCTTCCGGCAACGGTTTCTATGTGCTGGTTGAAGTTCGCCAGAGCTCGTGGTCTGCGGCGACATCTGCAGTCGTTGGTGCCACTTACTCGCTTCGCGTGCGGGGTAAGCCAAAAAGCATCATTGCTTCAGGTTCATAAGCGGCTTCGGCCGCTTTTCTTTCTATCTGCAACAACGCAGCAATAACCCGCTTACCGAGATTATGAAATGTCCAATCCCAAAAAAAACACCGCATCACCGGCTTCACTACGCGCTCTGGCGCTTGCTCCATCGTCAGGGTTTCGCTCAAAAGTAATCACCGTGCCTGAATGGGATGACGCCAAAGTGATGCTGCGTGAGCCATCCGGCGAAGCGTGGATGCGCTTTCGCGAGATCATGTCACCAGAACTGGCGGAGGGTGAAACAGAGCCCAAGCTTACGCCGCAGGAAACATTTCTCCGCAATAAAAGCGCCGATGTTGTGATGCTCATTGATGTTCTTCTCGATGAGAACGGGGACCGTGTTTTCAGTGACGAAGACGAATCAATCGTTTCCGAAATCTATGGGCCGGTGCACACCCGCCTTCTTAATCAGGCACTAAAGCTGGGCATCTCGCAGGAAACCGCAGAGGCAAAGTAAAAGAGCCGCTGACTTTCTTCCTGATGACTCTGGCGCTGCGTCTGGGTCGAACCCTCAAAGAAATCCGCGAAACCCTCAGCGCCAGTGAAATGAAAATGTGGATCGCCTATGACCGCCTCAGCCCTATAGGGGACTTCCGGGGTGATATTCAGGCTGCGCAAATTTCAGCTGCCGTACTGAATTCGCAGGGCGCTAAAACAACCATTAGCGATCTGCAACTGAAGTGGGCTGAAGCAGAAGAAGAGAAAGAAACCAGCGGCCTTGAAACGTGGATATCAGGTCTTTAATTACCCGCGCCAGCGGGATTTACAGGGTGAACTATGGCAACGCTGCGCGAACTGATTATCAAAATCTCTGCGAACTCCAGCTCTTTTCAGTCAGAGATTGCGCGCGCCTCTCGAATGGGGGCCGATTATTACCGGACGATGGAGCAGGGAGGGCGTCGTGCCGCTGTGGCCGCGCGGGAAAGTCAGCGTGCAATTCAGGAGCTGAACGAGCAACTGGTTTCAACTAAAGAAACCGCGCTGGAGATGACGGGCGTTTTTGCCGGCGCGTTTGCTGCTGGTCACCTGATTGAACTGGCCGATAACTGGAACGCGGTAAACGCTCGACTTAAGCAGGCTTCACAGTCTACAAGTGAGTTTGCAACCGTGCAGAAATCGCTGATGGATATCAGCCAGCGCACCGGCACCGCTTTCGACGATAACGCCAATCTCTATTCGCGCTCTGCTGCATCGATGCGTGAATTTGGTTACAGCGCACAGGAAGTGCTGAAGGTTACAGAAGCGGTGTCTACCGGCCTGAAACTTTCAGGGGCAAGTGCTGAGGAAAGTAGCTCCGTTATTACTCAGTTCAGCCAGGCGCTTGCTCAGGGCGTCTTGCGCGGCGAAGAATTCAACGCGGTGAACGAATCCGGCGACCGTGTTATTCGTGCTCTTGCCGCCGGCATGGGCGTGGCGCGTAAAGACCTGAAGGCGATGGCCGATCAGGGGCAGCTCACCATTGATAAAGTGGTGCCAGCGCTGACCAGCCAGCTCGATAAGCTGCGCGGCGAATTCTCATCCCTGCCTGATTCGGTCTCAGGCTCGGTCACTAAAGTGCAGAACGCCTTCCAGCAGTGGGTGGGTGAAGCGAATACCACCTCTGGCGTAACCGCATCACTTTCTGGCGTACTGGAAGGTACAGCGAAAAATATCGATTCGGTGGCTACGGTTGCCGGTGCGCTGGTTGCCGTAGGGGCCGCTAAATTCTTTGGCGGTATGGCATCGGGCGCAATCTCAGCTTCTGCCGGTATCGTAACGGCGTACAAGAGCGAAGTCGCGCTGACGCAGGCTCAAATCCGGGGCACGCAGATTTCAACCGCGCGCGCGCGCGCAGCTGTTTACCGCGCACAGCAGGCGGTAGTAGCAGCCAGAGGAACGGCAACACAGGAAGCTGCAGAGCGCCGACTGGCAGCAACGCAGGCAGTGCTGACGCGTAATGTGAATGCGCGAGCCGCCGCGCAGGAACGACTGAACAGCATTACATCCGTTGGTTCGCGGCTTACCAGCGGCGTTCTGGGTCTGGTGGGTGGCATTCCCGGCCTGCTAATGCTGGGTGCCGGTGCCTGGTACACCATGTATCAGCGGCAGGAGCAGGCGCGGGAATCAGCGCGCGCTTACATCGAAACGCTGAATGATGTCAGAAAAGCTGCGCCGGGCATGAGCCTGCCAGAGGTTTCTGATACTCAGTCAAAAACCCGCACGTCAATGGACGAGCAGAACCGGCTGATCGACGAGCAGGCCGCGAAGGTTGATAAGCTCAAAACGCAGATACAGGGTTATCAGCAGATAATGGCAAATCCCGGCCCGTCCGTCGGCGGCTTCCTTATTAATTATCTGACGAGCGTTGAGGAAGTATCTACCGGAATGCAGCAGGCTACATCTGAACTGGCGGTCGAGCAGGCGCGACTTAACCAGATGCAGGAGAAAGCAGCAACAATTCAGCAGGTGCTGGAGTCTCTGGAGTATCGTCGGGTAACGCTGATTCGTGAGCAGGCCGCTCAGCAGAACACGGCCTATCAGTCGCTGCTGATGATGAACGGCCAGCACACGGAATTTAACCGCCTGCTGTCACTCGGTAATGAACTTCTTGCGACCCGAAGTAATCTGGCAAACGCACCCTTTCGGATTCCATCGGCTCAGCTCACTTCAAAGCAGTCTGACCTGCTGCAGAAGTCAGGGCGTGAAAACGAGCTGGCCGGTCTCTCCGGCGCTGCCCGCGTAAGGCGTCAGGCAGAATATTCCGCTGATGATGCAGGGCTGACTAATACGCCAGAGTATACCGAGGCGCGGCAGAAGTTTATCAGCAATACCGTTCAGGCATGGCAGAAGCAGGAGGACCTGAACAAGTCCCTGCGGGAAGGTAAAAAAGCCGTCAGTGAACAGGGTAAAGAGGAGCGGGCAGCGGCGCAGCAGTCAGAAAACTATGCGCGCAAAATGGCAGACCTCAGCGTTGCCATTGAAGTGCAGAAGGTTCGCGCAACTGAGGGTGAAAAGGCTTCTGAACTCTACGCCGCCTCACATCAGACGGGCGCAAAATGGACGGAAGAACAACGCAAAGCCATACGGAGTAATTCAGCGGAGCTTGCCACCTGGACCCAGCGCGCTGAAGAAAACGTGCGGAAACAGCGTGAGCAAACCGAAGCGCTTAAAGATTTGACCGATGCCGCCCGTAAATACCGGGATGATGCAGCCCAGACTACCGACACCGCAGGCATGAGCGATCGCCAGCGGAGCATGTACGACGATCGGCAGCAGGTTGAGCGCGTCTTCGATAAAACGGACAAAGGTACCGCCGCGATTGCTGCGCGCCAGCAGGCGCTGGATGCGCTGGATAAAAAGTATCAGGCGATTGAAGCTGCTGAACAGAACTGGTTATCCGGCGTCGGCAAGGGTTACAACAACTGGCTGGATGAGATGACCAACGTATCAGGCACAGTCTCAGACGGCGTCAAATCAACGATGGATAGCGCATTCAGCAATGTCACCTCCATGCTTGAAGGCAACAAAGTCAGCTGGAAATCATGGGGGATATCAATTCTCCAGATCATTGCAAAGGTTGCCACCCAAATGGCGGTTGTGAATGCGATCGGCGGCGGTTCTTCTTCCAGTGGACTCTTTGGGTCTCTGATATCCGGAGCCGCCAGCTACTTCGGTGGAACAGCTGCAAGTGCAGGCAGTGGCACGAGCACTGCATTCAACAGCGGGCGTGACTTCAGCAACCTGACGTTTAATGCGAAGGGCGGGGTTTATGACTCTCCATCGCTCAGCGCATACAGCAACAGCGTTGTCAGCTCTCCCACAATGTTTGCGTTTGCTAAGGGGGCCGGTCTGATGGGTGAGGCTGGTCCGGAGGCTATCATGCCTCTCACGCGCGCGGCGGATGGCTCTCTCGGCGTCCGGGCGGTGGGGGGTGTCAACAGCGCAACACCGGGTGGCGCACCTACGGTTATCATCAACATTGATGGAAGCGGAAACACGAATACGCAATCAACAGCAGGGCTTGAGCAATTCGGTTCTGAAATTGGCCGGTTCGTGGATCAGCGATATCAGCAACTGAAAATGCGCGATATTCGCCCTGGTGGTGACATCTGGAACATGGCTAAGAGTAGATAAATATGGCTATCGAAGTTTTTACATGGTGTCCGCGCATCAATGCTGAAGCTGAAGCTAAGTTCAGGAACCGCACTGTTCAGTTTGGTGATGGTTATACCCAGGTTGCCGGTGACGGGCTGAATCCACGCAGTCAGGAATGGACGCTCAGCTTTACCGGCAGTGAGGCTTACATCAAAGCAATAAAGGATTTTCTGGACGCACACGGTGGAACACGGGCTTTTCAGTGGAAACCTCCACTGGAAAGCATCGGTCTTTACCGCTGCGAGACTTACAAACCTACCGCGCTCGGCGGAAAGAAATATAACCTCGACGCGACGTTTTTGCAGGCGTTTAAACCATGAGTCTGAACAGCGATTATCAGAAGCTTGAGCCGGGTAACGCCGTTCGCCTGTTTGAGGTGGATGGTACCGCGTTCGACGTGGCGGAGGTCTTGCGATTTCACGCTTATAACATCCCGCACACTGAGGCGGAAATTATTGCTGCAGGCGGTGATGAAACTAAGCTTCCGGCAAAATCCATCTGGTGGCAGGGTGCCGAATATAAAGCGTGGCCATGCAAAATCGAAGGCATGGAGTCGTCCACAACCGGCAGCAGCGCCCAGCCAAAATTAACGGTGGCTAACCTCGATGGTTCAATCACCGCACTATGTCTGGCATATGACGACATGCTGCAGGCGAAGGTGTCCATTCATGACACGCTGGCGCAGTATCTTGATGCGAAAAACTTTGCTGGTGGAAATACCGCAGCTGATCCGACACAGGAAAAGCTGAAGGTGTTCTACATCGACAGCAAAAGCACCGAGACTAAAACACAGGTTGAGTTCATGCTCAGCAGCCCGATGGATTTGCAGGGGCTGATGATCCCCACGCGGCAGCTTCATTCTCTGTGCACCTGGTGTATTCGCGGCAAGTATCGCTCCGGTGATGGCTGTGATTACGCTGGCACGCGCTACTTCGACAAGTTCAACAACCCGGTAGACGATCCATCGCTTGATGAATGTAGTGGCACGCTGACGGGGTGTAAGAAGCGATACGGTGAAAACAATGAGCTGTCGTTCGGTGGCTTCCCCGGCACCTCGCTAATCCGGAGCTAATCATGCGTCAGAAAACAATTGATGCGCTTCTGGCACATGCAGAGGCGGAATACCCGCGCGAGTGCTGCGGTGTCATAGCGCAGAAAAGCCGGGTAGAGCGCTACTTTCCCTGCCGAAATATGGCACCAGAACCTACTGAGCAGTTTCATCTTTCACCAGAGGATTACGCCGAAGCGGAGGAGTGGGGAACTGTGATCGCCATTGCCCACAGCCACCCGGACGCAACCACGCGCCCCAGTCCACTGGATGAAGCGATGTGTGATGCAAGCGGCGTGCCGTGGCATATCGTGAGTTGGCCAGAAGGTGACTTACGCACGATTCAGCCGCGCGATGAACTCCCGCTGATTGGTCGCCCGTTTGTGCTGGGTCACTCCGACTGCTGGGGTCTGGTTATGAGTTATTTCAGACAGGAACATGAAATAGAGCTTCCCGATTACCGCGTCGATTACCCATGGTGGGAAGACCAGTATCCGGAAAATCTCTATCAGGATAACTGGCAAAAGGGGGGCTTTGTCGAAGTTGAGGGCGCTCCTCAGCCAAGTGATGTGATCCTGATGCAGGTTCAGTCAAATAAGTGGAATCACGCAGGCGTGATGTTGGATGGAAATATGATGCTGCACCATCTTTATGGACGGGTCAGTAACAGAATCCCTTACGGCGGCTACTGGCAGGAAAGGACGATGAAGATCGTAAGACATGTGAATTTGTCTTAACGCCATGCTACGATTTCCTCTCAATCTAAGGAGGGTTTCATGGGAAATAGTGATTTATTTTGGACAATAATTATTTGTTTGGTTTCTATTTTTATCTGGTTCTATATTAATCGGGCCAGCGTTAGAGCAAATAGGCAGGTTGAGCTGCTTGAATCTATAGATAAAAAACTCGGCAAGCTAATAGGTGAAAAAGATTACGCAAACGACAACCTGAGCGAAGCCGAAAAAATCCTCGACGAGGCAAGAAAAAAACAGGGGCTATGATGGGAATATTTAATATCAAATTAGCAATTGCGATTCTTTGTTTCTGTTTATATGGATGCTCTTCCACGTCAGTGGCACCCAACATAGCTAAAGCTGTAAAATCAGCGCCAAATTTCTCATTTCAGCAAGGACGAGTTGCTCTAACTATAGTTAGGGATAACGGATTGGTATCTGGCGGATGCTCCATAACAGTTTTAATTGATGGGGATGACGTTGCTCAATTAGGAACGGGTGAAAAAACGACAGCATATGTTAACCCTGGGAACATCACCGTTGGCGCTGGATTTATGGGGCGTGGATTTTGTAATGGTGGATCAGTTAAAGAAAGGGATTTTGTTATTGAACAAAACAAGCCTAAAAACTTAAGAATATTTATAGACCAAAGCGGGAATATAGATATCCTACCTACGACTTTAAAATAAAAACAACCCACCACTAGGTGGGTTTTTTATTGGGGCTAATTATGGAACAAAGAATGCGCACTATTAGGTTATATGGTGTCCTTGGTAATACTTTTGGCAGGGTTCATCATATGGCGGTTGAAACACCAAGAGAAGCGATAAGGGCTATGTGTGTAGTGTTTCCCGGTTTTGAATTGTTTTTGAATAACAGTAAAAAAAAAGGGTTAACATATTCTGTTTTCAGCGGAAAGAGAAATGTAAGTCAGGATGAATTGGACATGGATCGTGGGAGCGAGGATATTCGTATTGCTCCAATTTTCATAGGTTCAAAACGTGGAGGATTGTTACAGACAATTCTTGGTGCTGTGCTTGTCGTTGTTGGTGCAATAGGTGCATTTACTCCTTGGGGGCAAGCTTTAGGTGGCGGGGCTTGGGGGGTTCCGCTTATGCAAATGGGTGCTGCGATGATGGTTGGCGGTGTTATCCAGATGCTTTCACCGCAAACACCTGGTCTATCCAGTAAACAAGATGCTGACAATCAGGCGTCATATGCTTTCGGCAGTCCAACAAATACCGCCGCACAGGGCTATCCGGTTCCTCTTCTCTACGGACAGCGGCGCATAGGCGGGGCAATTATCTCTGCGGGAATTTACGTGGAGGATCAGCAGTAACTCGTTAATTCATCATTTTAAGGGTCTCTTCGGAGGCCCTTTTTTTATGGGCGCAATATGGCTACAGCTACCGCTATCAAAGGCCGCAAGGGCGGCTCTTCTTCATCCCGCACACCAACAGAACAACCCGACGACCTCCAGTCTGTAGCAAAAGCCAAAATCCTCCTGGCACTCGGAGAGGGTGAGTTTTATGGCGGATTGTCCGGTAAGCAGATTTTTCTGGACGGCACTGCGATTGAGAATGCTGACGGCTCTCAGAACTTCAGCGGTGTTGCGTGGGAGTTCAGACCTGGCACACAGGCGCAGAATTACATTCAGGGCATACCCGGCACAGAAAATGAAATCGCTGTTGGTACCGATATTTCCAGCTCAACCTCCTGGATTCATACCTTCACCAATACGCAGCTATCGGCGATCCGCCTGCGCCTCAAGTGGCCCGCACTTTTCAGGCAGGAAGATGATGGCGACCTTGTAGGTTACAGCCTGAATTACGCGGTAGACCTGCAGACCGACGGTGGCAGTTGGGTTACCGTGCTGAACACGTCAGTTACGGGTAAAACAACTACCGGCTATGAACGCAGCCACCGCATTGATTTACCGCAGGCCGGCAGCACGTGGACCATCCGCGTTCGCAAGATAACGCAGGATGCAAACAGCGCCAAAGTTGGCGACACGATGAGTCTCCAGAGTTACACAGAGGTAATTGACGCTAAACTGCGTTATCCAAATACAGCGCTGCTTTATATCGAATTCGACTCAAGCCAGTTTAACGGCAGCATCCCGCAGATCACCTGCGAACCCAAAGGTCGGATTGTTCGCGTTCCTGACAATTATGATCCTGTTACACGTTCGTATTCCGGCACCTGGCTCGGTACGTTTAAATGGGCGTGGACCGATAACCCCGCATGGATATTTTACGACCTTGTCGTTACCGATCGCTTCGGCCTTGGTGATCGTCTTACAGCAGCCAACATTGATAAATGGACGCTTTATCAGGTTGCTCAGTATTGCGATCAGATGGTTCCGGATGGAAGAGGCGGAAACGGCACCGAGCCGCGTTATAAATGTGACGTCTACGTGCAGACGCGTAATGATGCATACACGGTCATGCGAGACTTTGCGGCCATCTTCCGGGGTATGACGTACTGGGGTGGCGATCAGATTGTGGCGCTGGCCGATATGCCGCGCGATGTCGATTACAACTTCACTAATGCCAACGTGGTTGACGGGGAATTTGCGTATTCAAGCAGCACTACCAAAACGCGATATACCTCGGCGCTGGTTTCTTACTCCGATCCCGCAAATGGTTATGCCGATGCGATGGAACCTGTCTTCGAAAAAGACCTGGTGTCCCGCTACAAAGTTTATAACCAGCTTGAAGTGACCGCGATTGGATGTACTCGCCAGTCAGAAGCAAACCGTAAGGGGCGCTGGGGCATCCTGACAAACAACAAAGACCGCGTTGTTGCATTCTCTGTTGGTCTTGATGGCGACATTCCAATGCCTGGCTATGTCATCGCAGTTGCTGACGAATATCTTTCCGGTCTGGTAGCTGGCGGGCGCATCAGCTCCGTCAACAATCGCGCAATAACGCTTGATCGTGCTCCCGATGCTAAGGCGGGGGACCGGCTACAGGTCAATCTTCCGAACGGAACATCGCAAAGCCGGACCATTCAAAGCGTGAGTGGAAAAGTTGTCACCGTCACCGCTTCATACTCTCAAACACCAGAGGCTGAATGCGTATGGGTCGTGGAATCGACAGAGCTTTATGCACAGCAGTACCGCGTAACATCGGTAACTGAAAATGAAGACGGTACGTTTACCATTACCGCAGCAGCACATGACCCGGACAAATATGCGCGCATCGACACCGGCGCGGTAATTGATGATCGTCCTATCAGCGTAATTCCGCCCGGTAACCAGTCTGCACCATCTAATATCGTCATCGACTCATATTCGGTTGTTCAGCAGGGTATCAGCCTGGAGACGATGCGCGTGCAGTGGGATGCAACGCCAAACGCTATCAGCTATGAAGCTCAGTGGCGGCGTAATGATGGGAACTGGGTCAATGTGCTGCGCAACTCAACCACGTCATTTGAGGTGGGTAGCATTTACTCTGGCCGCTATCTGGTGCGCGTTCGCGCGATTAACGCCGCCGAGATTTCGTCAGGCTGGGGTTATTCTCTTGAGAAAACGCTGACGGGAAAAGTGGGCAACCCACCGAAACCTGTAGGGCTAACCGCGCTGGGCATCAACTGGGGCATCACTCTGACGTGGGGCTTCCCGGCGAATACGTCTGATACGCTGATGACGGAAATTCAGTACACACCTAACGCAGACCAATCCAGTCCTGTACTGCTCGCTGACGTTCCTTACCCGCAATCAACCTACACGCAGCTTGGCCTTCGTGCCGGACAGGTCTTCTGGTACCGCGCTCAGCTGGTAGATAAATCTGGCAACGAATCCGGCTTTACGGAATGGGTTCGCGGCATGGCAAACGACCAGGCATCGGATTATCTGGAAGACATTGCCGAGGACTTCTTTAATTCGGAAGACGGGCAGGCACTGCTTGAGCCGATTATTACCGACCCGGAAACCATACTGAAAGACATCCTCGCCAATTATGACGCGGTTGAACAGCAGTGGGCACAGTATGGTGATAACCGCGCGGGTATTATTCAGGCTCAGAAAGTAGCTGCTGATGCAGTGGCATCCGTGGCCGAATTGCGCACGGATGTTGTCGCTCAGTTTGCCGATCAGCAGGCTGCGATATCAGAAAAGCTCACAGCGTATGCTGATGCTTCTGGTGCCTCAGCAATCTACACCCTCAAGACAGGCATTAAATATAACGGACAGAACTACGACGCTGGAATGTCGGTAGCTGTGACGATCAACGGCTCGCAGGTTGATACGCGTTTTGCTGTGAACGCAAATCAGTTTGTCATTCTCAGCGGCACCGGCGATAACCGCTTTTCACCGTTTGCAGTGGTCGGTGGTCAGGTCTTCATGAATAGTGCATTTATTCAGGATGGGTCGATTGATAACGCCAAAATCGGTACTTACATCCAGTCAAACAATTATGTGGCTGGCTCGGTCGGTTGGCGAATGGACAAGGGAGGAAACTTTGAAAACAACGGTTCTGATAGCACAGGCCGCATGACCATGACCAATAATCAAATAAGCGTGTATGACGCTAATGGTGTATTACGCGTAAGAATGGGGAAATTGAGCTGATGGCATTCGGATATGGAACATGGGATGCAAATGGCAACGATAATAATACCGGACTTGTAAGGATAAATGCGTTAGGGACAATGACTATAAATGCATCAGGGAATTACAATCAGGCATTTTCATTACCATCTGGATACGTCCTTGATTTCCTCTTTCAGCCAACCGGAGAGCCGAGTAGTACTAACGCTAGGAAAACTATCGCCGTTAGTGGTTCATCTATCGTAGTAACTCAGGTTTCTAGTAGTAACTATTCAAATGGAACATTCCCCAATGTTCCGGGGATTATATTGGCATTCGCGAGGCTCTGATGTCATTCGGTTCTTTATTAACAGATCAGAGCGGCGTAGCTTTTTATATTGCTGATACACTGCCTCTAACCATGCTTGAAAAAAGAGTGCTGAATGTACCCTCTGCTTCTGGTGAGGGGAGCGTACAGGACCTTTACGCGAACGATGGAGTAATGCGATTTGTTTTCGTGAACAGCACAGGAGCTCAAGGCGGAAGCACAGAAACGTGTGAATTCCTGCAGCTCAATGGAAGCAATAATAGATGGCAACTGAACTGCAGAGGTGCAGCACGTACAGTTAACGTCTTCATATTTGGCTACCAGTTTCAGCCAATCCCTTCATGGGGCATACAAATAAATGATTCTCAGGGTAGGTGCATTTTAACCAATGAAACAAAGGTACTGCGGGATGTGCAAAACATTGGAGACTCTGGGAATCCTAACAATTCTGGTTACGTTATTAATCAAACGATTTCAGGCCAATGGGCAGTAGCGCCTACTATGACTGGGTATTTTGCCGGGGTAAATAACTCATCTGGTCAACCTATACCGGTAGTGGCTCGCTTTTGCTCCTCAGCGCGCTTTAATGGTAATTCAACACAGATTGCTAGCGGATATCTTGGCAACGTTGATGGAAATGCATCAAGTGCTACCTATACCAATTATCGAAACCGCATTACAGCCATAAATGTGGCTAGATATTAGTTTTATTTATCGTATTGATCTTCTATTGGATTTGATAGATTCACCTCACCTGCAATATAAAATATGCATATCA
Organism: Pantoea sp. GM01; assembly: GCF_000282675.1. NCBI lineage: Bacteria > Pseudomonadati > Pseudomonadota > Gammaproteobacteria > Enterobacterales > Erwiniaceae > Pantoea > Pantoea sp. GM01. The sequence goes on along the minus strand of NZ_AKIU01000029.1, from coordinate 110,307 downwards.
AATTATGGATGAAGAAATGAAAAAAATCATTGTTATTGCCTTGGGTATGTTGGCTGTAGGGTGTCAGTCTCTACCGCCTCAGCAATGCATTGCAAATGCAAAAATTGGCGGACAAGATACAAAGGTTTCTATTTACGGCGTAAGAAAGCAAGCCAATCAGACACAGTATTATGCAGGTAATCCATTTGGCTGGAAGTGGGTAAGCGCCAATAACTTCACAAGCTCCACTTGTGACAAAGCATAATCTGTTTACGACTTAATCATATTAAGATAAATTCCTTCTGCTGCTGTGAATCCCCCCTGTGCGGTGGGGCGACAGTCTATTTCTCTCGAAATATTGAATACAAACTAGACGCGGACCGACGACTGAAAGGTTCACCGGGAGGCACCCGGCACAGCAGCCCAATTATAAAGACCCGGCCATTGCGCCGGGTTTTTTATTGCCCGGAGAAAACTATGCCAGCAGGCACTATTGCATTAACGAATAATTCAGCCACTGTCACCGGCACTGGAACCAGCTTCACAACAGAATTTAAGGTGGGCGATTTCGTAGGCGTAATTGTAGGCAGCGCACCATACACAATGGTTGTCGCCTCAATTGCTTCAAACACTCAGCTCACTTTGAGCGTGCCATTCAATGGGCCTAGCGCTTCTGGGTTAGCCTGGTACGCGGTGCCTGCCTCACTGAAGATTGCCATCAGTCAGCAAACCCTGAACGACATTGGCACGAACGCGCGCGGCATGATTCTGCAGATGGATAACTGGCAGAAGATTTACAGCGATGCGGCATCAGTTACTGTGACGCGAACCGATCGGAGCACCTTTACCGGCCCGAGCTGGGGCTATATGGCTGCACAGTATTCCAATAAGGCAAACAAAGGGGCTAACAGCGACATTACTAGCCTGTCTGGACTGACAACACCGCTGAGTCTAGCTCAAGGTGGGCTGGGGGCTAACAACGCGGCTGGAGCTCGCAATACGTTAGGTCTGGGTTCGGCGGCTCAGCGTGATGCGGTGACATCTCAGGTAGACGCGACGGCAGGCCGTCTTCTTCAAGTTGGAAGTTTTGGTATTGGTGCACCAGGCCAGGCTTTGGCAGTAAGCGATACCTCACTACTAAATTTCATTTTTAAAGCTGGTATTGGTCAGTTTTATCGCAATGCATATGATACAGCGTACGGTTTCGCATACGGCGCATCTATCGTGGCTTGTGCTGGTGATACGTACACAAATCTTTGCGCGGGGTATGGCGGCGCAGGTGTGAGAGTAACGGCAGGAAATGCGACAACAAACGGTGTTATCTATAACCTTTACACTGACAGAAATACTACAAAAGCATCTGACGGCACTTTAAAGGCTGCATCTCCTGTCGCGCGCATTGTATGTTCGCAAGACAATACCCAGCGAGCTGATGTGGCAGAAGCCGGTTTTTCCTGGTGTGGATGTGGCACTGCGAACGAAGAGGCTGAAGGCATCACACTTTCACGGTTAGAAGCTGGCGTTTATGTTCTCACCGGTTCGGCAGGATTGGCCACAGAAGGTTGGCAGCTTCTTCCACCGCGCGATCCTAAAGGTTCTGGTGACCTGGGTATTGTTGAAGCCGAACAGACTGAAAGCGGCGGGCTGAAAATCAGTCTTTTTAAACGCCGCTACAAGCTCACAGATGACGGTGACATCGAAGTGGTCAAGGGCGACCTGATTGATGTCCCTGCCAACAGCTGGATTGATGTCCGCCTGGATATGCCGGAGGACTCTGCTTACAACCGCAGGCAGGCAGAGATGCAAAGTTCAGCAGTGGATGATGATCATCAGGCTGGAAGTTAAAAAAGCCCCGGCGACGGGGCAGCTTAGAACCGCGTCCATCTTCATGCAGGCTGCGGGGTGGGTGATTAAAGCCTAGTCACTTTCTCCGTACGCGCCCACCTAAATTCCTTTCCGAACCAACCCCTTCGCAAAAACCCTCATCAATCGACTTGATCAATTCCATCGATCGATATTACTGTATTTATATACAGTATCTATCAGGGAGGGAGATGACCATGCCCCGCGACTACGAAATCATGATGGCTTTTAAGCAGGCTATGAAGCGAGATGCAGCAGGACGCTTCACTATCAGCACGCTCGACTTTGTGAGCGAACTGGAGCGGCTCAACTGGCATTACACGCTTCGCGCAGCCAATAGCTGGATCGAGATGCACACCACCACTTTCCGCGACATTTCGACCGCAGATGGTGATGAGCGCACGTTTCAGGTGTTCAATCCAAATGGCGGCGTGTGATGTTTGCGCTCGTTGACGTGAATTCTTTCTACGCCAGTTGTGAGACGGTTTTCAGGCCTGATTTATGGGGAAAGCCGGTACTGGTGTTGAGCAATAACGATGGTTGCGTTATTGCCCGCAGCGCGGAGGTTAAGGCTTTAAACATCCCTATGGGAGCGCCTTACTTCAAGCTGAAAGAAGATATCAGGCGGCACAACATCACTGTGTTCAGCTCTAACTACGCTCTTTACGCCGATATGAGTAACCGGGTAATGACAACGCTGGAGCAAATGGCTCCAACCGTCGAGGTTTATTCGATTGATGAGGCGTTTCTCGACCTTACTGGCGTACGTAACTGCCGCGCCTTGGAGGATTTCGGGCGCGAAGTTCGCGAGCGAATCAAGCGTGACACACATTTAGTTGTCGGCGTTGGTATCGCCCAAACCAAGACGCTGGCAAAACTCGCCAATTATGCCGCTAAAAAGTGGACGCAGACTGGCGGAGTCGTCGACCTGTCGAATGTTGATCGGCAGCGTAAGCTGATGGCACTCGTGCCGGTAGAAGAGGTGTGGGGCGTTGGCCGGCGCATCAGCAAGAAGCTCAACGCAATGGGCATCATCACCGCTAAAGACCTGTCAGAGCAGAGCACGTACATCATCCGTAAACACTTCAACGTCGTGCTGGAACGCACTGTGCGCGAGCTGCGTGGAGAGCCATGCCTGGAGCTGGAAGAGTTCGCTCCAACCAAGCAGCAAATTGTTTGCTCCCGATCGTTCGGCTCTCGCATTACCGAATATGAAGATATGCGCCAGGCGGTTTGCTCCTATGCAGAGCGCGCCGCCGAAAAGCTGAGAAGAGAGCGGCAGTATTGCAGCCAGGTAGCGGTGTTTGTCAGAACCAGCCCGCATGCTGAAGGTGAGGTGTTCTACGGCAATCAGGCCATGGGCAGGCTACTTACCCCAACTAGCGACACTCGCGACATCATCCGAGTTGCTATGCAGGGGCTTGACCGCATCTGGCGTGATGGGTGCCGATACATGAAAGCAGGTGTGATGCTGGGCGACTTTTACAGCCAGGGCGTATCACAGCTCAATCTCTTTGATGAATTCAAACCACAGGCCAACAGCGAATCGCTAATGCGTGTCGTTGACGGTATCAACCAGAGCGGGAAGGGTAAATTATGGTTTGCAGGGCAGGGTATTCAGAAATCATGGGAGATGAAGCGCGAAATGTTGTCGCCGGCATACACCACCAGACTGTCAGACCTGCCCGTGGCGAAGTAACGTTTCTGCTTCAGCCGCTGCAGCATATCCTTCCTTCCAGCAATTCCTGCTGCATGGTGGAACTGAACGGACGCAGGTGCATTATCGACAAGCAGCGTTACCCGATAAACGGTGACACTGTGCTGATAGATATGTCGGGCATGTATGAGTGGGCGATGATTATGATTCAGCCGCGACGAATCATTACCGATGATGGTGCGTTCCTGATGGATGACTTGCTGGAGGATATTGCGGTGGTGGGCGTTGTAACTCATGAGGTACTGCAGATTCACGATGACGAGTTGCCAATAATTTAAATTATGCGGCAAAGGGTTAAACACGCCTTCAATGATGTGTATATAAAAGCGTGTCTTTATAGAGTTCTTATTATTTTATATAGAAAATACTCATTAAATATCAATATGTTGTGATTTAATGTGCATACCCTATCTAAGGGCATACCATTCCTTATGTTTCAGCGGATTAAGCGCCGCACCGAGAATATCCGACAACACGCTAACCAAAATAACCAGCCCACCAACCACCATTACGCCGGCGGAGATTGCCGCGTAATCCTGCTGGCGAATGGCATTGATCAGCCAGCGGCCAATGCCTGGCCAGTTGAACACCACTTCGGTTATCATCGCTAACGTCAGCATGGTAGAGAACTGTAGGCCAAGACGCGGAATCACCGGCGGCAGCGCATTGTGCAGCACGTGCCGACGAATCACGGTGAGACGCGATAATCCGCGCGTGGCGGCGGCTTTAACGTAATTTTTGTCCATCACTTCGCTGGTGCTGCTGCGCAGTAAACGGATCATTTCGGTGGTAGGCGCAACCGCTAATACCACCACTGGCAAAATCATGTGCGTTAAGGCGCTCACCATCATTTCGTGGCGCCACGGCGAATGGCTCAGCCAGGCATCAATCAAGGCGAAACCGGTAACATTTTGCACTGGATAGAGCAGATCGAAACGCCCGGAAACCGGCAGCCAGCCGAGCGTTAATGAGAAGAACAGGGTGAAGAGCAGAGCCAGCCAGAACACCGGCATTGAGAACCCCAGCAGCGCCAGCGCACTGATGGCTTTATCCTGCCATTTTTTACGCATTACACCGGCGCAGATCCCCAGCGGAATGCCGACCAGCAGCGCCAGCATAAATGCCAGCACGCACAGCTCCAGCGTGGCGGGAAACACTTCGCGCAGCTGGATATCGATCGATTGGCCGTTGGTGCTAGAGACGCCAAAATCAAACTGCAGCAGGCCTTTAAACCAGAACCACCAGGCATCAAACAACGAAGCACCTTCCAGCGGCGCGTTCGGCGTGAAGTAGCTCAGGCTAAAGCTCACCAGCGACAGCAAAAATAGGGTGATCAGCAGCAGCACCAGACGACGCAAAATATAGATGATCATGCTTACTCCTCGCTGCTCTCATCGCGGTAGACGCCAGCAAATGAGGCGTTACCAAACGGGCTCAGCACTAAGCCTTTAATATCATGGCGATAGGCCTGCAAACGCAGCGAAGAGGCCAGCGGTAATACCGGCAGCTCCTGCGCTAAAATCTGCTGCGCTTTATCGTAGCTATCAATGCGCGCCGACAGCTGCTGCGACAACAGCGCATGTTGTAGGGATTCATCAAAAGCTGGCGAGCACCAGTGCGCATAGTTGGTCTGTGAACGGATGGCTGCGCAGCTCAACAGGGGCCGGAAAAAACTGTCGGGATCGTTACTGTCCGTGGCCCAGCCGGTTAAGGTGAGATCGTGATTCATCTCCATTAATTGCGCTTCCTGAAAGCGGCCTTCAACCGGTGCAATAGTCACGCGCACGCCAACCTGAGCCAAATCGGCTTGTAACAGTTCAGCGGTTTTTAGCGGGCTGGGATTCCATGACTGCGACGATGAGGGCACCACCAGGCGCAAATGCAGATTCTCCAGACCGAGCGCTTTCAGTGCTTCACGTGCTTTAGCCGGGTTGTATTCGGTGACGCGCGCATCGCTGTCGTAAGCCCAGGAGGCACGCGGCAAAATCGAGGCGGCGGTCTCTGCGGTACCGTAATAGATCGACTCCATCAGGCGTTCGTTATTGATCGCCAGTGCCAGCGCGTGACGCACCTCCGGGCGATCAAGCGGCGGCTTGCGCGTATTAAACGCCAGATAGGCGATGTTCATGCCGGGGCGCAGCGTCATGCGCAGACGCGGGTCATCGCGCAAGATACTCAGCTGGCTGGCGGCAGGATAGGCCAGCACATCGCATTCGCCGGTCAGCAGTTTGGATAAACGTCCGGTACCGCCGACGCCGAGATCAATCACCACCTGCTGCAGGCGCGGTACACCTTTCCAGTACTGCGGATTACGCGCCAGCCGCAGATATTGTCCGGTGCGGTATTCACTCAGCTGGAACGGACCGGTGCCGACCGGTTCACGATCCATCTGCTCCTGCTGACCCTTAGCGCTGAGATTGTTGGCGTATTCCTGTGACAGAATCGGCGCGTAATGCGTGGCGATATGCCAGAGGAAGGAGGCGTCCGGGCTGTTGAGGCGAATCTCAACCGTATCGCTGTCGAGCTTCTTGACGCTCTGCACCGAATCGGCGAACTGCAGGCTATCAAAATAAGGATAGCTACCACCGTTAACGTTATGCCACGGATGCTTGCGGTCGAACATGCGCGCAAAGCTGAACACCACATCATCGGCGTTCATTTTGCGCGTCGGTTTAAACCAGTTGGTGTGCTGGAAGGCGACATCTTTGCGCAGGTGAAAACGGTAGGTGGCGCCGTTATCGCGCACTTCCCAGCTCTGGGCGAGGTCAGGAATCAGCCGATAGGTGTAAGGATCCACGTCGAGCAGACGGTCATAGAGCTGCGCCGCCAGCGTATCAACCACTAAGCCGCTACTCACCATTTGTGGATTAAAGGTATTGACCGTGCCGTTAACACAATAGACAAAACCGCTGTTGCGGATGTTGTCGGTTGGCGCGGCCCACGCTGACGCACTCATCATGCTGAGACCAAGCAGCAGAGAAGGGAATAATTTTGGCATAGAACTCAACGATTCTGAGGCAATAGCGAGAGTGTATCGCAAAGGTCTCGTACTCCCCAAATTCGCGACACTTCTGCTGTGTTTTTCGTCAAAGTGGCGATGGGGTAATCACATTGTTAATGTGGAAATGAGAAAAATTCTCAATTAGGGCTTTACAGATGATAATAAGAATGATTATTATTCTTCTGCGCTTCGACGGTGGCTCTACCGAAGAAGAGCACGACATTGCTCACATTGCTTCCAGTATTAGTTGCCCGCACTCTGTTGCGGGCTTTTTTTCGTCCTGTTTCGAGCGGCTGCTGCGTTGGCTGCGCTCGTCCACCCTGGTCACATACTTATGTATGTTCCGAGGGATGTCCTCGCTTGCCGCCTTGCTTCCGCTCGAAACAGTTAGAAAAAAACACTGTGCGATTCGCTAAAAAAAACAATTCAATACGTAGGGGCGCCATTTATGGCGACCTGCTAATCCTCGTCGCGCGCCTGAATACCATGCTTTTTCATCATGGCGCGCAGCTGATGGTAAGTAACGCGTAATAGCTCAGCAGCACGGCGCTGGTTGTATTTGGCCTGCTGTAAGCTTGCCTCAACTAACTCTCGCTCCTGCTGGTTTTGCCATTGGCGTATATCCAGCGGCAGGGAAGGTAGGGTGCTGATTGCGGGTTCAGTGAGGGTGTTGGGTGGCGGATTGCGCGGTGCGAAGGGATTAATGATGATGTTGTCCAGTTCGTCTTCGGCACTATGATGACGATAAACCGAACGCTCGACTACATTCTTCAATTCGCGCACGTTACCCGGCCAACTGTGATTCAGCAGCGTCAGCTGCGCACGATCGCTGAAGCCAGGAAACAGCGGCAAGCCCAGCTCGCGGCACATCTGGATAGCGAAATGATTGGCCATCACCAGAATATCGCTACGCCGCTCACGTAGCGGCGGCAGCTGCACCACATCGAAGGCGAGGCGATCGAGCAGGTCGGCGCGGAACTTGCCGGCGGCGGCCAGCATCGGCAGGTCTTCGTTAGTGGCGCAGACTAATCGCACGTTCACCTGCAACGATTGATTGCCGCCGACGCGCTCTAGCTGCCCATACTCAATCACGCGCAACAGTTTTTCCTGTACCAGCATCGGCGCGGTGGCCAGTTCATCAAGAAACAGCGTGCCACCATCGGCACGCTCAAAGCGCCCCAGATGACGTTTTTGCGCGCCGGTAAAGGCGCCAGCTTCATGGCCGAAGAGTTCAGAGTCGAGCAGGTTTTCATTCAGCGCGGCGCAGTTGAGGGAAACAAACGGGCCTTCCCAACGGTTTGACAGGTAGTGCAGACGGCTGGCGATCAATTCTTTACCCGTTCCGCGTTCACCCACCACCAGAACCGGCTTCTCCAGCGGCGCCAAACGCGATACCTGCTCCAGCACCTCAAGAAAGTTGTTGGACTCGCCTAACAGATTGTCTGAATTATTTGCCATGATGAAATTCGCCACTGATTAATCATTTTCACTACCTTAAGGGATGCGGTAGCGGATGTAAAATAAACAAAGCCTGTAAAATCAGTCTATTAAAAGTTGGCACGCGAATTGTATTAGTGAAGGGCGCCTCGCGCACCTACATACAAAATTTGAGGAACATCATTATGGGTATTTTTTCTCGTTTCGCCGACATCGTGAACGCTAACATCAACTCTCTGCTGGAACGCGCCGAAGATCCGCAGAAACTGGTACGCCTGATGATTCAGGAAATGGAAGACACGCTGGTAGAAGTGCGCTCTACCTCTGCCCGTGCGCTGGCGGAAAAGAAACAACTGGCACGCCGCATGGAGCAGGCTGAAATTCAGCAGGCCGAGTGGCAGGAAAAAGCCGAACTGGCGATTAATAAAGGTAAAGAAGATTTAGCGCGCGCGGCCTTAATTGAAAAGCAGAAGCTGACCGATTTAATCGCGGCCCTGCAGCAGGAATCGGCGCAAGTTGAAGAGACGCTTGAACGCATGAAAGGCGAGATTGGTGAGCTGGAGAAAAAACTCACTGAAACGCGGGCCCGTCAGCAGGCATTAACCTTGCGTCATCAGGCCGCATCCTCTTCACGCGATGTGCGTCGTCAGCTCGACAGCGGCAAGATTGATGATGCGATGGCGCGTTTTGAATCCTTCGAACGTCGTATCGATCACATGGAAGCTGAAGCGGAAAGTCAGCGTTTTGGTAAGCCGAAAGGTCTGGATCAGGAGTTCGCTGAACTGAAAGCCGATGATGAAATCAGCCAGCAGCTGGCCGCGCTGAAAGCCAAAATGAATCGCCCTGAGTGATCGCCACGGGCCTGGTAGCAGGCCCGAGTTAAAATGGTGTCAATGATTAAGGAGAGTCGAATTAATGAGCGCACTTTTTCTAGCCATACCTTTAACCATCTTCGTGCTTTTTGTGGCGCCGATCTGGTTATGGCTGCATTACAGCAACAAGCGCAACGGCGGCGCCGATTTGTCGTCGAGCGATTTGCAGCGTTTACAACAAATTACTCAGGATGCGCGCCGCATGCGTGAGCGTGTCGAAGCGCTGGAAGCCATTTTGGATGCCGAGCATCCGAACTGGAGGCAGCCATGATGAATGGGCGTAAATTGTGGCGCATCCCACAACAGGGCAAAGTGCGCGGCGTCTGTGCCGGCGTGGCAGAATATCTCGACATTCCGGTACGCTTACTGCGGGTGATTGTGGTGCTGTCGCTATTCCTTGGCTTATTTATGTTCACCATCGTTGCCTATTTTATTCTCGGTTTTGTGCTGGATGAGAAGCCCGCCGATGCCGCGGGTGAACGCACGCCGAGCGCACGGGAACTGCTCGACGAGCTGGAAGCCACGCTACACAGCGACGAACGTAACGTGCGTGAGATTGAACGCTATGTCACCTCGGAAACATTTAGCGTGCGTAGCCGCTTCCGCCAAATCTGATTTTTATCCCCGAGCCCGCTAATGGGCTCGCTTCTTCTACATTAAGGTAAGAGGCTCTATGCAAACTCAACGTTTTACTGCTCTGCGCCGTCGCGCGACACCTGCGTTGATGTCGGCGGGGAAATTTATCATCATTAGTGCAGTAACTTACGGGCCCGGCGGTATCGCTGGCTGGGCTGTTAAATCGGTGGCGCGCCGTCCGCTGCGCCTGTTGCTGGCGGCCGCCCTGGAACCGTTGCTGAGCAAAGCGTTTAAACGCTTGTCAGCACGATTCATCAGGGAGAACGATGAAAAGACTGCAAAATGAATTGCTGGCGCTGATGAACCGCGGTGTTGACCGCCATCTGCGCCTGGCCGTTACCGGCTTAAGCCGCAGCGGTAAAACCGCGTTTATCACCTCGCTGGTTAACCAACTGCTCAATGTGCACAGCGGCGCGCGTTTGCCACTGTTTTCCGTGGTGCGCGAAGAACGCCTGCTTGGGGTGAAACGCGTACCGCAGCGCGAACTCGGTACGCCGCGTTTCACCTACGATGAAGGTCTGGCGCAGCTTTATGGCACACCGCCGATGTGGCCGACGCCCACCCGCGGCGTGAGCGAAATGCGCCTGGCGCTGCGCTATCGCCCGGATGAATCGCTGCTGCGCCACTTCAAAGATACCGCCACGCTCTATCTCGAAATTGTCGATTATCCCGGCGAATGGCTGCTGGATCTGCCGATGCTGGCGCAGGATTATCTCAGCTGGTCACGGCAGATGGTTGGCTTATTGCAGGGCGATCGCGCCACCTGGTCTGCGCAATGGCGCAACTTGTGTGCCGATCTCGATCCCTTTGCACCCGCCGATGAGAATCGTCTCGCCGCAATCGCCGCCGCCTGGACCGATTACCTGCATCAATGCAAAACCGAAGGGTTGCACTTTATTCAGCCGGGCCGCTTTGTGCTGCCGGGCGATATGGCGGGTGCGCCCGCGCTGCAGTTCTTCCCGTGGCCGCAGGTTGAAGAGATGCAGGTCAGCAAACTGGCGCAAGCCCCTGCCGGCAGCAACTTTGCTATGCTGCAGCAGCGCTTTAACTACTATTGCCAGCACGTGGTGAAAGGTTTCTATAAGAATCACTTCCTGCATTTTGATCGCCAAATCGTGCTGGTCGATTGCCTGCAGCCGCTCAATAGCGGACCGCAGGCGTTCAACGATATGCGACTGGCGCTGACCCAGCTAATGCAGAGTTTCCATTACGGTCAGCGCACGCTGTTTCGCCGCCTGTTTTCGCCGGTCATCGACAAGTTGCTGTTTGCCGCCACCAAAGCCGATCACGTTACCTCCGATCAACACGCCAATATGGTCTCTCTGCTGCAGCAGCTGGTGCAGGACGCATGGCAGAACGCGGCGTTTGAAGGCATTAACATGGATTGCCTCGGCTTAGCGTCGGTACAAGCTACCGAAAGCGGGCTGGTTGATCATCGGGGTGAAAAGCTACCTGCGCTGCGCGGCAATCGGCTGGCCGATGATGAAGCGCTGACTTTTTATCCCGGCGAAGTACCGCCGCGCTTGCCGGGGCACAGCTTCTGGCAGCAGCAGGGATTTCAGTTTGAACAGTTCCGGCCGCGGCAGCTGGATGTTGACCGCCCGCTGCCACACATTCGCATGGATGCCGCGCTGGAATTTTTACTGGGAGATAAATTGCGATGAGCGACGAAACACCTTTAAAAGGACGCATTGATTTTGCCCGTCCGCTGACGGTGGATGCGGAAAAACCGCTGCGCGCGGCACAAACCTTTAGTGCGGAAACGGACCATGCGTTTCTTGCCACCGCAGAAGCCGAGCCGCTGGAAGAGGGCGAAGGCGAAAAAGTGGTGGAAGCCGCGCTGCGCCCTAAACGCAGCCTGTGGCGCAAAATGGTGAGCGTTGGCCTCGCTATTTTCGCGGTTAGCGTGGTGGCGCAGGGCGCGCAAACGCTGCACGACGCCTGGATAGTGCGCGACTGGTTTACGCTGGGCACCGGTGTGGCCGGTACCTTGATTGTTGCGGCCGGTGCTGGTGCGCTGATTGGCGAATGGCGTCGCTTGTATCGTCTGCGCCAGCGTGCCGAAGAGCGCGATATTGGCCGCGAACTGCTGCACAGCCACGGCGTGGGGAAAGGCCGCGCATTTTGTGAAAAGCTGGCGCAGCAGGCACAGCTGGATCAGGCACATCCGGCGCTGCAACGCTGGCACGCGGCGCTGCATGAAACGCATAACGATCGCGAAATCGTCACGTTATATGCTCAGCTGGTGCAGCCGGTGCTGGATCGTCAGGCGCGGCGTGAGATCAGCCGTCATGCTGCAGAATCTACGCTGATGATCGCCGTCAGCCCGCTGGCGCTGGTGGATATGGCGTTTATCGCCTGGCGCAATCTGCGGCTGGTGAATCGCATCGCAGCAATTTATGGCATTGAGCTCGGCTACTTCAGCCGTATTCGCCTGTTCCGTTTAGTGCTGCTGAATATGGCGTTTGCCGGCGCATCGGAACTGGTGCGCGAAGTGGGCATGGATTGGATGTCGCAGGATCTCGCCGCGCGTCTCTCCACCCGTGCTGCGCAAGGGATTGGTGCCGGTTTACTGACCGCGCGGCTGGGCATTAAGGCGATGGAGTTGTGTCGGCCCTTGCCATGGCTGGAAGAGGATAAGCCGCGTCTCGGCGATTTCCGTCGCGAATTAATCGGTCAGCTGAAAGAATCCCTGGTAAAAAGTGGGGATAAAGCAGGGCAGGCTGCTAAATAATCACTCCTTGCTTACCTTTCACGCTATGGTTGGCGTGAAAGGTAAAATTATCTGTGTCTCAGCCCATATTCGGCGGGATTTTTGTTGGTCGCTCCGCTACACTTCTTCCTATCACCTGCCTCTGGCTGTCAACTTTTCCTGACAGGCCTCTTCTGAGGCGCTGCAAGTTAGCGTATTATCACTAAAATCAAAACCTGACTAAGGCTCATCGCAATGCGTTTGGAAGTTTTCTGCCAGGACCGAATCGGTCTGGCGCGCGAGTTGCTCGACCTGCTGGTTGCCCGCAATATTGACCTGCGCGGCATCGAAATTGCGCCACTCGGTCGCATTTACCTCAATTTTACCGCGCTGGAATTTGAACCTTTCAGCAACCTGATGGCAGAAATTCGCCGTACACCTGGCGTGACAGATGTTCGTACCGTTTCGTTTATGCCATCTGAACGTGAGCATCGTGCGCTGAGCGCGCTGCTGGTAGCGATGCCGGAACCGGTGTTGTCTATCGATCTGAAATGCAAGGTCGAGCTGGCGAACCCGGCAGCACAAAATCTGTTTACCCTCGACGAACAAAAACTGCGTAATCAAAACGTCGCAACCTTAATCACCGGTTTCAATTTTCAGCGCTGGCTGGAAAACGAGCGGGTTGACGCCCAGGCGCAGCACGTGGTGATTCAGGGGCGTGATTTTCTGATGGAGGCGCGGCCAATTTATCTGGCGGAAGAAGAGGGACAGAGCGATCTGCCCGTCGGGGCGATGATTACGCTGAAATCGACGGCGCGCATGGGTCGTCAGTTGCAGAACCTGACCGTCACAGACGAATCTGAATTCGATCACATCGTCGCCGTCACGCCAAAAATGCGTCAGGTAATCGATCAGGCGCGTAAGCTCGCGATGCACGATGCACCGCTGCTGATCGTCGGCGATACCGGCACCGGTAAAGATATGCTGGCACGTGCCTGTCATTTGCGCAGCGCACGCGGCAAAAAGCCGTTCCTGGCGCTGAACTGCGCCTCGTTGCCAGATGATGTGGCTGAGAGCGAGCTATTTGGTCACGCGGCGGGTGCTTATCCCAACGCGCTGGAAGGTAAGAAAGGTTTCTTTGAACAGGCCAATGGCGGCTCGGTGCTGCTGGATGAGATTGGCGAAATGTCGCCGCGGATGCAGACCAAACTGCTGCGCTTCCTCAACGACGGGACTTTCCGTCGCGTGGGTGAGGAGCATGAAGTCCACGTCGATGTCCGTGTCATTTGTGCCACGCAGAAGAACCTGATTGAGCTGGTGCAACGCGGTGAGTTTCGTGAGGATCTGTTCTATCGGCTGAACGTGCTGACGCTAAATCTACCACCGCTACGCGAACGTCCGCTGGATATTTTGCCGCTGACCGAAATGTTCGTCGCCCGCTTTGCGGATGAGCAAGGGTTGCCACGTCCGCGCCTGTCATCGCAGCTAACGCCGTTCCTCACGCGTTATAACTGGCCGGGCAATGTGCGTCAGCTGAAAAATGCGCTGTACCGCGCGCTGACGCAGCTGGAAGGATACGAGTTAGGGCCGCAAGATATCGTGCTGCCTGAGCAGGCACTTGATGTGTCGTTGGGAGAAGAGGCGATGGAGGGGTCGCTGGACGATATAACCAGCCGTTTTGAACGTTCGGTGTTGACCCGTTTGTATCTCTCTTATCCCAGCACGCGCAAGCTGGCGAAGCGTCTTGGCGTATCGCATACCGCGATTGCCAATAAGTTGCGTGAGTATGGCCTGGGGCAGAAACGAACCGAGAGTGAATAACGCATAGAGTTACTGATCTAAACCTATGCGCCTCAAATAAACGCCGCCTTTTTAAGGCGGCGTTGTTATTTTGGCAGCCATTTACTTCAGTGCAGCCAGCGCTGCATCGTAGTTAGGCTCTTCGGTGATTTCGTTCACCAGCTCGCTGTAAATCACTTTATCGTTTTCATCCAGCACCACCACGGCACGTGCGGTCAGGCCTTTCAGCGGACCATCCGCAATCGCCACGCCATAATCTTCCTTGAATTCAGCACCGCGCAGTGAAGAGAGCGTGATGACGTTGCTCACGTTCTCAGCGCCGCAGAAGCGTGACTGGGCAAAAGGCAGATCCGAAGAGATACACAGCACCACGGTATTGTCCGCTTCACCTGAACGCTCGTTGAACTTGCGCACCGAGGCCGCGCATACGCCAGTATCAATGCTGGGGAAAATGTTCAGAACTTTGCGTTTGCCTGCATACTTAGAAAGGGATACGTCACCAAGATCTTTAGCGACAAGGCTGAACGGTTTAGCCTGCTCGCCAACTTGCGGGAAGTGACCTGCAACTGGCACCGGATTGCCCTGGAAGTGAACATTCTGAGACATACGATTTCCTTTTTTAACGACGGTGGAAGTCTGACTTTAGCAGCGTCAGATTAGATATAGCGCTAATTTATGACATAATTTTTAAGGGTTTACGAGCGCCTTTCCTGGCGATAATCGAGCCGGCTCGCAATTATGTTGCGGTTCTAAGGAGAAATAATGAGAACAGTAAAGAGTTATCCGGAAGCCTGGCCGTTGCATTCGCCGTTTGTTATTTCACGAGGCAGTCGCACTGAAGCGCATGTCGTGGTAGTGGAAATTGAGCAGGATGGCGTGAAAGGTGTGGGTGAAGCGACCCCTTACGCGCGCTACGGTGAAAGCGAAGAGTCGGTGCTGCAACAAATTGCTTCGCAGCTGAGCGCGCTGCAGGATGGTATGACGCGTGAAGCGTTGCAGCAGGCATTACCGGCCGGTGCGGCGCGCAATGCCATCGACTGTGCATTGTGGGATTTAGTGCGTCAGCAGCAGGGGAAAAGCCTGGTGGATTTGTGCGATGTCGCGTTGGCTGATGAAATCGTCACCGCACATACCATCAGTATCGACACGCCAGATGCGATGGCCAGCAGTGCACAGGCGCTATGGCAGCATGGCGCGCGCTTGTTGAAGATTAAAATGGATGACCATCTGATCAGCGAACGTCTGGTGGCCATTCGCAGCGCGGTGCCGCAGGCCACGCTGATCGTTGATGCCAATGAATCCTGGCATGCCGAAGGACTGGCGGCGCGCTGTCAATTGCTGGCCGATCTCGACGTGGCGATGCTTGAGCAGCCACTTCCGGCGGCGCAGGATGCCGCGCTGGGCAACTTTATTCATCCGCTACCGATCTGTGCAGATGAGAGCTGTCATACGCGTGAAAGCCTGACCCAGCTTCAAGGGCGCTATGAAATGGTGAATATCAAACTGGATAAAACGGGCGGCTTAACTGAAGCGCTGGCGTTAGCGGATGCGGCGCAGCAGCAGGGTTTTGCCATTATGCTCGGCTGCATGCTGTGTACTTCGCGGGCGATTCGCGCGGCTTTACCACTGACAACCCGGGCGAAATTTGCCGATCTCGACGGTCCAACCTGGCTGGCTGCTGATGTTGAACCGTCGCTGCATTTCTCTCACGGCGTACTCAAACCGCGGGCTGCCAGCGCAGCAGATTGATCATCGCTTCCAGATAAACCTCGGTGGCTTCATCCACCGAAATTGGCGGCATCTCGGCGGTAATGCATAACAGGCCGAGATCATCGCACCAGCTACCAAACGAGCCTGGCGTAGCATAACCCACGCTGCTGACGACCGGCAGCGCCGTTTGCTGCGCCAGCCACTGCGCTAAATCACTGTGATGGGGATCGTCGATACAAGCCAGCGGCTCATGCCAGGAAACCACCCAATGCGGCTTTATTTGGTGAATCAGCTGACATAGCGCGCGGGTTTCAGGTTCTGACGAAGGGCTGCTACCTGTTGATAGCACCACATCACGCTCATCGGCTTCGCTGTTCCAGCGATAAACCGTATCGCCGCTCTGCCAGTTAGCAGCGGGGAAATTACGATTGAGATCGACACCGTTAGCGTTAGCGCGCAGCCCCAGCTGACAGCCATCTGGATTCACAGCCAGAATGACGTGATGACGACGCAGAGCATCGGGCAAAGTGCGCATCGCGCCGGATAAGGTGGCAATAGCGGCATTCTCATCACCGTGTGTGCCGGCAATGATGAGGCCGCTTTCTGCATCCGCCGCGGGTGCAGGGAACCACAGCAGCGGGGCGCCCAGCACCGATTGCCCGTATTGCTGCCAGACAGCGTCCAGTTTGCCGCGTAGCGGACGTGGATGGTATGACGACATGACGTTCCTCATTGAGATGCTTCCAAACGCAGCCAAAGCTTACTGGCGCTCAAAGTAAAAAATGTGACCGATAATCCAGCCTCAACATAACGGTAAACAGCGCGTGGGGAAATAGCTATATATCAATCAGCAATTTGCGATAAAGTGCCGAAAGTTACTGGCGACACCCTTTGTTTAGCAGTCGCCATTTTTTCGCGTAAAGGAGTGGTGATGAATCTAACGTTTCGCATGACGCTGGCGGCCTTAATCGTAACCAGCGCAGTCTCACCCGCATTCGCCGCCAACGTTCCGTCGGGCGCCCAATTGGCCAGCACGCAGGAAATTGTTCGGCATATTAAAGATGAACCCGCTTCGCTCGATCCAATGAAGGCAGTCGGCCTGCCGGAAATTCAGGTGATGCGCGATCTGTTCGAAGGGCTAACCAATCAGGATGCGCATGGCAAAATCGTGCCCGGCGTCGCGCAGAGCTGGAGCAGCAGCGATAACAAAACGTGGGTCTTTACCCTGCGCAAAGACGCGCGCTGGTCAAATGGCGAACCGGTGACCGCGCAGGATTTTGTCTATAGCTGGCAGCGTTTAGTTGATCCAAAAAACAGTTCTCCGTTTGCCTGGTTTGCCGCGCTGAGCGGCATTGAGAATGCTGATGCGATCACCAAAGGGCAGATGAGCGCCGATAAGCTCGGCGTGTCCGCAATAGACGCCACCCAGCTTAAGGTGACGCTGTCACGTCCTGTACCATGGTTCCCAAGTATGGTCGCTAATGCAGCAATGTATCCCGTGCCGAAAAAAGTGATTGAAAAAGAGGGGGATAGCTGGACTTCTCCCGGCAAGCTGGTTGGCAACGGCGCCTATCAACTGCAAGATCGGGTGGTGAATGAAAAAATTGTGCTGGTACGTAACAGCCATTATTGGGATGACAAAGCTTCAGTGCTGACCAAGGTCACTTTTATTCCCATTAACGAAGAGTCCAGCGCGACCAAACGTTATCGCGCCAACGATATCGATATCACCGAATCCTTCCCGAAAAACATGTACGCGCTGCTGAAAAAAGAGTTGCCGGGCCAGGTTTATACGCCGGATCAGCTCGGTACCTATTACTACGCGTTTAACACCGAGAAAGGGCCGACCGCTGATGTGCGTGTGCGTAAGGCGCTGTCGTGGAGCATCGATCGCCGCATCATCGCGGAGAAAGTATTGGGCACCGGTGAAAAACCGGCCTGGCATTTCACGCCGGATGTCACCGCTGGCTTTACGCCGCTGAAAAGCTATCTGCAGCAGCATAGCCAACAGGAACTGAATGCGCAGGCCAAAGCCCTGCTGACCGCCGCGGGTTATGGGCCGGGCAAGCCATTGCACCTGACGTTGTTGTACAACACGTCAGAGAGCCATCAGAAAATCGCTATCGCGGTGGCGTCAATGTGGAAGAAGAATCTCGGCGTTGATGTCACCTTGCAAAATCAGGAGTGGAAAACCTATATCGATAGTCGTAACAGCGGCAGTTTTGATGTGATCCGCGCTTCATGGGTTGGCGATTACAACGAACCGTCTACCTTCCTCAGCCTGCTAACCTCCAGCCATAGCGGTAATATCGCGCGCTTCCGCAGTGCCGATTATGATGCGGTGATCACCAAAGCCAGCACCCAAACCAGCGTGGCGGCGCGTAACACCGATTACAACAAAGCCGAACAGATTATTGCCGATCAGGCCCCGATCGCGCCGATCTACCAATATACTAACGGACGCTTGATCAAGCCGTGGGTGAAAGGGTATCCGATCACTAATCCGGAAGACGTGGCGTACAGCCGCGAAATGTGGATTGAGAAGCACTAAATCGCCCGGTCGGCATTAACGTCAACCCTACCCATCGGGCGATCAGGATGATCGCCAGTCATCTTTGCTCACAGCCTGATGATTGCAACTGGTCTGCGCCACGCTAGACTGTATCGTATTGATTTTGATAGCGAGGCGAGTTCGTGAACGTCATTGAAGGTAAAGCACTACAAGTATCCGATGCCATTGTGTCCTGTCAGCTTGATGGCACCGGTGGCATGATCCCCATCGACGATAAAGACGTGATCAACTGCGAACGTCCCTGCTGGTTACACCTCAATTACACTCAACGGCAAAGTGCGGAATGGCTGCAAAACACGCCGCTGATTCCCGATTCCGTGCGCGATGCGCTGGCTGGCGACAGCATGCGGCCTCGCGTTACGCGCCTTGGCGATGGCTTTATGATTGTGCTGCGCAGCGTGAACCACAACGCCGATTCACGCCCCGATCAACTGGTGGCGATGCGCGTGTTTATCAACGACAAGCTGATTGTGTCGACGCGCCGCCGCAAAGTGTATGCAATTGACGCGGTACTGACCGATCTGCAAAACGGCAATGGACCGGTTGATGGTGGCAGTTGGCTGGTTGATGTGTGTGATGCGTTGACCGATCACGCCAGCGAATTTATCGAAGAGATGCACGATAAAATTATCGAGCTGGAAGATGCGTTGATGAACCAGGAAGTGCCGGCGCGCGGAGACCTTGCGCTGCTGCGCAAGCAACTGATTGTGATGCGCCGCTATATGGCACCGCAACGTGATGTCTACGCGCGGCTGGCTATCGAAAAAATGGCGTGGATGAACGATGACGATCGCCGTCGTATGCAGGAAGTTGCGGACCGATTGGGCCGCGGACTCGACGATCTCAACGCAGGCGTAGCGCGTACCTCAATTCTGGCGGATGAAGTCGCTTCGATTCTCGCGGAGTCAATGAACCGCCGCACGTACACCATGTCGCTGATGGCGATGATTTTCCTGCCCGCTACGTTTCTCACTGGGCTATTTGGCGTCAATTTAGGTGGCATTCCCGGCGGTAACTGGGCGCTTGGCTTCACCGCGTTCTGCGTGCTGCTTTTGGTGATGGTGGCGGGCGTGGCAATATGGCTGAAACGGCGTAAATGGTTGTAGGGCAGAAAAGCGGAGTAAACCTGATCGATATCAATATCCCGCCAGGTCAATCGGGGCAAACTCTTTCCCGCAGGTGAATGCAACGTCAAGCGATGGGCGTTGCGCTCCATATTGTCTTACTTCCTTTTTTGAATTACTGCATAGCACATTTGATTCGTACGACGCCGGCCTATCCGCCGGCTTTTTTTTGCCCGCTTGGCTTGCTCGCGCATCCTTTCCTATGCTTACAGGACATTCAGCAACAAGGAGAAGGGCATGCAACCGATTACTGCCAGCGAACCGATTCCTACCGATCCACCGCCAATTCCTGAACCGATTCCACAACCGCAACCGATTCCACCCGCACAGCCGCCTTACGACCCCGAATTTCCACCGATTCAAGATCCGCCACCGCACCGCTAATAAAAAAGGCGCGTAGCCAAAGCGACGCGCCTTTCGTTACATCAATGAAGATTATTTAATTTCCAGCACATCAAGGCGCACGCTGAGATTAGGCGCATCTTCCTCTTCTGGCTGCCAGCCCGCAGGCTGCACCGGCAGGCTTTCACGGTCGAAGGCCAAATCGCCGCCGTCGACGACCGCATCACCGTGCTTAATACCTTTGAAATCAAACAGATTTATGTCCGCCATGTGTGATGGCACCACATTTTGCATCGCGGTGAACATGGTTTCGATGCGGCCAGGATAGCGTTTATCCCAGTCACGCAGCATATCAGCCACCACCTGACGCTGCAGGTTCGGCTGCGAACCACACAGGTTGCAGGGGATGATTGGGAACTGACGCGCTTCGGCAAAACGAATGATGTCTTTCTCGCGGCAATAAGCCAGCGGACGGATCACGATATGTTTGCCATCATCGCTCATCAATTTCGGCGGCATGCCTTTCATTTTTCCGCCGTAGAACATGTTCAGGAACATCGTCTGGAGGATGTCATCACGATGGTGTCCAAGGGCGATTTTGGTACATCCCAGTTCGCTCGCGGTGCGATACAGAATGCCGCGGCGCAGGCGTGAACAGAGCGAACAGGTGGTTTTGCCTTCGGGAATTTTATCTTTAACGATGGAATAGGTGTCTTCGTTAACGATGTGGTACTCAACGCCCAGCTCATCCAGATAGGCCGGCAGAATATGCTCGGGGAAGCCAGGCTGTTTCTGGTCGAGATTCACCGCCACCAGCGAGAAGTTCACCGGCGCGCTCTGCTGCAAATTGCGCAGGATTTCCAGCATGGTGTAGCTGTCTTTACCGCCAGACAGACAAACCATGATGCGATCGCCTTCTTCAATCATATTGAAATCGGCAATGGCTTCACCCACGTTGCGACGCAAACGCTTCTGCAGCTTGTTGAGGTTGTACTGTTCTTTCTTTGTTACTTCTTGATTTTCTGACATTATTTTCACGCTTGAGAGTGAAGGCGAGGGCCGTTAGCGGCTGAAGCAATCTTCAACGGCAATAAACCCTATAAACATGACTGCGTATGGTACGGATTGCGGGCGCGAATGCTAGCCTGAAGTGATCTCTTTTGTGCGCAGAGAGCAATGCACTGGTAAATCTTATGTCCTGTTGAACCCGCAAAAAGCCCGGCCTCGGTTGCCGGGCTTGTTCATTTAGTCACTTCTCTCGCTTTTACCTGCCAATTCCACCAGGCGTTGATAACGCTGATTAGCGGCCTCTGTCGCATCCTGCCAAAGCTGCGAGGCCTCTTCGGGGCGCTGGGTTTGTAACTGGCGGAAGCGCTGTTCGTTCATTAATGCCTGTTCCAGTTCTGAAGTCGGTGGACGCGAATCCAGCGCCAGCGCAGCTTTACCTTGCTCCGCCCGGCGCGGGTCGAAGCGATACAGTGGCCAGAAACCGCTGGTGGTGAGCAAACGCATCTGCTCGTGGCTGTAGGCTAAGTCGTAGCCATGCTCTTCACACGGGCTGTATGCGATGACCAGCGACGGACCTGGCCAGGCTTCCGCTTCCTGAATGGCTTTTACCGTTTGGTTGAGCTGCGCACCGAGAGAGATCTGCGCCACGTACACATGGCCGTACAGCAGCGTAGACATGCCGAGATCTTTCCGTGCCTTGCGTTTACCTTGCTCACCAAACTTGGTCACCGCACCAAGCGGTGTCGCTTTTGATGCCTGACCGCCGGTGTTGGAGTAGCACTGCGTATCCAGCACCAGCACATTGACGTTTTCGCTCAGGCTCATCACGTGATCGAGGCCGCCGTAGCCGATATCGTAAGCCCAGCCGTCGCCACCAATCAGCCAGACCGATTTCTCAACCAGGGCATCGGCAGCCTCAGTTAATGCTTGGGCTGCGGGCTGTGACGAAGCGGCAAGCAGGGCGCGCAGTTGGGCTATCTGCTCACGTCGCTGCGATATGGTGACATTGTCACTTTTAAGTTCATCCACTAATGTGGCGGGCAATTGTGGCGCGCATTGGTCGAGCAAGCGCAGTGCGCGCTGTTTTTGCTGATCGACACTCAAGCGGAACCCCAAACCAAACTCGGCGTTATCTTCAAACAGCGAGTTCGCCCACGCCGGACCGCGCCCATCCGCGTTGGTGGTATAAGGCGTCGAAGGCAAATTGCCGCCATAAATCGAAGAGCAACCGGTGGCATTAGCAATTAATAAGCGATCGCCGTACAGCTGCGTCAGTAACTTGATATACGGCGTTTCGCCGCAGCCAGAACAGGCGCCAGAATATTCAAACAGCGGCGTAATCAGCTGCGAAGTACGGATATCAATACGTTCCAGCTGTTCAGCGGTAATCTCCGGCAGCGCGAGGAAGGCCGCATAGTTGGCCTTCTCAGTTTCAACATGTTCCAGCCGCGATTGCATATTGATGGCTTTAATTTCCGGATGCTGACGGTCGCTGGCCGGGCACACTTCCACGCACAGATTACAGCCGGTGCAATCTTCCGGTGCCACCTGCAAGACATACTTCTGCCCACGCATATCGCGTGATTTCACATCCAGTGAGGCCAGCGTAGCAGGCGCATCTACCAAGGCTTCTGGGCCGACAACTTTGGCGCGAATGGCCGAATGCGGACAAGCTGCGACACAATGGTTGCACTGCGTACAGAGATCGGGCTGCCAGATGGGCACCGCTTCGGCAATATTGCGCTTTTCCCACTGCGTGGTGCCAACGGGCCAGGTGCCGTCGGGCGGCAGCGCTGAGACCGGTAATTTGTCGCCGAGACCGGCTAACATCGCCGCGGTGACGGTTTTAACGAAATCCGGTGCGCTATCCGCTACCACCGGCGGGCGGTGTGAGCTGCGATTGTCAACCGGCTGCAGCGCTACCGCCTGCAGTGCCTGTTGCGCCATTGCCAGCGCCTGCCAGTTACGTTGCACCAGCGCTTCGCCTTTGCTGCTGTAGCTGCGCGCAATCGCGTTTTGTAGTTCAGTCAGCGCGCTATCGCCCGGCAGAATCTGCGTCAGCTGGAAAAAGGCCATCTGCATAACGGTGTTAATGCGCGCGCCTAGTTGACATTCACGCGCGATGCGCGCCGCGTTAATCACAAACAAGCGTGCCTGCTTGTCGTTCAGCTGACTCTGCACTTCCTGCGGCAAACGCGCCCACACTTCATCAGCAGCGTAAGGCGTATTGAGCAGGAAAATCCCGCCTGGCTTAAGCTGATCGAGCATCGAATATTTATCGATAAACTGCAGTTGGTGACAACCGATGAAGTCTGCCTGCTGAATCAAATAGGCGGACTGGATCGGATGTTCGCTGACGCGCAGATGGGAAACCGTCAGCCCGCCGGCTTTTTTCGAATCGTAGACGAAATAGCCCTGCACGTGCCACGGCGTAGCGTTGCCGATAATCTTCAGATTGTTTTTGCTGGCGCTAACGCTACCGTCGCTGCCCAAACCGTAAAACAGCGCTTCCAGCCGCGCGCGGTTGGGCACGATGTTGGCTTCCATCTGCAGTGAAAGGTGGGTGACATCGTCGTAAATCCCCACGGTAAAGCGTGCCGGTGGCAGATCGCGCTGCAGCGCGCGAAACACTGCCAATACCGCATCGGGCGCGAACTCTTTCGACGACAAACCATAGCGACCACCAATCACTTTCGGCAGCGATGTCCGCTCGCCGCGACTGTAGGCTTCAGCTAACGCAGTCATCACATCCAGGAACAGCGGTTCCCCTAGCGCGCCCGGCTCTTTGGTGCGATCAAGCACCGCAATGCGCTGTGCGCTTACAGGAATCATCTGCAACAAATGCGTTGCCGAGAATGGGCGATACAAGCGTACTTTTACCAATCCCACTTTTTCGCCACGCTGTTGCATCTCATCAATCGCTTCTTCAGCGGTGCCACAGCCGGATCCCATCATAATGATCACGCGTTCGGCTTGCGGATGGCCGTAAAACTCAAACGGCTGATAGCAGCGTCCGGTATTTTCGCCAAAGGCTGTCATCGCTGCTTCAACGTGTCGGGTGCAATCGTCGTACCAGCGGTTGGTGGCTTCGCGAGACTGGAAATAGGTATCAGGATTGGCGGAGGTTCCGCGAATGGTCGGACGATCCGGCGTGAGCGCACGGCCACGATGAGCGGTAATTGCTGCGCCAGGCATCAGCGCCTGCAAGGTTTCATCGCTGATCGGTACAATCTTGTTGATCTCGTGCGAGGTGCGGAAGCCATCGAAGAAGTGAATAAAAGGAATACGGCTATTCAGTGAAGCGATTTGCGCGATTAAGGCAAAATCCTGCGCTTCCTGCACACTGGATGCACAGAGTTGGGCGCAGCCGGTTTGGCGCACCGCCATCACATCGGAGTGATCGCCAAAAATCGACAGCGCGTGGGTCGCCACGGTACGCGCCGCTACGTGCAGCACAAACGGCGTCAATTGCCCGGCCAGTTTGTAGAGCGTGGGGATCATCAATAACAATCCCTGCGACGACGTAAAGGTGGTGGAGAGCGCACCGGTTTGCAGCGCGCCATGCACGGTGGCAATCGCGCCACCTTCCGACTGCATCTCAATCACGCGCGGCACGTCGCCCCAGATATTACGGCGGCCTTCACCTGACCAGCTATCTGCCAGTTCAGCCATCGTTGAACTGGGCGTGATGGGGTAAATGGCAATTACTTCACTGGTGCGGAAGGCGACCGACGCCACCGCACCGTTACCGTCGACGGTAATCATAAATCGTCCTTTGCTACGCTGAGAAACCCGCAAAATTTACGGGGGTTATCAGTTCAGTTTAGCAAAGCAACATGATGTGACTTTCTCATCAGTGTGCAAGCGGGATGCCAGCGCACAAGCTTCTAAAATTGATGATTTTTACATCATCTCCAGCGATTGAACGCCTTTGATTTCCATCACTTTGTCATAAATATTGTGCATCGGCGTGCGCCGTGACAATGTCACCTCAACGCTTAATTCGCACAAGCCATTCTCCTCGTCACGATTAACGACGGCGATATGCCCGTAACGCACGTTCTCGCGCTGTAGCACCAGTAAGACAATCGGCACGCTTTTCGGTTTGAGATGCACTAGCAATGTATGATGACGGCCAATCAGCCAGTGGCTAATGCGACGGAAGGTTTCCAGCACCACCAGCGCCAGCACGGTGCCATAAATGCCGATTTCGTACATGCCGCTACCGATCACCAATCCAATTGCCGCCGTCACCCACAAGCCAGCGGCTGTAGTAAGGCCTTTCACTACCTGTTTTTGAATAATGATGGTACCCGCGCCGAGAAAGCCCATGCCGCTGACGACCTGCGCTGCAATACGGCTGGGATCGAGCGCCACATGATCGCTAACTAGCATATCGGCGAAGCCGTATTTCGACACCAGCATAAACATGGCGCTGCCGATGCCGACCAAAATGTGGGTGCGCAGACCGGCTTCTTTAGCGCGTAGCTGGCGTTCCAGGCCAATCAGACCGCCGAGAATTCCGGCTAAAGCAATACGGATTAGCATATCCGTCAACATTGTTCTCTCCTTAGTTATTGATAATTGGGCAAGTAGCAGCGAGAAAAGGGTGGAAATATCCCAATCAGGATAATTCTGCTTGCAAAGCATGGAAGAAAATTTTGTAAAAAGCTGTGTCTCCCCTCGATCCCTTGCCACGCCTGACATATGCTGGTGCGACTTTTTCGCTCAATCCCCGGAGCCCCATCGATGAAAGCCGCACTTTTTCTGTTGGCCGGAGCCACATTGTTACTTTCTGCCTGCAGCAGCAATAGTGATAACGAACCGCCGCAACAAGCCACTGCCGCACACGTATCACCGCGCGTTGTGATGTCATCTATGGCTGAAGTGAATTGCAGTAATGCCGGGGGCTCGCTGGCGTTTTCACGTCAGTTAGATGGTTCACGCATAGGCATGTGTCAGTTGGCCAATGGTCGTCGTTGTGACGAACAGGCGCTGATGGGTGGAAGCTGCGCCCGCTAAGGCAGGCGCAGGATAATTACGCGGTGACCAGATTCGGGCTGATTTCACCCCGTTCCAGCTGCTGCAAATTGCCGAGTGTGGTTTCTGAAATCGCCGTTAGCGCTTCGGCAGTCAGAAATGCCTGATGGCCGGTAAACAGTACGTTGTGACAGGCGGACAGGCGGCGGAACACATCGTCCTGAATCACGTCATTAGATTTGTCTTCAAAGAACAGGTCGCGTTCGTTTTCATACACATCCATACCCAATGAACCAATCTTTTGTTGCTTGAGCGCATCAATCGCCGCCTGCGAGTCGATTAATCCGCCGCGGCTGGTGTTGATGATCATCACGCCGTCTTTCATTTGGCTGAACGCCTGGGCATTCAGCAGATGATGGTTTTCCGGCGTCAGCGGGCAGTGCAGCGTAATCACATCGGCTTCAGCAAACAGCGTTTTCAAATCGACATATTCCGCACCCAGTTCCAGCGCGGCCTGGCTTGGATAAGGATCGAACGCCAGTAAGCGCATGCCAAATCCCTTCAGGATACGCATCGTGGCCACGCCGATTTTGCCGGTGCCAACGATGCCTGCGGTTTTGTTGTGCATGTTGAAGCCGGTTAAGCCATCCAGTGAAAAGTTGGCGTCACGCGTACGTTGATAGGCGCGGTGAATGCGACGATTCAACGTCATCATCAGACCAACCGCATGCTCGGCCACCGCTTCCGGTGAATAAGCCGGTACCCGCACCACGTTTAAGCCCAGTTCTTTCGCCGCCGCCAGATCGACATTATTAAAACCGGCGCAGCGCAGCGCGATGTGCTTAACACCCAACGCCGCTAACTCTTCCAGCACCTCTTTGCTGGCATCATCGTTTACGAAAATGCACACCGCATCGCAGCCAGCGGCATTTTTCGCCGTGGCGGGCGTGAGCAGGAAGTCAAAAAACTGCAGCTCAAATCCAAAGCTGGCATTGACGTGTTCGAGGTATTTCTGGTCGTAATGCTTGGTGCTGTAAACCGCAACTTTCATTGTTTCGCTCCTGAAAAATGCAACGTCGGTATCCTCACAGGATAACGTTTTTCACGGCATTTTGCTGTTCTTCAGCCAGACTAAGCAGCTAACGCCTTCATTTGTGGGATATAACATGCCATCATTAAATCCGTCATAATTCGAACGTCAGGAGCGTTGGTGGCGTGTGTTCACCCCAATCTCTTACTGCAGTAAGCTCCTGGGGATTCACCCACTTGCCGCCTTCCTGTCATTCGAATTATTTAGGACTTATTTAAAGGGATAGTTAGCTACCATGCCGCGTGGCCTCCGCCGAACACTTGCTGCGCTACTGGCGCTGATACTGCTGCTATTGGGATTGCTGCTGACGCTCACGCAATGGTTGCCGCGTCTGGCCGGTATCTGGCTGCCGGAAAATACCCGAGTTGAGCTCAACGGCACGCCGCGCTGGCAGCAGGGTGCCCTGCATTTCCCGGCGGTGCGCTATCTGGCCGGTGATTGCGAACTGGCGAACGTCCACGATGCCGCGCTCGGCTGGCAGCAGAAACGTTGGCAGCTTAGCGCCGCTGACGTACAGCTCAACAGTGATTGCCTGCAATCACTGCCGCAAAGCGCCGCAAGCGGTGCACCACGTAGCCTGGCCGACTGGCAGAAGATGCTGCCCGGCGCCGATGTGCATTTGCAAAAAATCACTGTTCTGCCGTGGCAGCAATATGCTGGTCGATTCGATCTTACCTTAGATCAAGAGGTTCAGCGGCTGCGTTACCAAGGCGACAATCTCAATCTTGAGGCCCGTTTGCAGGGCCAACAGTTGCACATTAGTCAGCTGCAACTCAGTCATCCTTTATTGCCTAGACCGCTCAATCTGCACGGCGATGTGACTTTGCCAACTTTTGCCAACGGCTTGCCGGTAGCGGGTGAACTCAGCGCAGACCTTAACGTGGCGCAGTGGCCACAGCCGCTGGCGCTGACCCTCAACTGGCAACAGCAGCAGGGTGCGTTAACCGTGAAGCAGCAGGGAGATGAACTGCCGCTGCTGCAGCTGCCGTGGCAGGTTGATGAGCAGGAAATACGCATCACGCAGGGGCAATGGCGCTGGCCACAGGCCGACCAGCCGCTTTCAGGCGGTCTGGCGCTCACGCTGGAAAACTGGCAGCAAGGTCTGGAAAACACCCTGGTCAGCGGACGATTCAATTTGCTGACGCAAGGGCGCGGCGGCAAAGGCAATCTGGTACTGAGCGTTGGGCCGGGCAAACTCAGCATGATCGATAGCGCTTTGCCGTTCCAGCTAACCGGCGAGAGTAAATTCGCCGATCTGCAACTGTTCGGCAGCATGCCGGGCTTGTTGCACGGGGTATTAACCGATCCACAGCTCAGCCTGAAGCAGGGTGCGCTGCTGCGGTTGCGTGGCCGCTTACTTTCAACGCTGGAAGTGGATGAAGCACGCTGGCCGCTGGCGGGTGTGACGCTGGCTTCGCGCGGCATAAACGGTCGCCTGCAGGCGATACTCAAAGCGCACGATCCGAACTTTGGCCGTTTCACCCTGCATCTCGATGGGCGCGCCACGGATTTCTGGCCGGATAGCGGTATCTGGAACTGGCGCTATTGGGGCGAGGGTGCCATCGCGCCACTGGCGGCCAAATGGGATGTAAAGGGCACCGGCAGCTGGCAGGACACCTTGATCAGCCTCGATACGCTGAATACCGGTTTCGATCAGCTGGCCTATGGCATGGTGCAAGTCGCAAAACCGCGTCTGACGCTCTCCGCGCCGGTACGCTGGCAACGTGATCCGCAACAGCCCGCGTTTAACGGCGGCTTCACGCTGAAATCTGGCCAAACCCAATTTAGCTACGGCGGCTGGCTGCCACCTTCAGAACTCAATTTTGAAGCCAAAGGCAGCGATCCCAGCCATTTCCTGTGGCGTGGTCAGCTGACGGCGGAAGATATCGGACCGGTGCGCGTGCATGGCCGCTGGGATGGCGAACGATTGCGCGGCGAAGCCTGGTGGCCGGCGCAGTCGCTGACGGTGTTCCAGCCGCTGCTCAGTAGCGATCTGAAAATGCGCATTCAGTCGGGTGAACTACGCGCGCAGGTGGCGTTCTCGGCCGCCAGCGTTCAGGGTTTTGAGGCCGGTGGTCACTGGACGGTGAAAAACGGCAGCCTGTGGATGCCGGACAGTGAAATCAACGGTATCGATTTCTCGCTGCCGTTCCGCCTGAAAGATCATCAATGGCAACTTGGACGTCGCGGCCCAGTATCACTGCGCATCGCTGAAGTGAAAAACCAGTTCTCGCTGCAAAATATCACCGCTGATTTGCAAGGCCACTATCCGTGGCAGGAGCGCCAGCCGTTAACCCTGAGTAATGTCAATCTTGATTTGCTGGGCGGACACGTCAGCATGCCCGAGCTGCGTATGCCGCAGCATCAGGCCGCGCGCGTCTCGCTGAAAGAGATCAACCTTAGCAAGCTGGTCACCGCGATTAAGCCCAAACAGTTTGCCATGTCCGGTAAAGTTAACGGTGAGCTACCGCTGTGGGTGAATAATCCCCAATGGTTGATTGAAAAGGGTTGGATCGCTAACAGTGGGCCGTTGACGTTCCGCCTGGATAAAGATATGGCGGATGCGATTGTCAGCAACAACGTTGCCGCCGGCGCGGCGATGGATTGGCTGCGCTATATGGAGATTTCGCGTTCGTGGGCCACGCTCGATCTGGATAACTTCGGCAACTTGATCATGCAATCGGAAGTGAAGGGCGTCAGCCAGTTCAGTAACCGTCGACAATCCGTCAATCTGAACTATCGACATCAAGAGAATCTGTTCCAGCTGTGGCGCAGCCTGCGCTTTGGCGATAATTTGCAATCCTGGGTGGAGCAAAATGCCACCTTACCCTCGAAAAAGGATCCCCAACCATGAGCCTCAGGGCATTACTGGTGCTGGCAGCCTGGCTGCCATTGAGCGGCTGCGTGCCGCGTATTGAGGTGGCGGCGCCGAAAGAGCCCATCACCATCAATATGAACGTGAAAATTGAGCATGAGATTCACATCAAGGTGGATAAAGATGTGGAAGCGCTGCTGAAGAACCAGAGCGGCCTGTTTTGAGGAGATGCATGATGAAACGCAAGGCAATCGCGCTCGTTGTAGCGCTGCTGTTGGTGCCATCAGCGTGGGCGTTGACGCTCGATGAGGCGCGTCAGCAGGGGCGCGTAGGCGAAACGCTGAGCGGCTATGTCGCGGCGCGCCAGCAGGATGACGTAACGCTCGAACTGGTTAAGCGTATTAACGCCGGCCGAATGGAGCAGTATCAGCGCGTGGCGCAGCAAAACAATCTAACCGCCAGCGAAGTGGCGCGCATCGCCGGTGAGAAACTGGTGAATCGCGCCGGCAGCGGCGAGTATGTGCGCGGTATCAATGGGCAGTGGCTGCGTAAATGAACCGATCATTGAGGACCAGGGGATTTTTTTACAGCGGATGCCGTGAAAATGCTTCCGCACATCGCAGCCGCTACGACATCGCATCTTATAGGGCAATCATCTCAATGAATCGCAACCGCTCGTCTGGCCATCAGTGAATATTCTCTTCCTGCGCGTATAAATACAGCCATAGTTGTGAGCAAACCAACTGCATCAATGTCAATAGTGCATAACATTGGCCGCGGGGTTATTGGTACTGTTTAAAGTGGGACTTAGGCTACCAAATATATAAAGTGAAACAAGTATGTAGTTGTTATGCGTTATCCGCAGACAAATTAAATGGCTAAATGAAGTGCTTAAAATTCAATATAAGTTAAGCATTCTTAATCATCAGACACTTGTGTTCTCAAGTGCTCAGTGTATGATTTTTGCCATTATGATGCTTACTGACTATGCAAAAAGACAAAATCTTGATTTGTCTTTAGGGGCTCTGTTATTCAACGCATCAAGAAATGTAATCATAATCTCTGTATTACGAATACACGTAAAGCATCATTAGCTCGCCTCATACTCCTGACAGATTCCGCCCGGATATGATGCGCGATTTAGCTCATTACTTTAATTTAAAACTTTAAGGCATGTTATGGCAGAGCACTCTTCATCAGATGATGACGGTTCACAAGCTTATATACTCAAGGCACTTGAGGATATGCGGCGCAAGTTACTGGATCTGACTTCACGCAACAGGCTGCTAAATTTCCCGGTCGCTCAAAAACATTCTTCATTGCGTATTGTTGATGAGTTGCCCGATCAGCTTTACAGGTCATTGATTTCTGAAGAACCCATGCAGTTTGCAGCCGTTCCAGATCCTTCAATACTTCAGCTTCAACAATTTGGTTTCATTAATAAAGACGAGAATTCGACAGATGAAAAAAATAAAAAGTCGATGCCTGATGCCAAAACCTGGGCAGCAAAACTAGGAATTAATACCAGCTATGAATTGCTGAGCCAGCCGAAAGACAATGTGTCTGCTGAAGATTACCAGCTTGTGGTCAAAGCCTGGCAGGATATTCTTGAGTCTCTTAAAGAGACTACTACGCCTCTAGCCGGCGCATGGAATAACGCTTTACAGTCTGAGCCACCAGCACCGCGACTTATCACTTCGCTGATACAACTCGGTTATAAAGATTTAGGTGAATTCGAGCGCGATGCGAAAGCGGGTAAACCGCTTCGTACTCCTTCTATACGTAAATCCCTCACTGACGATCAGATTCAGACGCTTTATTATCCTTCAGAGCTTGAAGCCATGTTGCGTTCATTGCATGGCAAAGCTCAGGTTGCTATTGAGGAGACTGGCGCTGGCATTCTTTATCTTGCTTTGGGATTTTTAGAATGGTTTGAAAGTGAGGATTCCGATAAGGCGAGACTGGCACCACTTTTCACTATTCCTGTAACTTTGGAAAAAGGCAAACTTGACCCGCAGGCAGGTCTTTACCGTTATCATTTGCGCTATACCGGCGAAGACATTCTGCCAAATCTTTCTTTGCAGCAAAAACTTCAGGGTGATTTTGGTATCGCGCTGCCTGATCATAGTGATGATCTGTTGCCTGAAACCTACTTTAAGCAAATCCAGACGATCATTGAGAAAAGCAAACCACATTGGACCGTTCGCCGTTATGGCGCCTTAAGTCTGCTGAACTTCAGCAAGATGCTGATGTATCTCGACCTCGATCCTGATCGTTGGCCTCAAGGCAACAAGAATCTGCTCAATCATGAAATTATTAAACGACTTTTCACCTCACAGGCTGGAGATGCACTGGACCGCGCCTCCGGTGGATCAAATGAGTATGCGATTGATAATTTCAGCGATATACATGAAAAATTCCCTCTAATTTATGATGCTGACAGTTCTCAGCATAGTGCGCTCATCGACTCCGTTAATGGAGAAAATCTTGTCATTGAAGGTCCCCCGGGAACGGGCAAATCGCAGACAATTACAAACCTGATTGCTGCAGCAATGCTGAATGGTAAAAAAGTTCTCTTTGTTGCTGAAAAACTTGCGGCGTTAGAGGTGGTGAAACATCGCCTTGACAAGGCTGGGTTGGGTGATTTTTGTCTTGAATTGCATAGTCATAAGTCCCACAAACGCAAGGTATTAGAAGACATCCAGAAGCGATTGAGCAACCCAGCATTGCAACAAACTACTGCACAAATTGATGCGGAAATATCGCGCTATGAAGACCTGAAAAATGTTTTAAACAGTTACGCTCAAGAAATTAATCAGGAATGGAAAAATACCGGCCTGACGATACATCAAATCCTAACGGGAGCAACGCGCTACCGACGCGAATTGGATATTGATCCTACACTTCTGCATATCGAAAACTTTTCCGGAAACACGTTTGACCGCGTTTCACAGTTGAGGCTGCGAGATCAAATAACACAGTTTAAAGACGTCGTGGTGGAGTTTCGTCAGCAAGTCGGCGAGAAAGCAGAATTGGCCGAACACCCGTGGTATGGCGTCAATAATATCGACATTCAGTTATTCGATTGCGATAGGATCGTTGCATTGCTGAGTGACTGGAATGCTGAGCTATTTTCCTGGCAGGAGGCGCTATCTGATTTCCTACAAAATCATGCAATTTCTTCTGCCAGCTATGATGACCTCTGCTGGCATAGTCAACTGGTTGAATTATCCGGACAACTACCTCAGCTCTCTGACAACATTGACTTTGAAGCTTTTAAAAAACTGGATGTTCAAAGTATTGAACAACTGAAAAACTGGCTAATTAACTACTACGAAGTTCAAGCCGACTATCTTAAGCTAGCTGGTTTTCTTGACACTGAAAAATTGCGTCTTCTTGAAGAAGGCACTGCTGCACCAGACTTACCCGACATTGCTTTAAGGTTTGGCCTTGAAGGCGCAACTACACTTGCTGATGTTGTGCGCATGATTCGGGGGCTTGAACAATTGCATAAAGATTTTGAGTCCGACAAGGCGGGCTTCTCTGCACTACTCGAAGCGTTGCCGCCAATAGTTGCTCAAAAGTTTCCAGCTACTGCTCAAGGGTTTAGCCAGGTTATCACCTTCATTGATATCGCCTCAGCGCTACCTACCGATTTAATCAAATTCAGACACGAAAGATTTGATGATGACAGCATCGATCCGGTCCTTAAGGAGTTATATCAGCGTCTGGAATCATTACAGATATTGCGTGACCAGCTTAATTCGCGCTTTGTTTTAAGCAAAGTCAAAGATGATGAACAGCTTAAAAAAATTGAAATGAGCCTACATGAATCTGGCTTGTTCAGCGGGTTAAGTAGTTCCTGGCGCCAGGCGAAGAATGCGCTAATTGGATTATCTACCGACTCCAATGCAAAATGGAAAACGCTGAATGATGAGCTACCTAAGCTTCGTCAATATGCGCAGGAGCTGGCTGAACTCGAAACTTGCAACTTTAATCAAGTTCTAGGGGAGCTTTACCGGGGGCTGGATACGAAAACGGATCAGCTAAGACAGATCCGTGACTGGTACTGCAATGTGCGCAGAGCGTGGGGCATCGGATTCGGAACCAATGTTGCGATTGGCAGCGCATTGCTCACATTAGACAGCCAGATTTTTAGAGGCATTCAGCATTTAAAACAGCAGGGTGCAGACGTGCAAATCTCTCTGCATCTCGCCCAACTTAAAGAACACCAACGGACGTTTTCATCCGGCATGCTGAATTTAGGCTGTGATCAGCTGCTGGCCGGCGAGATAAACTTATTTACACCTATTATTGCAAGCCTGAAAGACGCGCTGTTTCCGATTCAACAATGGTTTACTGCTGAGCAGCTTTCTCTAAATACGGTAAATGAAAATATTGATGTCCTGCAGCAGTTACATGTTCGGCAGCGTACTTTAATCGACAATACACTGCCCGGCGAGATCTTTGCTGCAGCTCGTAAACTCGCTATTGGGGTGGATAAAAATAACGCCTACTCTCTTAACGTCATGAATGAAACCATTACGTTTACCGAGGAGTTAATCGATAAAATTCACAGTGCTGAGCTGGCTTGCTGCATCAAAAAGCTAAGCGGTGGGGATGCGTATCGCAGTTTGCAGTCGGAGTTAGTCACTCTTCAGCATGTGTGGAAAGCCCATATTAATGCCCAGGCGAACTTTGCGGGCGAGACACAGCTCACAGCAGCCGAATGGTATAAAAAGAGCGGAAAAAGCCTTGATGCACTGATTACACGCAATAAAGATGCCATTCATAAGCCTCGTTGGCTCAATGGCTGGCTCAACTTTATCCGCAGATCGAAAGAAATCGAGAACAGTGGGCTGCAACGGATTCGTGATGCAGTTATGAGCCATACGCTCGCGATTGAGCTGAGCGATACTGGATTGCAGGTTGCAGTCTTCGATCAGCTGGCACGTGAAATCGCTTCAGATCGTCCACATTTGCTTCGTACTTCTGGCAATAGTCGCAGTGCTTTGCAAAAATCATTCCGGGATTATGACAAAGCGCTACAGAAACTGCAGCGTGAGCGCATTGCAGCTATTATCGCCAGTAACCCAATTCCTCAAGGATCATCCGGTGGACGAAAAGCTGACTATACGGAATTGGCCCTAATCCGTAATGAGACTGGCAAGAAGACGCGACATATCCCGATTCGCCAGCTAATTAAACGGGCAGGCCAAGCGCTACTACAGCTGAAACCATGTTTTATGATGGGACCTATGTCTGCGGCTAACTATCTTGAGCCTGGTGATATAGAGTTTGATCTCATTGTGATGGATGAAGCGTCACAGGTTAAACCTGAGGATGCGTTAGGTGTTATTGCACGTGGTAAGCAGATCGTTGTAGTAGGTGATCCCAAACAGCTTCCTCCAACTAGTTTCTTTGATCGCGCAGGAATTGAGGATGAAGATGAGGACACTGCGGCTGTAAGCCAGACCGACAGCATCCTTGATGCGTCCCTGCCACTTTTCAAAATGCGTCGCCTACGCTGGCATTACCGTTCAAAACACGAGAGTCTAATTGCCTATTCCAATCGCCATTTCTATAACAGTGATTTGGTTGTGTTCCCTTCGCCGAACGCCCAGGCACCAGAATTTGGCGTTAAATTTAGCTTTGTCCAAAACGGCCGCTTCGTTAATCAGCAAAATATTGAAGAAGCTCGCGTCATTGCTAAGGCGGTTGCCCTACATGCAATTCAATCGCCTGATGAGTCGTTAGGTATTGTTGCGATGAACTCTAAGCAGCGTGAGCAGATTGAGCGTGCCATTGACGAAATGTGTCGTGAGGATGCACAGGTCAGCGTTGCTATTGACCGCCTAAGAGCCAAAAGTGATGCATTGTTCGTTAAAAACCTTGAAAACGTGCAGGGGGATGAGCGAGATGTCATTTTCATTTCCTTCACCTACGGACCAGGTGAAGTCGATGGCAAAGTTTATCAACGCTTTGGCCCCATCAACTCAGATGTCGGCTGGCGTCGATTAAACGTGCTTTTCACGCGCTCTAAAAAACGTATGCATGTTTTTAGCTCAATGCGCTCGGAAGATGTGCTGTTAAATGAAACGTCTAAACGAGGTGTACAGGCGCTGCGCGGATTCCTGCACTTTGCAGAAAAGGGCAATATTGACGGACTCGGTCAATCCACAGGGAAAGCACCAGACAGTGATTTTGAAGTTGCTGTTATTAATGCGCTCGAGCATGCGGGCTTTTGCTGTGAACCCCAGGTTGGTGTGGCAGGGTTCTTTATTGATATCGCGGTAAGGGATCCAGGCAAGCAGGGGCATTACTTAATGGGTATTGAGTGCGATGGTGCAACATACCACTCAGCTAAATCTGCTCGAGATCGAGACCGGCTCCGGCAGGATGTTCTGGAAGGACTAGGGTGGAGAATTCGTCGTATTTGGTCAACTGATTGGTTTAGTAACCCAAACGAAATATTAGATCCGATTATTCGTGAACTAAATCAACTAAAAACGCTTATCGATAAAGACGATTATTCGCAAGAAGAGGCGATTGCTAAGTTAGTTGCACACGAGAGAGAAAGCAGCACCGATGTGGCGAATTATAGTAATGCCAATGAGCCTCTTAAAATGCGGCTTGAGCGATTTGCGCGTGAAGTTATTGATGCGGAAAACCCATTTATAGCAGATGAAAGTAAGCTACTTAGGCCAGCCATGATTGAGGCTCTGGTTGAGCATCTACCTCTTTCGCGATCAGAGTTTGTTGAACGTATTCCTAAATATCTAAGGGAAGCAACGGAAAGCAAAATGAGTAAGGCGTATCTCGATAGTGTATTAGCCATTATTGATGGCCAAGAGATGGACAATCAGCGTTGAGTGCACTTATAGCTTGGGGCATAACTGCCTTAGGCTGAAATAATTAGCGCCCACGTGCCCAACACATAGCGATAAATCATCGGCGACCAATTACAACCTCATCGAGAAATCACCAAAAAAAATGCCCGCCAGATAAGTCTGACGGGCATTCATCACGTGCAAAAATGATTACGCAGCAACAATTTGTTTGATGGCGTCTTTGGCATCGTTAGCCGCTTTGGTGGCTACTTCAGGACCATAAGCGATGCCTTCCGCGAACACGAAGTTCACGTCAGTGATACCGATAAAGCTGAGGAACAGTTTCACGTATGGCGTCAGCAGATCGCTGGCCGTATCTTTGTGGATGCCGCCACGGCTGGAGAGGATTACCGCACGCTTGCCGGTCACCAGGCCTTCTGGACCTGCTTCGGTGTAACGGAAGGTCACGCCAGCGCGGGCAATCAGGTCAAAGTAGTTTTTCAGCTGGGTTGGGATGTTGAAGTTGTACATTGGCGCCGCAATAACCACGGTGTCATGGGCTTGCAGTTCAGCAATCAGTTCGTCAGATAACGAGAGCGCTTCCTGCTGACGCGGAGACAGCGGGGCGTCTGAAGGACGCAGCGCGCCAACCAGCTCACCATCCAGGACTGGAATCGGCTGAGCCGCTAAATCACGCACGGTCACTGAGTCACCTTTGGCGCGTGCTTCTTCAGCGTAGAAGTCAGCCAGTTGATTTGACTGAGAGTATCCAGCGAGGATGCTTGATTTCAGAACTAAAACTTTGCTCATGGTATTTTCCTGTGCGTTACGCGGTTGGCTTACCGCTCAATGCTTTACACTGTACGGAGTTAGCCCGCGAGGTAAAAGCGCAATATTTCGAGATCTATGTTCGAAATTATTGAACAAGCT
The DNA here is from genome assembly GCF_000282675.1 of Pantoea sp. GM01. Lineage (NCBI taxonomy): Bacteria > Pseudomonadati > Pseudomonadota > Gammaproteobacteria > Enterobacterales > Erwiniaceae > Pantoea > Pantoea sp. GM01. The sequence goes on along the minus strand of NZ_AKIU01000029.1, from coordinate 72,909 downwards.
CGCACGTCCCGCTCAGGCAGGCGTTCCAAATTGTGCTATGATGGCGACCATTAATTGCTTGAATCCGCCGGGAAAGTCTCCGGTTTGCTGCAACAATAGGTAACGCATCGCTATGTCATCATCCGCACCTTCTCCTTTAGCCTCCCTTTGGACGCGGCTCGATAATCTGACGCTGCGCGATGGTCAACGCCTGCGCCGACGTTTGCTGGGCGCGGCAAAGGTGAAAAATCCGGTTAAGCAGCAGGAGATTGTGGCTGAACTGGAACCGGAATTTGTCGCGGCCGAACAGCGCCTTGCGCAGCGTACGGCGGCGACTCCGCGCATTACCTTCCCAGAAAACCTGCCGGTAAGTCAGAAGCAGCAGGACATTGCCGATGCCATCCGTGAGCATCAGGTGGTGATTGTGGCGGGTGAAACCGGATCGGGTAAAACCACCCAGTTGCCAAAAATCTGTCTGGCGCTGGGGCGCGGCGTCAAAGGCCTGATTGGCCACACTCAGCCGCGTCGTCTGGCGGCGCGCACCGTAGCGAACCGCATCGCCGATGAGCTGGAAACCTCGCTCGGTGGCACCATCGGCTACAAGGTGCGCTTTAACGATCAGGTCAGCGAAACCACTCAGGTTAAGCTGATGACTGACGGTATTTTGCTGGCTGAGATCCAGCAGGATCGCCTGTTATTGCAGTACGACACCATCATTATCGATGAAGCGCACGAACGCAGTCTGAACATCGATTTCCTGCTCGGCTATCTGCGCGAACTGCTGCCGCGTCGTCCCGATTTAAAGGTGATCATCACCTCGGCGACCATCGATCCGCAGCGTTTCTCGCGTCACTTCCATAATGCGCCGGTGATTGAAGTTTCTGGCCGGACTTATCCGGTGGAAGTCCGTTATCGTCCGATGGTGGAAGACGCCGACGATACCGATCGCGATCAGCTACAGGCGATTTTCGATGCGGTGGATGAGCTTGGGCAGGAGAGCCGCGGCGATATTCTGATCTTTATGAGCGGCGAACGCGAAATTCGCGATACCGCCGATGCGCTGATGAAGCGTGATATTGCACACACCGAGATTCTGCCGCTGTATGCGCGCCTGTCGAATGCCGAACAAAACCGCGTGTTCCAGTCGCACAGCGGACGCCGCATCGTGCTGGCCACCAACGTCGCGGAAACCTCGCTGACGGTGCCTGGCATCAAGTACGTTATCGATCCCGGCACCGCGCGCATTAGCCGCTACAGCTTCCGCACTAAAGTGCAGCGCTTGCCGATTGAGCCGATATCTCAAGCCTCCGCTAATCAGCGTAAAGGGCGCTGCGGCCGCGTTTCCGAAGGGATCTGTATTCGTCTCTATTCAGAAGACGATTTCCTTAGCCGCCCGGAATTTACCGATCCGGAAATTCTGCGTACCAATCTCGCATCGGTGATTTTACAGATGACGGCGCTGGGGCTGGGCGACATTGCCGCTTTCCCGTTCGTCGAAGCGCCCGATAAACGCAATATTCAGGATGGCGTGCGCCTGCTGGAAGAGCTGGGCGCCATTACGCTGAGTGAAGATGAAACCTATAAGCTGACACCGTCAGGCCGCCAGCTGGCCCAGCTACCGGTCGATCCGCGTATGGCGCGTATGGTGCTGGAAGCACAAAAGTTTGGCTGCGTGCGGGAAGCGATGATCATCACCGCCGCGCTGTCGATTCAGGATCCGCGCGAGCGTCCGTCGGACAAACAGCAGGCTTCTGATGAAAAACATCGGCGCTTTGCCGATAAAGAGTCCGATTTCCTTGCGTTCGTTAACCTGTGGAATTATCTGCAGGAGCAGCAAAAAGCGCTCTCCAGCAATCACTTCCGCCGCCAGTGTAAAACTGACTTCCTCAACTATTTGCGTGTGCGCGAATGGCAGGATATCTATACCCAACTGCGCCAGGTAGTCCGAGAGCAAGGCATGCCGGTCAATAGCGAACCGGCGCCGTACCGCGAAGTACACTGCGCGCTGCTTACCGGCTTGCTGTCGCACATTGGGCAGAAGGACAATGAGAAGCAGGAGTTCACCGGCGCTCGCAACGCGCGCTTCTCGATCTTCCCCGGTTCCGGCCTGTTTAAGAAGCCGCCAAAGTGGACCATGGTGGCCGAACTGGTCGAAACCAGCCGCTTGTGGGGCCGCGTTGCCGCGCGTATCGATCCGGAGTGGATTGAGCCGCTGGCGCAGCATCTGATCAAGCGCAGCTACAGTGAACCGCACTGGGAAAAAGCGCAGGGCGCGGTGATGGCGACGGAAAAAGTGACGCTTTACGGCCTGGCGATCGTGCAGGCGCGTAAAGTTAACTACAGCCGCATCGACCCACAGCTGAGCCGTGAGCTGTTTATTCGTCATGCGCTGGTGGAAGGTGATTGGCAGACGCGTCACGCGTTTTTCCGTAATAACCTGAAGCTACGCAGCGAAATCGAAGATCTGGAACACAAATCGCGCCGCCGCGATATTCTGGTCGATGACGAAACGCTATTCGCGTTCTACGATCGCCGCATTGGCAGCGACGTGGTGTCGGCGCGCCATTTCGATAGCTGGTGGAAACAGGCCAGCAAAGAGAATCCCGATCTGCTGAGCTTTGATAAGCAAATGCTGATCAAAGATGGCGCCGATAAAGTCAGCCAGCTCGATTACCCTAACTTCTGGCATCAGGGCAACCTGAAACTCAAACTGAGCTATCAGTTTGAACCGGGTGCGGATGCCGATGGCGTGACGGTGCACATTCCGCTGCCGCTGCTCAACCAAATTGAAGAAACCGGTTTTGAGTGGCAGATTCCGGGCGTGCGCCGCGAACTGGTTATCGCGCTAATCAAATCCTTGCCGAAGCCGGTACGCCGTAATCTGGTGCCTGCACCTAATTACGCCGAAGCGTTTCTTGGTCGCGTCACTGCCATGGAACAACCGCTGCTGGATGCACTGGAGCGTGAGTTCCGCCGCATGACCGGCGTCACCATTGACCGGGAAGCCTGGCAGTGGGATCAGGTGCCCGATCATCTGAAAATGACTTTCCGCGTAGTCGATGAGCACAATCGTAAACTGCAGGAAGGCAAAAACCTGCACCAGCTCAAGCTGTTGTTGAAGGGCAAGGTGCAGGAAACGCTGTCAAAAGTGGCGGATGATGGTCTGGAGCAGAGCGGGTTGCACATCTGGAGCTTTGGCGACTTGCCACAAAGCTACGAGCAAAAACGCGGCAGCTATCAGGTTAAAGCCTGGCCTGCGCTGGTCGATGAAAAAGACAGCGTGGCGATTCGTCTGTTTGATAGCGAAGCCGAGCAGCAGAAAATGATGTGGCGCGGCCAGCGTCGTCTGCTGCTGCTGAACATCCCGTCGCCGACCAAGTATCTGCACGAGAAGCTGCCAAACAAAGCCAAGCTTGGGTTGTACTTCAATCCGTACGGCAAAGTACTGGAGCTGATCGATGACTGCATCGCCTGCGGCGTGGATAAGCTGATGGCAGACGCGGGCGGTCCGGCGTGGCAGCAGGAGAACTTCGAACAGCTGCGCGACAAAGTGCGTGCCGATTTGAATGAAACCGTTGTCACTATCGCCAAACAGGTCGAACAGATCCTGACGTGCGTGTTCAATATCAACAAGTTTTTGAAAGGACGCGTGGATATGTCGCTGGCGCTGGCATTAGGCGATATTAAAGCGCAAATGAATGGCCTGGTGTATCGCGGGTTTGTTACCGGCAACGGCTGGTCGCATTTGGGCGATACGCTACGTTATCTGCAGGGTATTGAGCGGCGTCTGGAGAAACTGCCGGTGGATCCGCACAGCGACCGCGCGCGCATGCTGAAAGTGCAGGCGGTTGAGCAGGCATGGCAGACATGGCGTAATAAATTGCCACCGCAGCGGCAGGATGATGCGGAAGTGCTGGCGATTCGCTGGATGCTGGAGGAGCTACGGATTAGCTATTTTGCGCAGCAATTGGGTACGCCTTATCCGATTTCGGATAAGCGCATTCTGCAAGCGATGGAGCAGCTGAGTTAATTAGTAGAGCGATGTGATGGAGGTCGCCATGAATGGCGACCCCCCGCGCAGCGGGCGGGTTATTGTGCTAACTCTTCCAGCTTATCTTTAAAGGACGGCACCGCAATGGCGCGGTTATCGGCGCGGTAACGATCTGCCGGTGCGGGCGCCGAACTCTGCACCGCAATTAACTGCCACTCATCGCCATTTTTCAACAGCAGCGGCGAACCGCTGTCGCCTGGCAAGGTATCGCACTGGTGCGATAACACCGCACGCTGTGCCCAGCCGGTAACTAAACAATCACTGTGCGAATAGAGCGTATCCAGGTGATCGGCCGGATATCCCGCTTGCGTCACTTTGCGCTCGGTGGTTTTCAGTGCAGCCGTCAAATCGCCACGGGAACCTTCAAACAGCGGAATCGGCACAATGCCGGACGGCGGGTTATGCAAAATAACCAGCCCGTAATCGTAAGGTGCAGCACCCGGCGGCACGATCCAGCCTTCGCCGTCAGCCTGCAATCTGCGCGCTAAAGAGGGCTCTACGCGCGCATCAATATCATGAATCTCGTAACGCCAGCCTTTTGCGCTGGCCATAAAACGCAGCGCTACCGGCTTATCGAACTTGCCCGGCGGCGCCAGCAAACAGTGCCCGGCAGTTAACGCCAGATGGGCAGAAATCAAGGTGGCAGTACAGAGGTTACCGCTTTCGGTCTCTAACTGACCGATGGCATCCCAGGGCGCAGCACTCACGTCGCTAATCGCCTGGCGGTGATCTTTGCCAAAGAACAAGGTTTTGATGTCTTCCGGGCTAGGCCCATCTTCATCATCGGCATGTGCTGCGAGGTTAAAACTGAAAAGACCAACAAGTAACAGGATAGCCAGGCGCATAGTTCTCTCAATGGCGAGAATAAGTAGAAGTTGTTGTCATCACGCTTGAGCGATAACTATAGTCGGTGAGCGGTAAAAAAGGGAGAAATATTGGAGTAATCAGCACGCTACAACGACTAGATAAAAAAGCTGGCTGCAACTATGCCACAGAGGATCATCACAATCAGAATAATTTCGAAGCGATAGCGACGCACCATTTTTCGCTACTCCAGTAAATAAACACCCGGCTTAACCGGGTGTTTTCAATCATTAATGCGGTGTTGGCGCTAAAGGTAAACCTTATTTAGCCGCTTTTTTCACTTTGTGATGCTTTTTAGCAGCCTGAGCTTTCTGTGCAGCTGGCTTAGTTACTTTGTGGTGCTTTTTAGCAGCCTGCGCTTTCTGTGCAGCTGGCTTGGTTGCTTTGTGATGCTTTTTAGCAGCCTGGGCTTTCTGCGCAGCTGGCTTGGTTGCTTTTTTGTGGTGCTTTTTAGCAGCCTGGGCTTTCTGTGCAGCTGGTTTGGTTGCTTTTTTGTGATGCTTTTTAGCGGCCTGGGCTTTCTGTGCAGCTGGCGCTTTCTTCTCTACTTTCTTGTGCTTCTTAGCAGCCTGCGCTTTCTGAGCAGCAGGTTTCTTATGATGTACTGCTTTGTGTTTCGCTGGAGCAGCAGTCGTTGCTGGCGTTGCAGGAGCAGCTGTAGTCTCAGCAGCGAAAGCAACAGAAGACATACCCATAGCAGCGGCGATCACCAGTGCAAATAATTTTTTCATTGCAAAATCCTCGAACTATTTTTTCATGTGTAGCCCACTGCGGGGCCGGTGAAAACACTATATGAAAAACAATTCAGGCTTTCCGTGAGGCATTGGTATCGGCGTGTAACGGATTGTACAAAGCGGCGTAAAGGAAGTGAAAAGGGCGGCCGCATGGGCCGCCGCGCAGTTTACTCAGAGAGATAGCGTTGTTCAAGGTGCTGACGGAAATAGTGCGGATTCAGCGCTTCGCCAGTAGCGTTAATCAACAGCTGCTGGGTGGGGAAACGGCTGCCATGCTGCCAAATGTTCTGCTGTAACCAATCAAACACCGGCTGCAACTCGCCTTGCTGAATCAGGCTATCTACCTGCGGGATCGCACGTTTCACCGCCTGGAACAGCTGAGCAGCGTACATCGCGCCCAACGTGTAGGTTGGGAAATAGCCAAAGGCACCGTCGGTCCAGTGGATGTCCTGCATGCAGCCATCGCGATAATTACCGCGCGTATCAATGCCCAGTGATTGCTGCATCTTCTCGTCCCACAGCGCCGGGATGTCTTCCACCTCAATGTCGCCTTCGATCAAGGCACGCTCGATCTCGTAACGCAAAATCACGTGCGCCGGATAGCTCAACTCATCGGCATCAACGCGAATAAAGCCTGGCTTCACGCGCTGCGTCTGGCGGATAAAGTTTTGCAGCTCAAGCGCTGGTTGATCGCCCATCAGCGCCACTACCTGCGGATGAATGTGCTGCAGAAAGGCTTTGCTGCGTCCGAGCTGCATCTCCATAAACAGACTTTGTGACTCATGGATGGCGGTAGAACGCGCCTGCGCCACCGGCTGACCGCGCCACTGCTGCGGCAGATTTTGCTCATAGCGCGCGTGCCCGGTTTCATGGATCACGCCCATCATGGCGCTGAGGAAGTCGTTCTCGTTATAACGCGTAGTGATGCGCACATCTTCCGGCACGCCGCCGCAGAATGGATGCGCACTGACATCAAGTCGACCGTGATTAAAATCGAAGCCCAGCGTCTTCATCACGCTCAGGCCCAGCTGCTTTTGTGATTCAATCGCGAATGGCCCAACGGGTTGTGCAATGGGCGATTGTTGTTGCTTCACTACCGCTTTCTGCAACAGGTCTGGCAACCAACTTTTCAAATCACCAAAGGTTTGATCCAGCTGGGCGCTGGTCATGCCCGGTTCAAACACATCCAGCAGCGCGTCATAGCGTGAAACGCCGAGCGCATCGGCTCGCAGCTGCGCCTCTTCACGGCTCAGCTTCACCACTTCTTTCAGATTGGCCGAGAAACCCTGCCAGTCGTTAGCCGGACGCTGCTGACGCCATGCATGCTCGCAACGCGAACCGGCCAGCGATTTGGCTTCCACCAGCGATGCAGGCAGCAACGTTGCCTGCTGCCATGCCCGCTGCATCTCGCTCAGGTTAACCTGCTCGACATCATTCAGTGATTCCTGTTGCGCCGCAGCAAACAGCCCGCCGAGACGTTTATCAGTCAGCACTTCGTGCATGAACACGCTAAGCTCGGCCATCGCTTCACCGCGGGCCTGGCTGCCGCCTGGCGGCATGGTGGTTTGCATATCGACACCGGCAATGGCGCCTAAATGGCCAAAGCGGGAAAGACGCTGAAAAGTGCGGCTAAGTTCTTGATAAGCTGAAGTCACGTAAAAAGCTCCTTATGACGGTAAGCGTGGCGCAATGTCCCGCAAGGGTAGATCAACCGGCCAGCAAAAGCGAACGCTGGCACCGCCTAGCGGGCTGCTCTCGATGGAGACATTTCCCTGCATAGCCAGCGCGATAGAGTGCACGATCGCCAGGCCTAAACCGCAACCGCCGGTGGCGCGATCGCGGCTTGGATCCAGACGTACGAAAGGTTCGAAAACCCGGGCTCGTTCCTCCTGCGGAATGCCCGGGCCATCGTCTTCCACCTGCAAACAGCCGATAGCGCCATCAAACCACAAACTGACGCGCAATCGCTGTTGCGCATAGCGCAGCGCGTTGTTCACCAGATTATCCAGCACGCGCTCCATCAGGCGCGTATCGGCGCTGCCGACGTTTTCCAGCTGCGGAATATCCAGCGCGATCTGTGTCTGCGGATTCATGGTCTGCACATCTTCAATATGCACGCGAAGCCATTGGGCGAGATCAAAGGTTTGCAGATGAAGATCGACGCGGGGGCGATCGAGGCGCGCGTAGGTCAGCAACTCCTCTATCAAACTCTCCAGCTGCCCGACATCGCGGTTCAGCGCGGCGGATTCCGCTGCGGTCAGATTATCGCTCATCTCCAGCCGATAACGCAGGCGCACCAGCGGGGTGCGCAACTCGTGCGCGATACCATCGATTAACTGTTTCTTGCTGGCCACCAGCGTATTGATGTTCTCCGCCATCTGGTTGAAGGCCACGCCAAGGCTGTGCAGGCTGGAGGTACTTTCAAAATGGGTGCGTACGTCCAGCTCGCCACGGCCAAAACGCTGCGCGGCTTTCTCAAGGCGCTGCATCTCTTGCCAGTGCGGACGCAGCCAGATAAATACCGGCAGCGCCAGCGACATGCCAATAAATGCCAGCAGCGCAATATCCAGAATCCGCATTTGGTGCAGGTAGAAAAGATAGGGAATAGGGCCAACGGAGAGAACGTAATGGCTACGCGGGATGTGCTGCAAAAAAGTGTACTGATCGTCGATCGCCACAATTTCACCGGCGCGCAGGCGTTTCATGTCTGCTTCATCGAGCTGATATTTGCTCATGGGTTCGATATTCAGGTCAAATGACAGATCGAGATCGAGGCTGCGAATGGTTTTACTCCAGTCGCGGGGCGGGATCTCGCGCAGTTCGCTGCGCATTAAAAACAGTGAACTGGCCATCAAATCGTTCATCGACTGGCGACCCGCGCGTTCGGCGGTGAATTTGTACACCAGACCGACCAGCAGCGTCATCACCAGAAAACAGACGAACAGCAGCAAATAGAACTGAATAAAGAGCTTTCTCATGCGGAGCGGGTATCCCAGGCCTGTGGTGCGAACAGATAGCCTTTATTACGGATGGTTTTAATGCGGAACGGCTCGGTAGCGCTGTCGTACAGTTTTTTACGCAGGCGAGAAATCGCCACATCAATACTGCGGTCCATGCCATCGTAGGTCACGCCACGCAGCGTTTTCAGCAGCGCATCGCGGTTGAGAATCTGCCCAGCGTGATTGGCCAGTTCCCACAGCAGATCGAAATCGGCGGTTGAGAGCACAATATTCTCTTCAAATAAGATGACCTGGCGATTAAGCGAATCGATGGTCAGCGAACCAAAACGCAGTACGCGCTGCGAACTTTGAATAGCAGGCGTCACTTCAGGCTGACCGACATGTGCCTGGCGCAGGTGCAACCGCAGGCGCGCCAGTAATACGGCGGGTGGCGTGGTTTTGAGAATGTAATCGTTAGCGCCCATCTCCAGCGACAAAATATGGTTCATGTCGCTATCGAGCGAAGTCAGCAGCACAATTGGGCCTTGCCAGCTGGCGCGCAGATCGCGGCATAAGGTCATGCCATCTTTGCCAGGCAACATGATGTCCAGCATTACTAAATCGGGATCGTGGGTGGCAATGGTGGCTTCGGCGCGGTCACCGCGCGTTTCAACAATCACTTCAATATCGTGGCGGCCAAGGTAAGCGGCGATCAATTCGCCAACTTCTGGCTCATCTTCCACATAGACGATTTTATTCATAATTCACTGAGACGGGTGAGAATGTCAGCAGCATAGCTTTTCCTGGTCCTGAGCTCTACGCTACCGCACGAAATATCCCTGCCTTACTGGTATGTATACCGTGAAATGTGCCATTATTAGCGGCGCGTTGTCGCGCAAGGTTCGGAACCGTAACGAAAAACAGGAGGAGTGCGAGGGTGTCTGATAAAGAGCTGGCTTCAGCCGGATACAGTGATCGCATCTGCTTCAATTACAGTGATTTTCTCTCCGCTTCCTGCAAAAAACGCTGGAGTTTTGTCGATGCCATTTACGGCGTGATGCCCATTTTTGGCATGGTGACACGTAAATCAGCGCATAACCTTCCGGCCAGCGACGATCACCTGAAAGAATTAGCATTACAAATCATTTCAACTCAGGTCAGCGATGAGATTAACATCGCGCGTCTGATCACCCTGGCCGAGCAACAGCACATCAGTCGCTTCGATATTCAGCTGCCTTATCCGTTGTCAGCTGAGCAGCTTGACGCTATTCATCAGGAATACCACAAGCCGCTTAATCTGACACAGCAGGATGACCTGCTGTGCGTTTCCATTCCGGTCCAGCCGCACTAATTCTTCAACTGCCACAACGCGGGCAGTGATGCAGCAATCAATAACACAATCGCGATGCGTTCCAGCTGTGACAATACGTTGTCGCCACGGCCGCCGCGTCGTGCATACAGAAACAGCAACAAACCTGGCGCATAGAGCACCACCGAAAGCAATAAATGCAGTGGACCGGATGCATACAGCAGCCAAATACCGTAAGCGCTAGCGCCAATGCCGGTGAACATCGCCCAGGGTTTGTTCTGACCGCGTACCACCTTAATCAGATATAAACCGACCAGCAGATAGGGCACTAAAATCATTTCCGAGGCGATGGTCAGCAGCGTGTTGTAATCCGCGCCGGTCACGGCGATCAAAATCAGACACACCTGCACGCTGCCATTGGTGAGCCATAACGATGCAGCAGGTGAGTTGTGACGGTTCTGCCGTGCAATGCTGCGTGGAAATGCGCCTTGCTGTGCCGCCAGGAACGGTACTTCAGCGGCCATAATCGTCCAGCTGAGATAAGCGCCACAAACGGAGATGATCAAACCGACTGCAATCACCGCATCGCCCCAATGTCCTAGCAGGTGTTTCATTAAGCCGGCCATGGAAGGGTTGCGCATCTGCGCCAGCTCGGCGCGCGGAATGACGCCCAACGACAGCAAGGTCACCAGCAGATAAACCAGCAGCGCCGCCAGCACCGCCATCAGCGTGGCGCGCCCAACATCCTGTTTGTTACGTGCGCGAGCAGAAACCACCACCGCACCTTCGACACCAATAAACACCCACAAGGTGATCAGCATGGTTTGCTTCACCTGCTGCCACAGAGGTTCCCCCAGCTCAACGCCGCTAAAATCAAAGCGGAAGCGATCGTAATTGAACGCCAACAGCGCCAGCACTACAAATAGCAGCAGCGGTACCAGCTTACCTAACGTTGCCAGTAGATTAATGCTGGCCGCAGTTTGGACGCCGCGCAACACCAGGCAATGCACCAGCCACAACAGCACCGATGCACCGAGCATTGCCTGCCAGGTATTACCATCACCAAACACCACGTGTTCGGGTGTATCGGTGAAGAAGCTCAGAGCGGAGAAGACAATCACCAGATAGGAGACGTTAGCAATCACCGCACATAGCCAATATCCCCACGCCGAGCAAAATCCCATCAGCTCACCAAACCCGGCGCGCGCGTAGGTAAAGATGCCGCCATCCAACTCCGGTTTCAGTCGCGTGAGTAATAGCATGGCGAGCGAGAGGAAAATAATCCCCACGCCGGTGATAAGCCAGCCGATCAGCAGCGCGGCCGGACCGGCGACCGCTGCCATATTTTGCGGCAGGCTGAAAACACCCGCGCCGAGCATGGAGCTGAGCACTAACGCAGTGAGCGCGCTAAGACCTAATTTTTTATCCAAAACGCCCATCCTAAGCAGCAGAGTATGCTGGGTGGTGACGATTCCTTTAGTGTCTCAGGTGGCGATTTGCCAACTTTAAAACGGAATCACCTAAAACAAGGCGGCAGATTTTACGGAGTGCGAACAGGGAAGGCAATGCAAGACTATGCAAATCTGCGCACAGATTATGCAATCAATTGAGAAGGGCGGCGAATACCGCCCTGAGGGGAATTTATTTGAACAGATCGGCCGTAACGGTCAGATTGCCGCCACTCTGGTTCTGCCATTGGCGTGTAATGTGGTAGTACTTGGCACCTTTCGCCACTGCACGCTTGCCAACCGCTTCGGAGATTTCGGTTGGTGTACCAAAGTGATCGGAGAAGGTGATGGTGTCGAACGGTTGCATTTGAGCAGCGGTAATCGCATTCACTTCCTGCACGCTGCGGCCGTCCGCAGTTTTCACGGTGTAACGTTCGCCAGTGGAGCTTTGTGTTTCGAAGAAACGCCCCACATTGCGGCTTGGCGTCTCAGAGGAGGCCACTCCCGGGATGGCTACTTTCGTCGCTGCGGTGCCACCGGCGGCCAGCGCTGCTTTACCGGCTTCTGAATCAGCAGGGATGGAGTCTGAGGTGTTTTGCACCTTACGCTCTGGCGCATCGGCTTTGTACACATAAGCGGTAACGTACTGGTTGCCGCCATTGTTGGCATCAACCTGACGCACAATAAAGAACGAGGCCGCGCCCTTATTTTTCGCCGCTTTACCAATTGCCTCGTTGACATCCGGCTGGCTAGAGAAGAATCCATTGACCGATACGGTATCGTATGGCTCAAGGCGATAGGCTTCTGCTTTCGGCAGCTCTTTCACGCCTGAGAAGCTGCGATATTTGGTTGAGTCATCCGCTTTCGGGGCATTGGCTTTATAGAGATCAGCCGTTACGCGCCAGTTACCGCCATTGCCGTTACTGTCATTGATACCTTGCACATAGAAAGAGTCGGCGCCTTTGGCATCGGCTTGTTTAGAGATGGCATCAGTCGCATCGCCAATGGCATTGAAACGGCCGCTGATATTAATACGTTCGAATGGTTTCAACGCGGCCGCTTGCTCTGGCGTTAACTCTTTAGCAGCAAAAGCATTTGCTGCCAGCAGTGATAACAAGGTTGACGCCAGAATGGTGTTCTTCAGCTTCATAAAAATGATCCTTCGCCTTACGCAAAATGAGTACGAAAACGTGCTGGACTCTTGATGTATAACAGATTAGCCGCTGATTATTGCATGTAATAATCGGCCTGTCTCAGCCAATTTAAGCGCATAGGATTGACAATAATTGCGGATTATTCTCCGGGCTGTCATTGGCTTGTGCTAAGGCTTTTTTTTGCACAGTTAATCACTTAATCTGGTAACACTTAGCGCCATAATAGTTAACGCATTGTTAATTAAAGGTTTTTAAAAATACTTAATTCGACATGACACGATTTTGCGCAGCAGAATATTTTTTAATACGCCCTAAATGCAGTGGCAATACATAGCATTCAATCTTTGCGTCTGAATATTTGTGTGAATGTCATAAGTGCGCGTTATCGCTGTAGATCACTCTTCATATTTTCAGTAGGTTATAAAGACTTTGTTACATTGTGCATTTTGCTCATAAGAAGCTGAAACACCGTTTCGGCTTTTGAGCATTTGCCACTTATAGAACCTCATCCTTTAATTGTTGAAAGGAAACAGTATGTTAATTGGGATACCCAAAGAACGGTTAGCCAATGAGTCGCGCGTGGCCGCCACGCCGAAGACCGTTGAGCAACTGATCAAGCTGGGATTCAGCGTAACCGTTGAACAAAACGCCGGGCTGCGCGCCAGTTTCGATGATGAAAGCTTTATTGCTGCTGGCGCCACCGTGACTAACGGCGCTGAAGTATGGCAGTCAGATATCGTATTAAAAGTGAATGCGCCTGACGATCAAGAGATCGAACTAACGCGCGCCGGCAGCACGCTGGTGAGCTTTATCTGGCCGGCGCAAAACCCTGCGCTGCTGGAGAAATTGGCTGCGCGTAACGTTACCGTGATGGCAATGGATTCGGTGCCGCGTATCTCACGTGCACAGGCGCTTGATGCGCTGAGCTCAATGGCGAATATCGCTGGTTATCGCGCCATCGTTGAAGCAGCTCATGAATTCGGCCGCTTCTTCACCGGTCAAATCACCGCTGCCGGTAAAGTTCCACCGGCGAAAGTGATGATCATCGGTGCGGGCGTGGCGGGTCTTGCCGCAATCGGCGCCGCGGGCAGCTTGGGCGCCATTGTGCGCGCTTTCGATACGCGTCCGGAAGTGAAAGAACAGGTGCAAAGTATGGGCGCCGAGTTCCTTGAGCTGGACTTCGAAGAGGAAGCAGGCAGCGGCGATGGCTATGCCAAAGTGATGTCTGAAGCCTTTATTAAAGCGGAGATGGAACTGTTTGCGGCACAGGCGAAAGAAGTCGACATTATTGTCACCACCGCGCTCATCCCTGGCCGCCCGGCACCCAAATTAATTACCACGGAGATGGTTGCCAGTATGAAGCCGGGCAGTGTCATCGTTGATCTGGCGGCGCAAACCGGCGGCAACTGTGAATTGACGGTTGCCGATCAGGTTACGCTGACCAGCAATGGCGTGAAAATTATCGGTTACACCGATCTGCCAAGCCGCCTGCCAACACAATCTTCTCAGCTGTACGGCACCAACCTTGTCAACCTGCTGAAACTGTTGTGCAAAGAGAAAAATGGTGAAATCACCGTTGATTTCGACGATGTGGTGGTGCGCGGTGTCACGGTGATTCGTGATGGCGAAGTGACCTGGCCAGCACCGCCGATTCAGGTTTCGGCGGCGCCAAAAGCACAACCCGCAGCGCAACCTTTGCCTAAGGCTGAAGCCAAACCGGTTTCGCCGTGGCGTAAATATCTGCTGCTGGCGCTGGCATTAGTGCTGTTTGCCTGCCTGGCGAATGTTGCACCGGCTGACTTCTTATCACACTTCACCGTCTTCGCGCTCTCGTGCGTGGTGGGTTACTACGTGGTGTGGAACGTGAGTCATGCCTTGCATACGCCGTTGATGGCCGTCACTAACGCCATTTCCGGCATTATTGTGGTGGGCGCGGTATTGCAGATGGGCCATGGCGGTTGGGTAACGATTCTCTCGTTTATTGCCGTGCTGATCGCCAGCATCAATATTTTCGGTGGTTTCACCGTCACCCAGCGCATGCTGAAAATGTTTCGTAAGAATTAAGGGGTAGCAACATGTCTGGCGGATTAGTTACTGCAGCATATATTGTTGCCGCAATTCTGTTTATTTGCAGCCTTGCAGGTCTCTCGAAACACGAGACCTCTAAGCAGGGTAATATTTTCGGTATGAGCGGGATGGCGATTGCGCTGCTCGCCACCATTTTTGGTCCAAACACCGGTAACGTTGCCTGGATTTTACTGGCAATGGTGATTGGCGGTGCGATTGGCCTGCGTTTGGCGAAGAAAGTCGAAATGACTGAAATGCCTGAGCTGGTGGCGATTTTGCACAGCTTCGTGGGTTTGGCGGCGGTGTTGGTGGGCTTTAACAGCTACATCGATCATGCTCCAGGCCTGGCACCGGTGATGGAAAACATCCATCTGACCGAAGTGTTCCTGGGTATCTTCATTGGTGCAGTGACCTTTACCGGCTCGCTGGTAGCATTTGGCAAGCTGCGCGGAAAAATTTCCTCTTCTGCGCTGATGTTGCCACATCGTCATAAAATGAACCTTGCTGCGCTGGTGGTCTCTTTCCTGCTGATGCTGTGGTTCGTGCAGACCGATAGCACTGGCGCACAAGTGTTTGCGCTGTTGCTGATGACGATTATTGCACTGGTGTTTGGCTGGCATCTGGTGGCATCAATTGGCGGCGCCGATATGCCAGTCGTGGTCTCGATGCTGAACTCATATTCCGGTTGGGCGGCTGCGGCAGCAGGTTTCATGCTCAGCAATGACTTGCTGATCGTGACCGGTGCCTTGGTAGGTTCCTCCGGTGCCATCCTCTCTTACATTATGTGTAAAGCGATGAACCGCTCGTTTATCAGCGTTATCGCCGGTGGCTTTGGTACCGACGTTAGCGTGGGTGGTGAAAGCGAGGAGGTGGGTGAACATCGTGAGATCACCGCTGAAGAGACCGCCGAACTGCTGAAAGCCTCGTCTTCCGTGGTGATCACGCCGGGTTATGGCATGGCGGTGGCGCAGGCACAATATCCGGTTGCTGAGATTACCGAGAAACTGCGCGCGCGCGGCATCAAGGTTCGCTTTGGCATTCACCCGGTTGCCGGTCGTTTGCCGGGCCACATGAACGTGCTGCTGGCGGAAGCCAAGGTGCCTTACGATGTGGTGCTGGAGATGGACGAAATTAACGATGACTTCAGCGATACCGATACCGTGTTGGTTATCGGTGCTAATGACACCGTCAATCCGGCTGCGCTGGAAGATCCGCGGAGTCCAATCGCCGGTATGCCCGTTCTCGAAGTGTGGAAAGCGCAGAACGTGATTGTGTTTAAACGTTCGATGAGCACCGGATACGCCGGCGTACAGAATCCGCTGTTCTTCAAAGACAATACGCAGATGCTGTTTGGCGATGCGAAGGCGAGTGTGGAAGGCATTCTGCGCGCGCTATAAACAAGCAGGGCGGTGAAGTGATTCACCGCCCTGGATGCAAGGAGCAAGGACGGCCAATGCGTGCCGTCCTTTTTTATTTAATCGTCTTCATCTTCTTCGTCATCGTAATCAATCGGCGATTTAAAATCGTCCGGTTTGATTGCCAGCAAATCACAGCGCAAATGATCGATCACCTGTTCCGCCGTGTTGCCCAGGAATGCCGCAGACAATCCGGTGCGACCAATGGTACCCAGCACCACAATCCCGGCATCCAGATGCGAAGCGATATCTGGAATCACTTCCTCGGGCAAACCTTTTGCCACATGCGTAAACTCTTCACTGATCGAGAATTTCTGGCGTAGCGCTTTCATCGCCACCAGATGCTGGCCGCGAATCGCATCGTTATAAACGCTGGGATCAAAGTCAGGCAATTCAATAGCAATATTGATTGGCGTAATAGGGTAGGCGCCGACTAAATGTACCTCAGTGTGATTCACCATCTCAGCGAGCAGCGTCGTTTCACGAATCAACTTTTGATTCAGCTCATCATGATGCGGCTCTTCGCTGGCCAGGTTAACCGCCACCACCGCTTTACCCCCTTCAGGCCAGGCCTGATCTTTCACCATCCATACCGGACATGGGCATTTACGCAACAGATGCCAATCGGTTGGGGTGAATATCACCGCTTCTAGGCGATCATGTTGGTGCGCCATTTTCAGCACTAAATCATGCTGATGCGCCAGAATCTCCTGGATGATGGCTTCGTAAGGGCGGTTGTGCCATACCACTTTGATTTCGATCTCAACACCAGCTTCCAGATAAGCCTGGGCCTGTTGGCGAATCCACTCGGTACGTTGACTAATTACCCCTTTGCGCATGTTGGATCGCTCATCGGGTGACAGCAACGTGGTCATTTCGTAGGAGAAGTCGTAAATAGGCAGGAAAGCTTTGATTTTTCCGCCGATACGCTGATTAAGATAAACCGCACGACGCAGCGCGGGCTGGTCATCCTGTTGGGCGTCAATCGCCACCAGAATATTTTGGTACCGGGACATAAGCCGATCTCCTAAACCAAAGCAAGTTGGATTAAAGATAGCCTAAGTTTACGTAGGGCAGAAGCGGAAAAGTTGTTGCCGGATCAATAAAATAACTTTTACTGACCCGGCACAGAACTACGCGGCTTGTTCAGTCTGGCCAGCGAGTTCTGCCAGTAAAGCGTGGTTCTCAATGGTGATATATTTGCCTTTAACGGCAAGCATGCCACTTTTCTGGAAGCGACCGAGCAGACGGCTAATGGTTTCTACGGTTAGTCCCAGGTAGTTACCAATGTCGCCACGCGTCATGGTCAGACGGAATTCGCGCTGCGAGAAACCGCGCTGGCCGAAACGGCGCGACAGGTTCCAGACAAAAGCCGCCAGGCGCTCTTCGGCATTCTTCTTCGACAGCAGCAAAATCATATCCTGATCGCCTTTAATCTCGCCGCTCATCAAACGCATCATTTGCTGACGCAGGGCGGGCATTTTACCTGAGAGATCGTCAAGGGTTTCGAAAGGGATTTCACACACCATCGAGGTTTCCAGCGCTTGTGCGAAGCTAGGATGTTTGGCGCCAACAATCGCGTCAAAACCCACCAAATCGCCTGCCAGATGGAATCCAGTAATTTGCTCATCACCTTGTTCAGTAATGGTGTAGCTTTTGATGGAACCGGAACGAATAGCGTAAAGGGATTTCAATTCATCACCGGCTTTGAACAGCGTCTGGCCTTTCTGAATCGGCTTTTTGCGCTCAATGATATTATCCAGCTGATCCAGTTCGTGCTCGTTCAGCGTGAAGGGAATACACAATTGGCTGATACTGCAATCCTGGCAATGGATGGCACAACCGCCAGACTGGATACGTCGTATGCTGCGTTTTTCCGGGATCATATAGTTACGCTCGATGATTATTGACTGCGGTCAATTTTAACATTTTTCTTCGCGAAGGGAACTCATCCGAGCAGTAAATGCCCTTAAAACCACATCAATGCTGGGTATTCCCGGGTTTGCGCCGCTTTAAACGACATGGCTTTTTTGATCTGGAACGTTTAGTTGCCATATTTACAGCTATTCAGTTCCTGTTGGAGCGCAAAAAGTGACAGATGTATTGCTAATCATCCTTTGCTACTCTTTTGCTTTAGCGTCGAAATGGACGCTTAGGTAAACACCAGGCGAGAGGAAACACCATGAACCTTGATGATGAAGACCTTTTCCGCGACGCCATGGATGATGTCACACCCCTCAAGAATTGCGCTAACACCCAATGGTTACGCGCGCCATCGCCGAAAGCTCCGCGTGCACCCCATGAAGGCGATAAACAGGAAAATTTTCTAACGCGTGGCTATCTGGACATTATTCCGCTGACCACGCCGCTGGAGTATAAGGTGGATGGCGTCCAGCAAGGCGTGCTGGACAAGCTTCGCTTAGGCAAATATCCGCCCGAAGCCAGCCTTAATCTGCTGCGTCAACCGGTCGAAACCTGCCGTCAGGCGCTGTTTAGCTTCATCCTGCAGGCGAATAAACACGGTTTACGCAATCTGCTGATCGTGCACGGCAAAGGGCGTGATGATGAGTCGCACGCCAATATTGTACGCAGTTACCTGGCGCGCTGGCTGCAGGAATTCGAGCAGGTTCAGACATTTTGTACTGCGCAACCGCAGGACGGCGGGGCTGGTGCACTGTATGTCGGGTTACGCAAAACCGAACAGGCGCGGCTCGAAAACCGCGAACGCCATGCTAAGCGCAGTCGTTAACTGTGGAACTTGCGGATGGTCGCCATCAACACTTCGGTGCTCAGGCTTAAAGGGCTGCCGCTGCGGGTAATAATGCCGACCGGCTCGCCCGGTCCCGGCGACGCAATCGGCAAAGCGCACAGCGCATCGTGATTTAAATCTTCCTTAATCGCGCCAGAGGGCACAAACCACACGTAGTCGTAACGCAGCGCCAGCTGACGAGCCAGCGACGTAGATGAGGTTTCCACGCAGTTGGCCGGCAGCGAACAGCCTTGTTCATTTAGCATATGTTGGGCAATGCGGCGTGGCGCCGTACCTTCTGGAGAAATTACTACCGGCCACTGCATCGCGCGTGAAAGCATCACGTTGTCACTCAACAGCGGATGATCCGGGCGTACCACCAACTTGAGTGATTCCAGGAACAGCAATTCATAGGTCAATCCGGCCATCATTTCACTGTCAGCCATGCGGCCAATGCCGACATCAAACTCGCCGGCGCGTAAGCCAGCCAGCAAAACGTTGTTGTGCAAGGTAGCCACCTGCACGGTGGTATTCGGCTGCTGTTCGTGGAAGCGATCCAGAATCTGCGGCAGCATGCCCATGGCGGCAGTGGTAAGCGCGCCAAGGCGAATGACCACTGGGCGTCCCGGCTGCGGTGCGTTAAAACTCTGCCCCGCATGATTGAGCGCATCCAACACTTTTACCGCGTGAATCAGAAACTGTTCGCCCAAAGTCGTCAACTGGGCGCCAAGTCGACCGCGTTCGAACAGCCGCGCTCCCGCCAACTCCTCCAGCTCGTTTAGCGTTTTTGACAGGGCAGGCTGGCTAAGATTAAGCGTCTCGGCGGCACGGCCAAGCGTGCCTTGCTGCGCCACCGCCACAAAGGTATGTAAATGACGCAAGCGAATGCGCTGATTGAAAAGGATATTTTTGTCCATACGCCCAACATAATGAGTTCTGCCGAGTAGCGGCAATGGGGAAAATGAAATTATGTTAACCTGCCTGCAAAATTATATTAACAAAATTGCTGCAAAGAGACTTGAGCAACTAACCCCCTGAATTCATTGCTGTTACTGTAAGCACTATTATTTCCCCTTGCCGCATGACTCAGATAATCAAGGGCTTGCAGCCAAAAATCTTGAATGATTCTCAATTGCACTCAAAAACTTTGCCCGTTATTGTTAACGATGAGCTATGATTAGCGCCGTTTTTTTTACTAAATCTGATGCCCTAAACGGTTAAAAGTGCAGGAGTCGTTACGTGACCAGCGTTGAAGCAGTAGACGTTCGCCAGCTTATCAACAAGAGTGCGCTAAGCAGCTGGCAGAAGCGCTTAATTGCGCTGTGCTTCGTGGTGGTGGCGCTGGACGGCATGGATATTGCGCTGATGGGCTTTATCGCACCCACGCTGAAAGCCAGTTGGGGCGTCACCAATCATCAGCTTGGCATGGTGATTAGCGCGGCACTGATTGGGCTGGCGCTGGGTGCCATGGTTGCTGGACCGCTGGCCGACCGTTACGGGCGCCGCGTGATGATTCTTATCAGCGTACTGTTTTTTGGCCTCTGGACGCTGGCTACCGCGATGGCGCAAAACATCGAACAGATGATGCTGTTTCGCTTTCTCACCGGTTTAGGCCTCGGAGCCGCAATGCCGAATGTCGGCACATTGGTCGCTGAATATGCGCCAGAACGCCGTCGATCTTTCATTATCACCGTGGTGTTCTGCGGCTTTACCTTTGGTGCCGCGACGGGGGGCTTTGCTGCTTCCTGGCTGCTGCCGCGCTACGACTGGCATTCAGTGATGCTGATGGGCGGCGTGCTGCCGCTGATCGTTCTGCCGTTTTTAGTGCGCGGTTTACCTGAGTCAGTCCGTTTCCTGATTAGCCGTCGCGCACCCGCTGCGCGTATTCACGCCATCCTCGAACGCATGATGCCGGGCAGCGTAAAGCCCGGTAGTCATTATCAAAGTCCTGAATTGCCGACTGCGCGCCGCGGCTCGGTGGCGACGGTGGTGTCGCGCCGCTATCTGTTTGGCAGCTTGATGTTGTGGGGCGGCTACTTTATGGGGCTGTTTCTTGTCTATTTGATTGGTAGCTGGATGCCATCATTGATCAGCACGCTCGGCATGTCGGTTACTGAAGCGGCGATTGTCACCGCAATGTATCAGGCCGGCGGCACCATCGGTTCGTTATTTGCCGGCTGGCTGATGGACCGCATCAACGCCAATCTGGCACTGGCGCTCATCTACTTTTGTGGCGGAATTGCCATTGTGGCACTCGGCTTTTCCCCGGCACAGGTCGGCTTAATGAGCGCCATCGCCTTCTGCAGCGGCTTTTGCTTTAACGGTGCCAACACCGGAATGAATGCGCTCTCCGCCAGCTATTACCCCACTCACGCGCGTGCTACCGGTTCCAGCTGGATGCACGGCGTGGGGCGTGTCGGCGCCATTATCAGCGCATTCGTTGGCGCAGAGTTGTTAACGCTCGGCTGGTCGTTCAGCCAAATCTTCCTGCTGCTGGCGATCCCAGCGGTGTTAACCACCATCATGCTGGTGCTGAAGTGTCGTTATGGTGACCAGGCAAACGTCGTTGAGTGACAAGGCGATCACAGTTCCACGAAATTGTTACCCGCAGTTAAAGGGTTGATCTACAGTAGCAACAACCCTGTAGAACAAGGTGATGATGATGCCTAACTTTCTCAGCAGCGATGCCATTCGCACGCTGTTCTCCCAGTCCATGTCGACCATGTATCAGCAGGAAGTGCCGCAATACGGCACGCTGACGCAGTTGGTCACCGCTGTTAATGACCGTACGCTGGAAGCCAATCCGGCGTTAAAAAATCGCCTCTCGGCGGCGGATGAACTGAGCCGACTGAGCGTCGAGCGCCACGGTGCGATTCGCGTCGGCAAGGCTGATGAACTTAATACGCTACGCCAGATGTTCGCCGTCATGGGTATGGAAGCGGTCGGTTATTACGATTTGTCGCAGGCTGGCGTGCCGGTGCATTCGACGGCATTTCGTCCGGTTAGCGAACGCGCCCTGCGCCATAATCCGTTCCGCGTCTTCACCTCATTGTTACGCCTCGAATTGATTGATGACGAAGCACTGCGCGAAAAAGCCGCTGCGATTCTCGCCGCGCGCGACATCTTCACACCCGGCTGTCGCGCCTTGATTAGCCAACATCAGCAGCAGGGCGGCTTAAACGCGGCTGACGCGGCTCGCTTTGTGCAGGAAGCGCTGGAAACCTTCCGCTGGCATGCGCATACCACGGTGGACAGCGCCACTTATCGCGCGTTGAGCCAACAGCACCGCCTGATTGCCGATGTGGTGTGTTTCCGCGGTTGCCATATCAACCATTTGACGCCGCGTACGCTGGATATCGATCGCGTGCAAGCGCTGATGCCCTCGCGCGGCATCGATCCCAAGACCCTGATTGAAGGCCCGCCATCGCGTCAGGTGCCTATTTTGCTGCGCCAGACCAGCTTTAAAGCATTAGAAGAGACGGTACATTTCAACGATGGCACGCCAGGCACGCACACCGCGCGCTTCGGTGAAATTGAGCAACGCGGTGCGGCACTGACGCCGCAAGGGCGCGCGCTTTACGATCGTCTGCTGGCTGAAGCCGGCACCGGCACTGATAACCAGCAGCATCAGCAGCACCTCAGCGCCGTATTCCGTGATTTTCCGGATGATGAAACCGTGTTGCGCGAACAGCAGCTGGCGTGGTTCCGCTATCGTCTAACCGAAAAAGGCGAGCATCAGCCACCGCGTGCGGGTGAAAGCGTCGCGCAATTGCTGGCTGAAGCGCGTTTAACCGCTGAACCGATTGTCTATGAGGATTTCTTACCGGTTAGCGCGGCGGGGATTTTCCAATCGAATCTCGGTGATGTGGCGCAGGCACGCAGCGCAGGCAATGCCAGTCGAGCGGATTTTGAGCGGGCGTTGGGTAGCGCGGTGCAGGATGAAATGGCGTTGTATCAGCAGATGCAGCAGCGCAGTCTGGATCGCTGCGGCGTGGCGTAATGCGTAAATAATAGAGCCGGTCTGTGAAGTGGCAGTCTCACTTCAGCAGACCGGCTGCTTTTCTTGTCGTTATTGCAAGCGCGAATCACGCACCAGCGTGTACTTCCCAGCACCCAAAAACATAATGGCCAGCGCGCCAAGCAGGTAAAGAGCTTCTGTTTCCAGGGCCCAGGCACCAACATCCGTGCGATGCCAGATGGCGCCCATTTTTACCAGCAGTGTCGCGACGATCATATTCACCGCAATAATGAACGCCGCCGGGCGGGTCATTAATCCGATAATTACCATTACTGGCGCCGCTATTTCCCCGATGTAAGCACCGTAAGCGATGAAACCTGGCATCCCTTTGACGGCAAGCATGTGCGCGATCCAGCCAACGCCATGTACCACTTTGAATGCACCATGAAACAGCAGTAGTCCGCCAAACGTCAAACGTAACAGCAGCTTACCGAAGTCCGGGTGATCACACATCCGGTTGAACATCTGATTAATGCCACCAAACATGCTGTTTCTCCGTCGCGCCAGGTTAACGTGTAACCTTAGAACAAATGGCCTTGATAGGGTTAACCAAAATATTTGATGGAGTTGTTCAAAGATTCACGCCGCGTTTCGGCTTAATCTGCAAATGCTTTCAGAACATGGACATTCACTCAAGGCCTGCAAATAATGGAATGATGCTTTATCAGGGAACCCGAGATGAATAATGAACGACGTCTGAGGATCATGACCGCAGAAGGTGAACTCAGAGGCCTAATGGATGAAGATCTTTTTGTCTTCAAGGGAATACCGTACGCCGCAGCACCGGTCGGTGCATTACGCTGGCGACCGCCGCAGCCGGTGCAACCCTGGCAAGAGGTGCGCGATGCCACCGAATGGGGCGCTGCGAGCTGGCAGAATCATAACTATTGCGTGGCTGCCGGCGGTGGCGATCCTGGCCGCTTAAGTGAAGATTGCCTGTACCTGAATGTCTGGACCCCTGATGTTGAGCCATCGCGACCGCTGCCTGTGATGGTTTGGTTACACGGCGGGGGTTTTACTATTGGTGCGGGCAATCTTGATCCCTATCGTGGCAAAGCGCTGGCGGCACAAGGCGTGGTGGTGGTGACGCTAAACTATCGCCTGGGCCATTTCGGTTTCTTTTCTCATCCCGCGTTGGATGCGCAATATCCGGCAGGCGGCGTGATCAACAACTTTGCCTTGCTCGATCAAATTGCCGCCTTGCAGTGGATTCAGCGCAATATTCCCGCCTTTGGTGGCGATCGTCAAAACATTACCTTGTTCGGTGAATCATCTGGCGCGCGCAGCGTGCTCTCACTGTGCTGCTCTCCACTGGCTGAAGGACTGTTTCACAAAGGCATTGTGCAGAGCGCCTACAGCTTGCCGGATATGCCTAAACAGCAGGCACAACAGCTGGGACTGCAGGTTGCCGCCCATTTTGGTTTGCCAGAAAATGCCAGCGCAGAACAGCTGCGCGAACTGGCTGCCGACCAATTTTGGCCGCTAGAACGTCCGTTAGCGCTCGGTCCCGTGCCGATCAGCGGTGATGCCGTGCTGCC
The DNA here is from genome assembly GCF_000282675.1 of Pantoea sp. GM01. NCBI lineage: Bacteria > Pseudomonadati > Pseudomonadota > Gammaproteobacteria > Enterobacterales > Erwiniaceae > Pantoea > Pantoea sp. GM01. The sequence continues at coordinate 48,644 of NZ_AKIU01000029.1, read as the reverse complement.
CAAACCGATGTTGAATACCTTTATGAGCGGCAAACAGCATCGCATCCCTATAATGATTGGCAGCAACAGCGATGAGGCCAGCGTGCTGGACTATTTTGGTGTTGATGCCACCGCCGTATTGAAGCAGATGCGCAGCAAAAACCGCGTCAGTTATCGCCTGATGAAATGGCTTTACGACCTCCACGATGACGCGCTGCTAGGACGTGCAGTGGCGCGCGATATGGCTTTTACCGTGTTGCCGTTTATCGTTGCGCAGGCACAGCACAAAATCGGCTTGCCTGCCTGGCGCTACTGGTTTGATTACGTCTCTGAAAATGCCCGCGACCTTTATCCGCATGGCACCTGGCATGGCAACGAAATCCCCTATGTCTTCAACACGCTCGATACGCTTACGCCGGTGGCTGAACGCACTTACAGCGAGCAGGATAAAGCGTTTGCCGCTGAGGTGAGCCGCTATTGGGTCACCTTCGCACGGGAGGCCAGCGAATTTAGCTCGCATTTGCCCGGAGCCGTAGATTGGCCGGTCTGGCGCTCGGGTGAAGATCTGACGCTGGCGCTTGGCGATCGCGGCAGAGCACAAGCGGTGGTAAAGACGCGATTTATGCGTGGCAGGCTGCGCTTATTCCGCTTAATGATGCGCAGCCACGTGAAACTTTAGTGAGGCTGCTAATGGTGTAATTGCGCAAATGATTTTATAAGGCAAATTTGCGCCTATGCTGCTGATAAATCGTAGAAGTGCTTTTTACTCACCTCAGTCAGTAAGCAATTAATTAGCTTACAAAACCGTTACATTTTCCCTATCCGATGCCGATAAACGCAATATGCCCGATTTTATCGGGCCTCCTTCGCGTTTCACACCAAGGGATTATGTATGGGTATCTTAAAAAACTTCACCATCCGCGCCGTAATGCTCACCATTCTCGGGCTGTTTTGCCTGCTGTGGTGTGCCGTTGGGCTGTTTAGCGTCCACTCACTGAACGCCCTCGGCGAGGGCAACGAGATTGACCGCCAGCTGGTCAATCAAATGACGGTATTAAGCAAAGGGAATGACCAGTATTTTCGAGTAGTTACGCGTCTGTCGCGCGTGATGGAAGGCCGTGCGTCGGGAGCCGCTGTCAATGGTGATGCTTTCGCGCCGGTGCAGCAAGCGCTCGACAATATGAAAAATCTGCTGGCGCAGTTCAAAACCATGGCGCCCGGTCCAATGGACGAAGCGACCGCCAACAGCGTGATTGCTAACTGGCAAAAGCTGCTGGATGAAGGCATCGCCCCGCAGGTTGCTCTGGCGCAGCAGGGCACGGTGGATGCATATCGCGCGCAGGCCAATAACGTTACGCCGCCGCTGAGCCGCGCTTTTGGTGCCAGCGCAGAAGCCTTCAACCAAGCCGCAGGCAACAAACTGGATCAGACGCGCGTGACCGTCGATCGTCTCACCAGCATTACCAAAGTGATTATTTTAGTGGCGGTGGTGATTGGCTTGTTCATCCTGCTGTTTACCGATCGTTACCTGGTCGCGATGCTGGTAAAACCGCTGGAGCGCGTGCGCAACCACTTCGCCATCATTGCGCAGGGCGATCTCAGCCAGCCGGTGGCCGAGTTTGGCCGCAACTGCGTCGGCAAACTGGTGCCGTTACTCAGTGCAATGCAGGACAGCCTGCGTGAAGCGGTAAGCGCCATTCGCAGCGGCACCGAGAATATCTATCGCGGCGCCGCAGAAATTTCGTCCGGTAACAACGATCTCTCATCACGTACTGAAGAGCAGGCGGCAGCGCTGGAGCAGACGGCAGCCAGCATGGAGCAGCTCACCGCCACGGTGAAATTTAACGCCGATAATGCGCGTCAGGCCAGTTCGTTAGCAGAAACCGCTACCGGTACCGCGCAACAGGGCGGACGTCTGGTGGGTGAAGTCGTCACCACCATGCAAGGCATTTCCGGCAGTTCGAAGAAGATTGCTGAGATCACCAATGTGATTAACAGCATCGCTTTCCAGACCAACATTCTGGCACTAAACGCTGCGGTGGAAGCCGCACGCGCTGGTGAACAGGGACGTGGTTTTGCCGTGGTGGCCAGCGAAGTGCGCAATCTGGCACAGCGCAGCGCCGGTGCCGCAAAAGAGATTGCCACGTTGATTGAAGACTCCGTGCAGCGCGTGGAGAGAGGCTCGGAGCTGGTGAGCAGTGCGGGCAGCACCATGCACGATATTCTTAAGTCAGTGCAGGACGTCAATGAAATCATGAAGCACATCGCTGCGGCTTCAGAAGAGCAGAGCAAAGGCATTTCGCAGGTCGGTACCGCCGTCACCGAAATGGACAGCGTGACGCAACAGAACGCCTCGCTGGTTGAAGAAGTGTCTGCCGCTGCCAGCGCGCTGGAGCGTCAAACCCAGGAGCTGCAGGCATCAGTAGCCAGATTCCGTCTGTCGGACAGTACGCCGGTCAGCAGCGCCGTTGCCGCACCGGCGGCCACCGCGCTGCGTCGTCCGGTACTGGCAGGCGCCGCTGGCGCTCAGCCGAAATCCACGACTGACGAATGGGTCTCTTTCTAAACGTCCGATAACCACGCCACCAGTTCCGGCAGGAACGGTGGCGCATCCTGTTCCGCCCGCTGTAACAGGCTGTAGCTCGCGCCGGTTGCCACACTGGCGGTAAACGGCGCAATCAAGCGTCCATGCGCCAGATCATTCTGCACTAAGGTGACATCTGCCACCGTGACACCAAATCCCTGAATCGCTGCGCTGATGGCTAAATCCATGGTGGCGAAATGCTGATTGCGCGCCATTGGCAGCGCCGCAGATTGCTTTGTCAGCCACAGCTGCCAGTCGCGCACATCCTGTGTGGGATGCAGGAAGGTAAACTTCGCCAATTCACTAATCTGCCCAGGCGGCGTGACGCTGCTGGCCATCACCGGCGTTAAACGCTCCTCGAACAGACAAATTGCCCCCGCAGGCGTTGGTCCAAACACAATCGCCGCGTCAAAATTCTCCAGCTGCGAGCCATGATCGAGCGTGGTAGTGAGAGCGACGTGAATGTCAGGACGCTGCTGCTCCAGCGCCACCAGTCGCGGCACCAGCCAGCGCATCGCGCAGGTCGGTGCCTTGAGCCGAATGGAGGCGTTGCTGCGGCTGGCTTTTTCGGTGGCATTGACCAGTAAGGTGAATCCTTGCTGCAGCTCCGGCAGCAGGGCAGCGCCCTGCGCGGTGAGATGCAATCCGCGGGCATGGCGCGTAAACAAAGCGAATCCTAACCAATTTTCCAGCGTAGCAATTTTGCGGCTCACCGCGCCCTGAGTGATGCACAGTTCGTTAGCCGCGCGCGTTAAATTAAGATGACGTGCGGTAACCAGAAACGCATGAATGGCATTAAGCGGCAGAGCGGAACGGGACATAACAACCTCAAGCTATGATTTTTAATCATGGCTATTATGACAACAATTCGCTTGTCGACTCAAGCCACACGCCGTTGAATAGAAATCTATTTTCATTACGTGGTTATGCAACTTTCCGAGGCAACGATGACCCTGAATAGCAGTGTTAACATCTCTTCCAAACAGCCTGATGTCGGCACGACGATTTTTAGCGTCATTGGCCAGCTCTCGGCGCAACATCAGGCTATTAACCTTTCGCAAGGCGCACCGAATTTCCCCTGCGATCCGCAGTTGGTGGAGCTGGTGAGTAAAGCGATGCGTGAAGGGCACAACCAATACGCCTCGATGACCGGCTTGCCGGCGCTACGTGAAGCGCTGGCCGAGAAAGTCCACACGCTGTATGGCCAGCAATATGATGCTGGCAGCGAAGTGTTGATCACCGGCAGCGCCAGTCAGGGCATTTACATGGCGATCTCGGCGCTGGTGCATCCCGGCGATGAAGTGATCTTCTTCGAACCGGCCTTCGACAGCTACGCGCCGGTGGTGCGTTTGCAGGGCGCCACGCCAATCGGCCTGAAGTTGCAGGTACCTGATTTCGCCATCGACTGGGACGAACTGCGCGCTACCATTACTCCGCGCACTCGCATGATCATCATCAACACGCCGCATAACCCTAGCGCACAGGTGCTGTCAGCGGCGGATTTGGATCAGCTCGCGGCGTTGACGCGCAACACCGATATTGTGGTGCTGTCTGATGAAGTCTACGAACACATTTTGTTTGATGGCCGCACGCATTGCGGTATGGCGACGCATCCAGAACTGGCGCAGCGCAGCGTGGTGGTTTCCTCCTTTGGCAAAACCTTCCACGTTACCGGCTGGCGCGTCGGTTATGCGCTGGCACCGGCCGCGTTAATGGAGGAGATCGTCAAAGTGCATCAGTTTATGATGTACGCCGCTGATACGCCGATGCAGGTCGGCTTTGCTCACTATCTGCAACAGCCGCAAAACTATCTGCAGCTATCGCCGTTCTATCAGGAGAAGCGCGATCGCCTGCTGACATTGCTGCAGGATTCGCCATTTAAGCTGCTGCCGAGCGCCGGCTCATTCTTTATGTTGGCCAGCTACGGACATTTCAGTGACGAAAGCGATAGCGAAATGGTAAAACGTCTCATCGTCGATCACGGTGTGGCCACCATCCCGTTGTCGGCGTTTTATATGGACGGCACTGACAATAAATTAATTCGCCTGTCATTCGCAAAAGACGACGCAACACTTCAGGCCGGTGCAGAAGCGCTCTGCCGGGTCAAAGGGTAACTTAGGGGTAAATATAATGAAAAAATTGAACGCACTGTTTGTCGCTCTCGGTATGCTGACCTCGGCGCACGCGCTGGCGCAGGAAACCTTACGCTACGGTCTGGAATCGCAGTATCCGCCTTTTGAAAGCCGCAACGCGCAGGGCGAACTGGAAGGTTTTGATATCGAACTGGGCAAAGCGATTTGTCAGATTGGCAACTTCGACTGTAAGTGGGTGGAAAGCAGCTTTGATGCGCTGATCCCGGCGCTGCAGGCGAAAAAGTTTGATGCCATCAACTCAGCGATGAACATCACCGAAGCCCGCGCCAAAAGCATCGACTTCACCAAGCCGATTTACCGCATTCCCACCATGCTGATCGTGAAAGAGGGCGAGAAGCTGCAGCCAACGGCGGAATCGCTGAAAGGCAAAAATATCGGTGTGCTGCAGGGTTCGATTCAGGAAACCTATGCGAAGAAACATTGGGAAGCGCAGGGCGTAACCGTGACCTCTTACCAGGATCAGAACCAGGTTTATAACGATATGGTGGCAGGTCGTCTCGACGGTACGTTGGTGATGTCGGCGGCGGGTCAATCGGGCTTCCTGGAAAAGCCGCAGGGTAAAGGCTTCGCCTTTGCCGGTAAGCCGGTTGAGGATGACACCATTCTCGGCACCGGTATCGGTTTTGGCCTGCGTAAAGGTGATGCCAAACTGAAGCAAGCGCTGGATGCGGCTATCACCAAGGTGCAGACCGACGGTACCGTTACCAAACTGGCGGCGAAATTCTTCCCAGGCATAGACGTGTCAGCGAGCAAATAATGTAAAAAAGGTCGCCAAAAAAGGCGACCTCCATTTAATCGTAAGGTCGTCTTTTATGACGACCTTTTTTGTTTTATTTCGCCGCTAAATAACACAGCGCTTCCGCTACCTGATACGACTTCACAAACGATGGAACCGGTAAAAACTCAAAGCGCGAATGGAAATTGTGCGCGCCGGTAAAGAAATTCGGCGTCAGCAGACCTTTCGCTGACAGCGCTGCACCATCGGTGCCACCGCGCATTGGAATCACTTTGGGTTCTACGCCCACTTGTTCCAGCGCGGCAAAAATCAGGTCAATTGCGCGACGATCCTCACCAATCGCATTACTGATATTGCTGTACGTATCGTTAATGGTCAGCGCCACATGTCCGGTGGGATAACGCGCGGCAATCTCATCGGCCACTTCCACCAGTTGCTGCTTCCGCTTATCAAAACCCTGCAGATCGAAATCGCGAATCGAGGCTTTCAGGATGGCGCGGCTGGCATTGGCATGCATATCATTGAACCAGATATAGCCTTCGCGGCCTTCAGTATGCTCGGGTGTTTGCAAGCGATCAAAGCGCGAGATGAAGTCATGCGCCATCAGCAGTGGATTAACTAACACGCCTTTGCCCGACATCGGATGCGCCGGTACGCCGGTGAACACCAATTCAGCGGCGGCGGCGTTGAAGTTTTCATATACCACTTCACCCAACTCGCAGCAGTCGATGGTCCAGGCAAAATCGACGTTAAAGCGTTGCTCCAGATCGAGCGCTTTCGCACCGCGCAGGCCAATCTCCTCATCGGGCACAAAGGCCACCACGATATCACCGTGATCGCCACGCAGGTTTTCCAGCAGCGTCATCACCACCGTCACCGCCGCTTTGTTGTCGGCACCGAGCACGCTGGTGCCATCACTAAAGATAATCTCTTGCCCCAGATAAGGTTGGATTTCCGGGTGTTCCGCCACGCGCAGCCAGATGTCCTGCGTACGATTCAGGCACAGATCTTCCCCGTTAAACGTCAGGGTTTGCGGGTGAATGTCCGGCGACAAGCCCACATCCACGGTATCAATGTGGGTGATAAAGCCAATGCGCGGTGCAGCAGGACGATTGCCGGGTTTGACGGCGGTAACCGTGGCGTGCTGGTCAATCACAATCTCCTGCAATCCGAGTTCGGCCAGCTCCTTTGCCAGTAATTCCGCCATCGCGTGTTGGGACGGCGTACTCGGCAGCGTGGTTGATTTGGCATCGCTCTGGCTGGAAACCGCCAGATAACGGTAAAAACGCTGGGTCAATTGGCTGGCAAGTTGGTCTGTCATCACAATTCCTTATTAGCATTGCGGCGTCGGTAGTACGCGTGCTGGTTAAATCATGTTATTTATTAGTCAGATGAACATTAAATAACGAAGCTGACTCATGGAAGTCAATAAAAAGCGAGGATCTTAATGAAAAAAGTGATGGCAAAACTGACGCTGACGGCACTCGGATTAGCGGTAGCAGGCGGCGTTTCGGCGAAAACGCTGGTTTATTGTTCAGAGGGATCGCCCGAGAACTTCAACCCGCAGCTGTACACGTCGGGCACCAGCGTGGATGCCAGCGCCGTGCCGATTTTCAACCGCCTGGTTGATTTCACTCCGGGCACAACCGAACTGGTACCGAGCCTGGCCGAGAGCTGGTACATCAGCCCGGACGGCACGGTTTACACCTTCCATCTGCGTAAAGGGGTGAAATTCCAGAGCAACAAACTGTTTAAGCCTTCGCGCGACTTCAATGCGGATGACGTAATCTTCTCGTTTATGCGTCAGATGGACGCCAAAAATCCCTACCACAACGTCTCGGGCGGCAACTACGCCAACTTTGAAAGCCTTGAGCTGGCGAAGCTGATCAAAGGCATTGATAAGGTTGATGACAACACCGTGCGCATCACCTTAGCGCATGCCGAAGCGCCATTCCTCGCTGACCTGGCCTGGTATTTTGCCTCGATCCACTCGGCAGAATACGCCGACCAGATGTTGAAAGCGGGTACGCCAGAAAAAGTCGATATGGAGCCCATTGGCACCGGCCCGTTTGAACTGGTGCAGTATCAAAAAGATTCGCGCATTCTCTATAAAGCCTTCCCGGAATACTGGCAGGGCAAGGCGAAACTCGATCGCATCGTCTTCTCCATCACCCCGGATGCGTCGGTGCGTTACGCCAAGCTGGAGAAAAATGAGTGCCAGATTATGCCGTTCCCCAATCCGGCCGATCTGGAGAAGATGCGCAGTAACCCTGATCTGACCCTTGAGCAGAAATCGGGTCTGAACACCGGCTTCCTGTCATTCAACACCACCAAAGCGCCGCTGGATAACGTCAAAGTGCGTCAGGCGCTGGCGATGGCGATTAACAAGCAGGCGATCATTGATGCCATTTTCAAAGGCACCGGTACGGTGGCAAAAAACATTCTGCCGCCCGACGTGTGGAGCGCGGATAAAGACCTGAAGGATTACGACTACGATCCCACCAAAGCCAAAGCGCTGCTGCAGGAAGCGGGAATTAAACCGGGTACCGAAATTGCGCTGTGGGCGATGCCGGTGCAGCGACCATATAACCCGAATGCACGACGGATGGCGGAGATGATTCAGGCCGATTGGGCCCAGGTGGGCATCAAAGCCAATATCGTTAGCTATGAGTGGGGCGAGTACCTCAAGCGCGTGAAGAGCGGCGAACACCAGGCGGCATTGATGGGCTGGACCACCGCGACCGGCGATCCGGATAACTTCTTCGGCCCGCTGTATAGCTGTACGTCGGCGAATGGCGGTTCCAACTCATCCAAATGGTGTTATCAGCCGTTTGAGAAAATCATCACCGAAGCCCGCGCCGAGCAGAATCATGATAAACGCGTCGCGCTCTATCAGCAGGCACAGCAAATGATGCACGACCAAATGCCAGCGGTGATGATTGCGCACTCAACCATTTTCGAGCCGGTACGCAAATCGGTGAGCGGTTATCAGGTCGATCCGTTCGGTAAACACATCTTCTATCCGGTGGATATCAAGAACTAAGCTACGGACGCCAGCGCTGGCGCAGCGGCTTCTCCAGCGCATCCAGCTGCTGTAACAGAAACGAAAGAAACACATTCAGGGCGGCGCTACGGGGCCGCCCTGATTGCGCCTGTAGCTGCAACGTGCGTTGGCTGAGTTGATCAATGCCCACCGAGCGCAATATCAAACCGTGCGTTTCAGCTTCCTGCAGCACGGTAAAGGCGCTGCAAATGGTCACTGCCTGCGGCGTGCGTAGCAGGAATTGAAACAGCATCGAGAAGGTATCGCAGGTCATTACCGGTTCCACCAGGCAGCCGCTCATGTGGCTGGCGAGTTCAAACAGCTGCCGTACCGTGGTGTTCTGCTGCGGTAATGCCAGCGGATAGTGGCTGAGGTCGGCCAGCGTGACCTGTGGCGCGGTAGCTAAAGGATGCGACTGATGCATCACAATTAACACCGGTGCCGGCCAGGATCCCATCACTTCCACACCGCGTTCGGCATGCAGGCTAAACTGCAACGCCACATCACACTCGCCGTTGCGCAGCGCTTCGGCCACGCCTTGCGTACTCGCCACTTTTATCTCGAACAACACGCCAGGATTGTCATTACGAAAATCAGCAATCATGCGCGGCAACAGGGTAAACGCCAGTCCATCGGTACAGGCCACGCGGATCAGCGTGCGGCGCACCGCTTTCAGGCCCTTAATTTCCGCCAGCGCATACTCCATATCCAGCAGATTCTTTCGCACATGATGGGCGAAAATTTCGCCCGCCTCATTCAACACCATGCCGCGCGCGTGACGGGAAAACAGCGGCACGCCGACCTGATTCTCCAGCCGTTGAATTTGTCGACTAATCGCCGACACCGCCACAAACAGCTGTTCGCTGGCGGCGCTGAGCGAGCCGGTATTCGCGACGGCGAGAAAATAGCGGATCTCACTGCTTAACATGCGGGTGCCTCATCGTGGTGCATGCCTCGAAAGTGGGCAGGCTAGCTTTGCCATAAAAGCAAATCTTACTCGATAAATTGATAATTGTGGCAAAGCAGTGTTTCCGCAAAGATGACTTAACGACAAAACAATAAAAGACAGGGCAAACATGACAGCACACCAGGCGGTTCAACAGGCCAGCGCTTATTTCGACAGCGGAGAATTTCAACGTATTTTGGCGCGTCGAGTGGCGCAACGCACGGAAAGCCAGCGTCAGGATCGTGATAACGAATTACAGCGCTATCTGCAGGACGAAATCGGTCCGCAGCTGATTGCGCTTGGCTTCACGCTGCACTTTATCGACAACCCGGAAGCCGCCAATCGACCGTTCCTCGTGGCGATCCGCATTGAAGATCCGGCGCTGCCAACCCTGCTCAGTTATGGTCACGGCGACGTGGTATTTGGCGATGATGAAAACTGGCGCGCGGGCTTATCGCCATGGCACATGGTTGAAGAGGGCGATCGCTGGTATGCGCGCGGCAGCGCCGATAACAAAGGCCAGCACTGCGTGAATCTGGCGGCGCTTGAGCAGGTGTTTAAGGTGCGCGGCGGAAGTCTGGGCTTCAACTGCAAAATGCTGTTCGAGATGGGCGAAGAGATCAGCTCGCCGGGTCTGGCGCAGCTGTGCCAGCAACATGGCGAACTGCTGCAAGCCGACCTGTTTATTGCTTCCGACGGCCCGCGCCTGAATGCGATTCGTCCAACGCTGTTCCTCGGCTCACGCGGCGCGGTTAACTTCCGTTTGACGATTAACGCGCGCGACAACGCTTATCACTCCGGTAACTGGGGCGGACTGTTAACCAATCCGGGTACGCAACTGGCTAGCGCCATCGCTGCACTGGTTAACGCACAGGGCGTGTTGCAGGTTGCTGCGTTGAAACCTAACTCGCTCACGCCGCAGGTGCGTGACATTCTGGCGGATATCGAGGTCGGCGGCATGCCGGACGATCCCGCTATTGATGTCAACTGGGGCGAGCCGGGCCTGTCACCTACGGAACGCCTGTATGGCTGGAACACGCTGGAAGTGCTGTCATTCCTGACGGGCAATCCGGCTCAGCCGATGAATGCGATACCGGGCAGCGCGACAGCGGTATGTCAGCTGCGCTTTGTGGTCGGTACCGATTGGGAAAACCTCGCACAGCATGTGCGCGCCCATCTGCAACAGCACGGTTTTGGCTATGTTGAGGTTGAATTCATGCGCGGATCGCCCGCCACGCGGCTCGATCCGACCGATCCCCTCGTGGACTGGGTGTTGACCAGCATGGCGGAAACCAGCGGCAAGAAACCGGCGCTGCTGCCCAATCTCGGCGGTTCGCTGCCAAATGAAGTGTTCTCCGATATTCTTGGTTTGCCCACGCTGTGGGTTCCGCATTCGTACCCGGCCTGTGGGCAGCATGGCGTCAACGAACACATGTTGAAATCGATCGCACGCGAAGGTTTGCAGATCATGACGCGGCTGCTGTGGGATTTAGGTGAGCAGGGTACGCAACTGGTGGTACAGCATCGTGCGCATGTCGGAGGTGGGCAATGAGTACGCTGAATAGCACCCTGCCGCTGAACACCACCAAGCCCAGCCTGCACAAAACGCTATTTGCCACTTGTATCGGCAACGCGCTTGAGTGGTTCGATATCGCCGTCTACGGCTTTTTCGCCAGCTACATTGCCCATGCCTTTTTCCCTACCAGCGATCCCTCGGTCTCAATGCTGCTGACATTTGGTAGTTTTGGCGTGTCGTTTCTGATTCGTCCTTTAGGCGCGATTGTGCTAGGCAACTATGCCGATCGGCATGGTCGGAAAAAAGCGCTGCTGCTGTCGATCAACCTGATGATGCTTGGCGGTGCCGTCATCACCTTTATGCCAGGCTACAGCAGCATTGGCCTGATGGCGCCGCTGCTGATTTTGCTGGCACGTCTGGTGCAGGGTTTCTCGGCGGGTGGCGAGTTTGGCAGCTCAACGGCATTCCTGGTGGAGCACTTCCCGGAACGTAAAGCGTTTATCGCCAGCTGGCAGTTTGCTACCCAGGGTGCCAGTACCTTGATGGCATCAGCATTTGGTCTGGGATTGACGCAGATCCTGACGGAAAGCCAGATTCAGGAGTGGGGCTGGCGGATTCCCTTCGCCTTCGGCCTGCTGATTGGTCCGCTGGGGATTTACATTCGTCGTCATGTCCACGAACCGGCAAGTTTTGCTGATCACAAACCGGAAGCCGCGCCGCTGAAAAGCCTGTTTGGTCGCCAGAAGGAGCTAATGCTGTTGGCGATCGGCCTGATGGTGATCTCAACGGCCGTTAACTACATGCTGAATTACGTGCCGACCTATGCCACCAAAAATCTGCACCTCTCTGGCAGCGTCGCGTTCACAGCAACGCTGCTGGCGGGGGGGATTTTGACCGTGGTAACCCCGATTATGGGGCTATGGGCAGAACGCGTAGGACGTGTGCCGCTGATGTGGGGTTCACTGCTTCTGCTGATCGTCACCATTTATCCCGCCTTTAAGCTGGTGGTTGAACACACCACGCCCACCACGCTGATTCTGCTAGTGTGCTGGATGGCGCTGCTGAAATCGATCTACTTCTCGACGGTGCCGTCAGTGATGGCGGATCTGTTCCCGATTGGCACGCGTGCCAGCGGCATGGCAATCAGCTATAACGTGGCGGTAACGGTGTTTGGTGGCTTTGCACCGCTGATTTGTACGCTATTGATTAGCGCCACTGGTACCAGCCTGGCGCCAGGTTATTATCTGATGGCGATGTCGGTATTAAGCGGTCTGGCCTTACTGCGCAGCCAGAAGCGCGTCTCGTAATGAGTTCCCGGTGCGCAGCAATGCGCACCGGGTTTTCCTTATGAGAACTGCAAATAGGCCACGTGCGTCTGTAAAAACTCTTCTAACCCGTGACGTCCATCGGCGCCCCCGATCCCCGACTTACGCCAGCCGGCGTGGAACCCTTGCATCGCCTCAAAATTCTCACGATTGATGTAGGTTTCACCAAACTTCAGCTTACGTAGCGCTACCATTGCGGTGTTCAGATTCTGGGTATAAATCGAAGACGTTAGCCCATATGCGCAATCGTTGGCCAGCGTCACCGCTTCGTCGAGAGTTTTGAAGCGCATTACCGGCAGTACCGGGCCAAAAATCTCCTCCTGCATAATCTCCATATCCTGACGCACGCCGGTGATGATGGTCGGCTCAAAATAGAAGCCTTTATTACCGGCACGTTTGCCGCCCAGCAGCACCTTGCCGCCATCGGCTACCGCTTTTGCGACTTTCTGCTCAACCCGTTCTAATGCGGCCGCAGTGATGAGCGGTCCCATATCAATGTCGTTGTGCTCCGCCGGGTTACCGAACTTCACCTGCTGCATAGCCGTAGTCAGTGCGCTGATAAAGCGATCGTAAATGCCCTCCTGCACGTAAACACGCTCGGCACAGTTACACACCTGTCCGGTGTTGATGACGCGGGAACTAACAATTGCTTTCACCGCTAAATCCAGGTCGGCATCATCCATCACGATAGCCGGCGCTTTGCCACCGAGTTCCAGCGACACTTTGGTGACATTTTTTGCCGCGGCTTCCATGGTGGCGATACCGGCATTAACGCTGCCGGTCAGGCTCACCAGGCCCACTTTCGGGTTGCCTGCCAGCTCCTGACCAATTTCCGGGCCATAGCCGTAAACCATGTTGATCACGCCCTTTGGCAGGCCAATGTCATCAATGATTTGCGCGAAGATCGCCGCATTATTTGGCGTCAGCTCACTGGGTTTGATCACGATAGTATTACCGGTCACCAGTGCAGGTGCCGCTTTACGTGCAATCAGGAAGAAGGGGAAGTTCCACGGCAGAATACCGGTGGTGACACCAATGGCTTTTTTGAAGACAAAAATGTTTTCATTTGGACGGTCACTGTTAATGATCTCTCCATCATAACGACGCGCCCATTCGGCCATGTACTCCAGATAGTCGGCAGTAAACAGGACTTCGGTTTGTGCCAGACCCTGCGTTTTTCCGCCCTCAGCAACGATAGTGGCGGACAGTTCTGCTTCACGCTGGCGTATCCCAGCGGCAATTTTACGTAACCAGTTGCCACGCTCTACCGCCGGTAGCGCTTCCCAACCCGGCTGTGCCGCTTCGGCGGCGTTGATCGCCTGTGCGGCGTCTTGCTTACTGCCTTCCGGCACGCGCGACAGCAGCGCTTCCGTTGCCGGATTAATCACTTCAATCCACTTGTCGTGGTGATCGGCCACAAACGCGCCATTAATATAATGTTGGTGATGTGTTGTCATTTGCAGGGGCTCCGCGATCGTCTTCGTTAAAAGTTTGTGAAGTGCAGAGTGAAACAGAACGCGGTGTCGCACCTTTTTGTCACTGCCAGGGCGCAGAAAGGGATGGCAAAGAAGGGAAGATCAACACGACAGACGCAGCATTCCTGGCGAAATGCCGCGCTTTCAGCGGGTTAGCAGCAAAATACGCGTGTTAACAGCGTGTCATGAACCGGGCATCGCCGCGCCGCTGGCAATAAACCAGGCCAGAAAACTGATGCCTGCAATGATGATAGCAATGGGGAATAGCAGTCCGATTTTCATAATAATCCCGAAAGTTAGGCGAGCTGAACAATAGCGCGATGGGTTTTCATCATACTAAACAGTTGGAATTGCGTCGCGTCGTCCACCTGACGCAGATGTTCACCTTTCTGATAGTGAATATGGTGAACCTGCCCCAACTGCCGCCAGACGACAATCACCGAGGCCAGCAAAGCGCAATTCTCTTCGCTCTGCACGCAATCCAGCGTGGCGTAGTGTGCCTCATCCAATCCATTAATAAAGACGTTTAGCGCCTGCGCCGGCACGATAGCGCGGATGTCATCCAGCATCACGCGACTCACTGATTGCGACAGCAGTAGTCTCAATCTTTTGGTATTCATCTCAATCCTTCGTCTTGATGATTTTCCCAACGTTATACGGATTATTTGCCATAGGGGAAAGTCTGGCTGGCGGCTTTGTGTGACTGCCATGTTAATAGACACGGTGGCAGTAAACCAAAAACTGTGCTGATCAACACAACACATTGAGAAAAAATTCCGAATAATAAGCAACTTATGAAAATCTGAACGTGACCTGCCTGCAAATGCGATTTTGTGATCCTTATGTTGACGACCCCCCGAATTTTGCCAGCTACCTGCGCTTTCCGGCAGCCATCCAAAGGCTGATGAAAAGCTGCCCACCGTAGACTGCCGGTAATCGGGAAACCGCCGGTTTCCTGTTGGCCTCAACCTTACGAAGGAATAACAATGAACAGTGCCATCATTGCAGGTATTTTCTGGCATCTGGTGGGTGCCGCCAGTGCCGCCTGTTTTTATGCTCCATTTAAGCAGGTGAAAAAGTGGTCTTGGGAAACGATGTGGTCGGTGGGCGGCATCATGTCGTGGCTGATCCTGCCGTGGGCAGTCAGCGCGGTGTTGCTGCCAAATTTCTGGTCCTATTACAGCAGTTTTAGCTTCTCCCAACTGCTGCCCGTATTTCTGTTTGGTGCCATGTGGGGCATCGGCAACATCAACTATGGACTGACCATGCGCTACCTCGGCATGTCGATGGGGATTGGGATTGCCATCGGCATCACCCTGGTGGTGGGAACCTTGATGACGCCGCTGTTGCAAGGCCGCTTTGTCGAGCTGTTCAGTTCGGCAGGTGGACGCATGACGCTGCTCGGCGTGTTCGTGGCGTTAATCGGCGTAGCGATTGTTTCACGTGCTGGTCTGCTAAAAGAGCGCGCGCTGGGCATCAATGCGGAAGAGTTCAATCTGAAGAAGGGGCTGGTACTGGCGATCTTATGCGGCATCTTCTCCGCCGGCATGTCGTTCGCCATGGATGCCGCGAAGCCGATGCATGCAGCCGCCGCGAATCTGGGTATCAATCCACTTTACGTGGCGCTGCCGAGCTATGTCGTGATCATGGGTGGTGGTGCGCTGGTGAATCTGGCTTACTGCTTTATTCGGCTGGCGGTGAAAAGCGATCTTTCGGTGCGTCGTGATTTCTCCGTGGCCAAGCCGATGCTGCTTGCCAATATCGCCTTTGCGGTATTAGGCGGCACCATGTGGTATCTGCAATTTTTCTTCTATGCCTGGGGCCACGCCAAAATCCCAGCACAATATGACTTTGTCAGCTGGATGCTGCATATGAGTCTTTATGTACTGTGCGGTGGGCTAGTGGGACTGGTGCTGAAAGAGTGGAAGTCGGTGGGGCAACGTCCGGTACGCGTGCTGTCACTGGGTTGCGTGGTGATTATTATTGCCGCCAATATTGTTGGCCTGGGAATGGCGGCCTGATGAAAAGCCTGACGCATAGATGATGCGTCAGGCTTTGGCCTTCTCAGTTGAGGGTTCGCGCTGCGGCAGAAAACGCTGTCGCCACGCACTTGGCGTTAAACCTGTTTCTCGCGTAAACACCACGGAAAAGTAATTACTGTCATCAAAGCCGCAGCGCGCGGCCACTTCACTGATTAAGCCATCCTGGGTTCTCAACAGATACTTTGCCTGGCAGAGCTGTAGTTGTCGCAAATAGTGCCCTACGGTCATACCGGTTTGCTGACGAAAAAGCTGTTTTAACGCCCGCTCGCTTAACTGATTCTGCTGGCAAAAAACCGCCAAATCGAATGGACGGCTGATTGCACCCTGCAACGCTGACATCAGCAGATCCAGCTGCTCGCCCTCCGGCAGTGCCCAGGGGCGGTCGGCGGCATAACCATGACGACGCAAAATCAGCGCAAGCTGTAAAAACAGCGCTTCAGAGAGTTGAACGGATAGCGAGTCGCTTTTACGGCTTTCTCGCTCCAGTTGGCTAATGACACCGCGAGCCAATGCCATACCGCGGGTGGTTAAACGCCAACATGCCGGCGAGTTCTCCTCCTGCGGTGGCAACAACTGGCTCCAGTCGAGCTCAAGACGAAAACGATCTCGGCAGTAAAGAATGTTATCCAGCGCCAAATCGTTGACGCTGTCATAACTGTGGCAATCATTATCGCGGATGTAAAACACGTCGCCGCAGGTGATCAACCACGGG
Organism: Pantoea sp. GM01; assembly: GCF_000282675.1. NCBI lineage: Bacteria > Pseudomonadati > Pseudomonadota > Gammaproteobacteria > Enterobacterales > Erwiniaceae > Pantoea > Pantoea sp. GM01. The sequence goes on along the minus strand of NZ_AKIU01000029.1, from coordinate 32,133 downwards.
CGATCGTTTAACACGTGCAGGCCGTTGCCACGCCAGACAATCACAATTTCACTGAACTCATGGCGATGCGGAGGGAAGGAGGGCTGCGGCATGCGCTCGGCCACCGCAATCGGCAGATTGGTGGCCGGAAAATAGTCTTCGCGCGTAAGGATCAGCGACATGAGGAAACGCTCCCGTTATAGCATCTGCTGGCGCTCCGCTCTGGGCGCACAGCCAAATTCCCGCCGGAACAGCGTGGAGAAGTGGTTGCTGTCACCAAATCCACACTGATAGGCGATGTCTGTAATGCGCATATCACTATGCCGCAGTAAATGCCGCGCCTGTAGCAGGCGAAGCCGATTGAGGTAACGCTGCGGCGTATTGCCGGTTTGCTGCTTCATCTGGCGGTGCAGGGTACGCAGTGACAGCGAAAAGCGGTCGGCGAGCGCATCCCACACAATATCTTCACTGTAGTGCTCATTGAGCCAGTCGAGCAACCGGTGTAACCGCGCTTCCTGATCCTGCAATTGATCGTTATGAGCCGCTTCGCGCAACACGATCAGCAGCTGTAGAAACAGCTGCTCCTGATGCGCGTGCCGCTCCAGTGACCAGCCATCCTGCTGCTTCATCTGCGTCACTATCTGCAATGCCTGCGCCATGACTTTGTGATTAATGCGCCAGTGCGAAGCATATTTGTCCTCTTCTTCGCGTGGCAGCAGATCCTGCAAACCCGAAAGAAAACGAAACGCTGCCGGGCTGCGGTAGAGCACATTGGTCAGACACAAATTCTCCGTCTGCTCATAGAGATGGCGATCGTGATCGCGCACAAAGCAAACGCAGCCAGCAGATAACGCCTGCGGCTGACCGTTAAACACATGGATGCCTGAACCGTGCTCAACCAACACAATTTCATGGAAATCATGATGATGCTCGGGAAATGCCTGCTGCGGCACGCGCGGCTCAATGGCGATGGCGTAATTCCCTTCAGGGAAGAAATCTGCGCTATGTAAAACGGTCATGATTTGCCTCTCAACTCACTTAACTGCAGCCGAGTCTACGCAGGCGTTCAGCACCTTACCTTGAATTTTGATCTGAGTGACGCAGGAAAATGGCTAATTTTTCAAGATCTCAGCCCGGATTGACGGAAATGCGGCAAGGCTCACAACTCTCTCCTTATGTGGTTCTGTGAGCTCTCTCACGAACTTCTTTGTCAGTCTGCCAGCGACTATTACGCACTGGCAGTAAGGGGAAGGTGGCAAAAAGCAGAGATTTCTAAGCTGTAGCCATCTCATTACAGGAAGAGCACGCCATGAGTATGCGTAACATTGTTGCCATTGATTTAGGCGCATCCAGCGGGCGCGTGATGCTCGCACAATGGAATTCAGCGAATCAGCACATCAGCCTGCGTGAAGTCCGCCGCTTTGCGAATCAGCGGGTGCGCCGTGCCGACTATGATTGTTGGGATTTGGAACGTCTCGAGCAGGAAATTCGTCTCGGGCTGGCTCAGTTAGATGAGGAAGGTATTGTGCCGGACAGCATTGGGATCGACACCTGGGGTGTGGATCTGGTGCTGCTGGATGCCAACGGGGAGCGTGTCGGTGAAGCGGTGAGCTATCGCGATAAGCGGACGGAAGGTCATATGGCTCAGGCCATCAAGGACCTGGGTAAAGGCGCAATCTATCAGCGTACCGGTATTCAATTTTTGCCCTTCAACACCCTTTATCAACTGCGTGCGCTGCATCTGCAGCAGCCGGATTGGCAGGCGCAGGTTAAGCATGCATTGATGATTCCCGATTATCTGCATTATCGCCTTACTGGCCAGATGAATTGGGAATATACCAATGCCACTACTACCCAGTTGCTCAACATTCACAGCGGCGAATGGGATAGCGATTTGCTCGCCTGGGCTGGCGTCCCTGCAACGTGGTTGGGTAAACCGACGGCGCCGGGCAATACCGTGGGTTACTGGACCAGCGCCAGTGGCAATCAGATTCCGGTGGTGGCCGTCGCTACACATGACACGGCCAGTGCCGTGTTGGCTACGCCGTTAATTCAGGATGAAGCCGCCTATCTGAGTTCTGGCACCTGGTCGCTGATGGGTATTGAGAGTTTGCAGCCTTGTGTCAGCGCTGCCGCGCTTGACGCCAACATTACCAATGAAGGTGGCGCAGAGGGTTACCGCGTCCTGAAAAACATCATGGGCTTATGGTTATTACAACGTGTCTGCAGCGAACTGCAAATAACCGATCTTTGCACGCTCATCGCCCAGGCCGAGAAAGAGCCTCTCTGTCGCGCACTGGTTAATCCCAATCACAGTCGTTTTATCAACCCAGACAGCATGGTGCAGGAGATTCAAAACGCCTGTGCCGAGCAGCACATGCCGGTTCCGCAAACCCCAGCCGCCCTGGCCCGTACCATTTTCGATAGTCTGGCATTGCTGTATCGCCAGGTGATTGGCGAACTCAGCCAACTGCGTGGTGCGCCGCTGCGTCAGCTGCATGTGGTGGGCGGAGGTAGTCAAAATCCGTTGCTAAATCAACTCTGTGCCGATGCCTGCCAGCTGCCCGTGTTGGCCGGACCCATCGAGGCTTCAACGCTCGGTAACATCGGTTGCCAGCTGATTGCCTTAGGCGAATTGCGTGACGTTAGCGATCTGCGCCGCTGCATTAGCCAAAACTTCCCGTTAGAAAAATTTGAACCGCTGAACAACGGCGCCTTCGCTGCCCATCAGGCACGCTTCGCGGCGCTGAGCCAACCTGCTAAGGAACTTGCATATGACTAAGCTGATTGAACAGGCCTTCGAACTGGCCAAACAACGCTACGCAGCAATTGGCGTAGATGTGGAACAGGTAATGGCACAACTGGATGGCATTCCTGTCTCGATGCACTGCTGGCAGGGTGATGACGTACGCGGTTTCGAAAACCCCAACGGTGAGTTGACCGGCGGTATTCAGGCCACCGGCAACTATCCGGGCCGTGCCCGCAATGCGGATGAGCTGCGTGCTGACGTTGAAAAAGCGATGTCATTAATTCCGGGCGCCAAACGCCTCAACCTGCACGCAATTTATCTGGAGAGCGATACACCCGTTGAACGTGATGCGATCGAACCTAAGCATTTCAGCAACTGGGTTGAGTGGGCTAAAACCCATAAATTGGGTCTCGATTTTAATCCAAGCTGCTTCTCCCACCCGTTGAGTGCAGATGGCTTTACGTTATCGCACGCGGATAAAGGTATTCGGCAGTTCTGGATCGACCACTGTAAAGCCAGCCGCCGCATCTCCGCCCACTTTGGTGAGCAGCTTGGTAGCCCTTCCGTGATGAATATCTGGGTGCCGGATGGCATGAAAGATCTTACGGTTGATCGCCTGGCTCCCCGTCAACGTCTGGCCAGCGCACTGGATGACGTAATCAGTGAAAAACTCAATCCCGCGCATCATATTGATGCGGTAGAGAGCAAGCTGTTTGGTATCGGTGCCGAAAGTTACACCGTGGGTTCCAATGAATTCTGCCTCGGTTACGCCAGCAGCCGCCAAACGGCATTAACGCTTGATGCGGGTCACTTCCATCCAACTGAAGTCATTTCCGACAAGATCTCTACGGCAATGCTGTATGTGCCACGCCTGCTGCTGCACGTGAGCCGTCCGGTGCGCTGGGATAGCGATCACGTGGTGATTCTCGACGATGAAACACAAGCCATTGCCACCGAGATTGCCCGCCACAAGCTGTTTGACAAAGTGCATATCGGCCTCGACTTTTTTGACGCCTCGATTAACCGCATCGCGGCCTGGGTTATCGGCACGCGCAATGCCAAAAAAGCGCTGCTACGCGCACTGCTGGAACCCACCGATCAGTTACGCAAGCTCGAGAGCGAAGGGGATTACACCGGGCGTCTGGCGATGCTGGAAGAGCAAAAATCCCTGCCGTGGCAAGCCGTTTGGGAAGCCTGGTGCCTGCGCCACGATGTCCCGGCTGATGCCAGCTGGCTGAGCGAAGTCCGTCATTACGAACAACAAACACTGCGTCAACGTTAAGGGACAAACTATGCAAAAAATTCTCTCTTCCGCTTTTGTTCAGGGAATGGTTAAAGCGACCAGCGACATGTGGTTAAAGGGCTGGGATGAGCGTAACGGCGGTAACGTCAGCCTGCGTTTATTACCGGAAGAAGTTCAGGATTTCACCACTGATTTCTACGCAGAACCGCGTTGTATCGAATTGACCAAACCTGCACCGGCGCTGGCCAATGATTGGTTCCTGGTAACCGGTTCGGGCAAATTTTTCCGCAACGTGCAGATCGATCCTGCTGATTGCCTCGCACTGCTGCAGGTGGATGACAAAGGGTTGTCGTACAAAATCCATTGGGGATTAAGTAATGGCGGCTTGCCCACTTCCGAGTTGGCGGCGCACTTCCAGTCACATAGCGTGCGTAAGCAGATCTCAAACGGCGTTGATCGCGTCATTATGCACTGCCATGCCACCAACTTTATGGCGCTGAGCTATGTGGTGGATCTGGATTCCGCGCGTTTCACGCGTTTGCTTTGGGAAGGCAGCACCGAATGCCTGGTGGTGTTCCCGGATGGGGTAGGGATCCTGCCGTGGATGGTGCCGGGTACCGATGGTATTGGTCAGGCTACCGCCGATGCCATGGCAAATCACAGTATTGTGATGTGGCCGTTCCACGGCATATTTGGTGCGGGTCCAAATCTTGATGAGACCTTTGGACTGATCGATACCGCTGAGAAGTCATCCGAAGTGGTGGTTAAAGCGCTTTCGATGGGCGGCATTCGTCAAAGCATCACGACTGAACAGTTGATTGCGTTGGGCGAGCGTTTCAACGTTAAACCGTGGCAGGCTGCTCTGCAGGCGGAGCGCAGCGATGTTGCGTAAAGCCTTTGTGATGCAGGTACATGCTCACTGCCATGATGAGTATCTGCGTCGTCATTCACCGATTTGGCCGGAGCTGGCAGAAACGCTGAAAGCACATGGCGCGCACAACTACGCCATCTGGCTCGATGAGGAGCGTAATCTGCTGTTCGCTAGCGTGGAAATTGAATCTGAAGCGCGCTGGGATGCGGTGGCGAAAACGGAAGTGTGCCAGCGCTGGTGGGCATCGATGAAAGATTTGATGCCTTCGAATGCGGATAACAGTCCGCTGAGTGCGGCATTGAAACCGATGTTTTTCCTGCCGTAACTCTGATTTGCCTCTGCATGCAGTAAGCGAGCAGAGGCAATATTCAGGCCGGCAATGACGTCGGCCTGAATAATATTAAGCACTTAATTCACAATATCCTGCCAGAGCGGGCCATATGGCCATCTGCGTATCGACAATCTGATCAAGATCTGCACGGTCGGCGCCTTCCCGAGCGCGAACCGACATTCCTTGTAATAAGCAGGCCAGATAGCGGGCTAACGTGGTGCTGTTGGCACATTGCGGCAACTCGCCGCGCTGCTGCCTTGTATCAAGAAAAGCCTTCAAGGCTGATTCCTGCGCATGGTGCTGTTGAGCAAGCATTTGCGCCACTTCTTCTGAGCCTGAAGATAACGCGCTGGACGTACAAATAAAGAAGCAGCCAGCGGGTTTGTCACATTCAGTGAAACAAGCGGCAGTCGCGCGGAAATAGGCTTCAATCGCCGTTTTCACATCCAGAGCATCATCATTCAGCACGGCATTACGCTGCGCGCTAAAGGTCTCGATGTAACGCTGCATTGCTGCGCGGAATAAACCTTCTTTATTTTCAAACTCTGCGTAAAGCGTAGGGGCTTTCGCGCCGGTTGCATTGACCAAATCGGACAGCGACGTGCCTTCGTAACCATGCGCCCAGAACAGCATCAATGCCTTATCAAGAGCATCGTTGCGATCAAACACTTTCGGGCGGCCACGCGTTTTACGGTTCACCGCATCGATAATTTCTGTCATTGGGCACCTCAAACTTTAAAAACACTCAATTAAATTACCGATCACTAACTAAATATGCAAGCGCAGCCGGAAATGTGCGGGGAGCACTTTGCCCGTTTGTGCTTTTAACCTGGCAAAGCACCCGAATGGATAAGTCAAAAAGGGCGCGGAAGCCCATAATCACGCCACTTCCCATTAAAATAATGACCGTTAATAAAATGATTGACGCGGCCACCCTTTCGGCAGTAGCATTTAATTAACGGTTGTTAACTTAATCGCGACCGACCCCAATTCATCTGTGAAAGAGAGAAAATTATGAAAAGCATTAAACTGACCCTGGCCGCTGTAGCCCTGTCTTCAATCGCATTTGGTAGCATGGCTGCCGATCTGGTGAACGAGGCTCCACTGAATCAACAACAAGTTGGCGTGATTAGCGCATCAGGCAGTACTAACCTGACATCGCTGGAGAATCAGCTAGCGGAAAAGGCCAATGCTGCCGGAGCAAAGTCTTTCCGCATCACTTCGACCTCTGGCAACAACAAGTTAAATGGCACAGCGGTAATTTATAACTAATTGATTATTGTGCGAAGCGCGGAAACGCGCGGCGGGCGAGGCAAGTAAAAGGCTTCAGAAGATTATCCTTCTGAAGCCTTTTTTATTATCCGTTAGAACGTAACTGTGGATAACGGCGGAATATAGCAATGCACCAGAACAACGCGGCAAGACCAATAATGCCACCCACGTTACCAACATCTGACATATTCATATGCAGGCTAACCTGGTTGCCCAGCAAGGCACCGGCGCCAATACCGATGTTGTAAATACCCGAGAATAGCGACATGGCGACGTCGGTAGCGTCTGGCGCCAGCGCCAGTACGCGCACCTGCATTGCCAGGCCAATCATCATCATCGCCATGCCCCAGATGATGCACAACACGGTGATAGCTGCCGGACGCACCGCAGCAAACACCAGCAGCCCCATGCTGAGTGTGATCATCGCAATTGCGGCGATCAGCATTGCCGAAGGGAATTTGTTGCCCAGGGTACTGAACAATATGCTGCCGATAATCCCAGCCGATCCAAACAGCAGCAGAAGTAGGGTGGTGAAATTAGCATCAGCATTCGCGACCACTTGCATAAAAGGTTCGATGTAGCTGTAAGCGGTGTAATGCGCGGTTACTACGACTGTGACCAGGATGTACATGGCCACCAGCGCGGGTCTGCGGAACAGCATCGGCACGCTGCTCAGCGAACCGGTATGTTCGCTTGGCAGACGTGGCAAGACGCGCATCAGCAAAATCATCAGGACTAATGCCGAAAGACCAATCATGCCAAAAGTCGTACGCCAGCCAAGATACTGACCAACGATACGACCAATCGGTACGCCCAGCACCATCGCCAGCGCCGTACCGGTTGCCAGCATACTTAATGCCTGGGTTTTCTTACCGGCAGGCGCTACGCGAATGGCCAGCGAAGCGGTAATCGACCAAAACACCGCATGTGCTAAGGCAATTCCAATGCGCGAGATTACCAACGAGGTGAAATCCCACGCCAAGGAGGAGAGCACATGGCTGGCGACGAAGACGATAAACAGGATCGACAGCAGCAAACGCCGCTCAATGTTGCGGGTCAGCAACATTAACGGTAGCGATAAGAGTGCCACGACCCACGCATAGATAGTCAGCATGATGCCGACATCGGCAGTCTTCATGGCATAACTGGCGGCAATATCCGACAGCAAACCGACCGGAACAAATTCGGTGGTATTGAAAACAAAAGCGGCAATAGCCAGCAGCACGACGCGCAGCCAGGCTGTTTTACGGGAGACGGTAGTAGATTGCATGGAGTTCAAATCTGTCAAACAGCGAGTGAAAGGGCCGGCGTTGCACCCAATTTAAGTGACCGGTGTCACAAATTGCCGCTATTGTGGAGCATTAATGAGCTGAGGGAAACCTTTTGTCGGGCTTTTATTACTGAATATTTTTTATCGCCGAAAGCGAGGTTAATAGCCTGAGGTTATTAATGTTTCTTGCTGCGACGTATCGACCTTAGCGCTGAGAATGGCCGGCTGGATCTTACCGCTGAAAAGCTGCAGGAAGATCCAGTGAATATTAAGCTGAATTTTATCGTTATTATGAAACGCCTCAGTACCGCTTAACAAAATGACTTCGCTGCCCGGCCATTCTCAGACCACTATTATCAGAGTCTCACCATATGTTTTAGTGCCACGCTATTCTGGGTTGTCATGTTTTTTTTTAGCCCAATCGGGCAGCAGTGCTCACATCCTAACGCGCTGGCATAAAATTTACGCGCCTGCTGAATAGCCGCGTTGGGCGTGTAGAAGGTACCCAGAAAACGCCGCGCATTATCGGAAGGTAAGAACGGGCATCCCGTTGCATGTACTACATGGTTGTCGTTATAGCCGGCATGCTTATCGACGTAATAATAGAGTTCCATCTTACGGCCTCATTGCTGTGAAATAATAAAAAGTCTAACTATTGTTGGAATGGAATGAATTATAGCGATGAATGGCCGTTTTGTTTTATCTGGGACTGGCAGAATGCCGGATGACGTGGGCCGCAGAAGAGAACGGGGCGCTAACGCCCCGCTTAAAAGATGAAATGTATTACAGTTTTCGGCACTGCAAACGCCAGCCAACCAGCAAAGCCATTAACAATAGCAGGCTAATGAAGGCGGTGACGCCGCTCCAACCATAGCTGTGCCAGAAAACCCCGCCCAGCGTACCCGCCACGCTAGAGCCAACGTAATAACTGAACAGATAGAGTGACGATGCCTGGCCTTTAGCGCGGCGCGCGCGTGGGCCAATCCAGCCGCTGGCCACCGAGTGTGCGGCAAAGAAGCCGGCGGTGAACAGCATCATGCCAGGTAAGATTAGCCACAGCGAGTTGAACGCCGTGAGCAATAGACCAGCCAGCATGATCGCGGTGGCAGCAATCATGACCGGGCCGCGCCCGAAGCGGCTGGTCATGGCGCCGGCTTTCGGCGAACTCCATGAACCCGTCAAATACACCACCGAGAGTAAACCCACCACCGCCTGGCTCAAAGACCACGGCGCGCTGAGTAGACGATATCCGATGTAGTTGAATAGCGTGACGAACGCGCCCATTAGCAGGAAGCCTTCGGCAAACAGCAGCGGCAGACCTTTATCACGCCAGTGCAGGCGGAAGTTGATCAATAAACTGCGCGGACGAAGCGAGGCGGGCCTAAAGTGGCGTGATGCCGGCAGAATTTTCCAGAACATCAGCGCACCCGCCAGCGCGAAGCAGCCAATCACCCCAACCGCGACACGCCAGGAGAAGAAGTCGGTGAGTACGCCGGTGAGCAGACGTCCACTCATGCCGCCAATCGAGTTACCGCTGATATACAGCCCCATTGAAAAGGCGATAACCCGCGGATAAATCTCTTCACTCAAATAGGTCATGCCAACTGCCGCGACGCCACTCAGCGATAAACCGATCAATGCGCGCATCAGCAAAATGCCTTGCCAACTGCTCATGGTCGCCGAGATTAGGGTACAAATGGCGGCCAGTAACAAAGCGGTGACCATTACCGATTTACGGCCAATCGCATCAGATAATGGACCGGTAAACAGCAATCCCAACGCCATTAAGCCGGTCGAGAGCGAGAGCGAGATGCTGCTTTGCGCCGGGGAAACGCCAAACTGCTGTGACAGCACCGGCAAAATGGGCTGCACGCAATAAAGCAGAGCGAAAGTGGCTAGGCCGGCCGAGAACAGGGCAAGCGTCACGCGCATAAACTGCGGCGATCCGCGTTCAATCCATTCTGAAGGGGTTGCAGCTGAAGCAGGCTTTACCGATATCTCGTCTTCATCGAGTATCACCGCCTGGGAAGAGCGACTCACGGAACATCCTCGGTTTGGGAAGCATAGCTTTACTGTAGGAAAGGGCGAATAGGTTGTACAATATATTAATAATCTCAAATAAGACGTTTAACATATGAATATAGAGTTACGTCATTTACGCTATTTCATCGCGGTTGCGGAAGAGTTGCATTTTGGCCGTGCCGCGCAGCGTCTGAATATTTCACAGCCGCCGCTCAGCCAGCAGATTCAACAGCTGGAGCAGGAGATTGGTGCGCAACTGTTCACGCGCACCAATCGCAGCGTGCAAATTACGCCGGCCGGCGAACTGTTTTTGCAGGATGCGCGCACGATATTACTGCAGGTTGATCAAGCCGCTCGCCGCGCCGCGCGTGTACATAGTGGTCAGGAGGGCGAGTTGCGGATTGGTTTTACCTCTTCGGCTCCTTTTACCGGATTAGTCTCGGATGCGCTCTATCAATTTCGTCAGCGCTGGCCGGACGTGCACATTCAGATGCAGGAGAACAATACGCGTCAGCAGCTGGCGCCTCTGCATGATAACCGGTTGGATCTGGGGGTAATGCGCAATACGCCGTTACCGGCTGATCTGCAGCATCGCGTGTTGCTGCGTGAGCCGCTTTGCGCGGTGGTGCACTGGGCGCATCCACTGGCCGATGCTGAATCGATCTCCATTCAGGCGCTGGCCAACGAACCCTTTGTGTTTTTCGATCCACAGGGTGGAACCGCGCTATATGGTGAAATTCTGGCACTGCTGCATCGCTATCAAATCAAACCCTTTATTACCCAGGAAGTGGGCGAAGCGATGACTATTCTTGGACTGGTGGCAACCGGTCTTGGCGTTTCGATTTTACCCGCTTCATTCCGCCGGGCGCGCCTGGCAGATGTGGTGTGGATTCCGTTACAGGAGAGTGACGCGATTTCTGAAGTTTGGCTGGTGTGGTCAGCAATGCGCGAACCCAGTGCGCAGATGACTCATATGATGTCGTTGATGCTACAAAACGCAGAGATTTGAACCACCTTGCGGGCAGCGGCATAAACTTTATGTGCGATAAATCACATTTCTAATCAAATATTTGACGCTGCCGGTCAATCTGCATCACCATAGCTGCTGTTTATTTAGAAGCGCGAAAATAATGGGAGCAGGGCGTGAATCTGTACAGTCAACCTGGCCATATTGACCAGATAAAACAGACCAACGCAGGTGTGGTTTACCGACTGATTGACCTTTACGGCCCGATTTCGCGTATTGAGCTTTCTAAACGTGCCCAGTTAGCACCCGCCAGTATTACCAAAATCGTGCGTGAAATGCTCGATGCCCATCTGGTACAGGAAACCGAATTTCAGGAGCCGGGCAGCCGCGGTCGTCCAGCGATTGGTCTCATTCTCGATACGTTAGCCTGGCACTATCTCGCCGTTCGCATTCAACCGGGACAGATTACGCTGACGCTGCGCGATCTCAGCACGCGCGCGTTGCAGGAAGATCGTTTGCCGTTGCACGCCACCGCTGAAAAATCGCTGCTGCAAACGCTGCATGATGTAGTGAATGACTTCTTTATTCGCCACCAAAGCAAGCTGGAGCGTTTAACGGCCATCGCCATTACCTTGCCGGGATTAATCAACGCCGCATCCGGTGTGGTGCATCGTATGCCGGGTTATGACGTGCAGGATATGCCCTTAGGCGAAACGCTGGCAGAGCGCACCGGTTTACCGGTTTTTGTGCAGCATGATATTTCTGCCTGGACGTTAGCCGAAGCGCTGTTTGGTGCATCAAGCGGTGCACAGAATGTGATTCAGATTGTGATCAATGAAACCGTAGGCGCCGGAGTGATCAGCGGAGGACAGCTGCTGCATAAAAGTGGCCGCACCCTGGTGGAGATCGGGCATACGCAAATCGATCCTTATGGCCAGCAGTGTTATTGCGGCAATAATGGCTGTCTCGAAACCGTGGCCAGCACCGGAAGTCTGTTGAATCTGACGGCGCAGCGTTTGCCATCGCAGCCAGATAGCCTATTGCATCAGGCGCCACTCACCATTGAAACGCTTTGTGCCGCTGCGCAGCAGGGCGATCGTTTGGCGCGCGACGTCATCGCCGGTGTCGGGCATCATGTTGGCCGCATGCTGGCGATGATGGTCAACATCTTTAATCCTCAACAAATACTTATCGGTTCGCCGCTCAATCAGGCGGCTGATGTCCTGTTTCCTGCGGTGAGCAGTACCATCCGTCAGCAGGCATTGCCGGCTTACAGTAGCGAAATCCAGCTGACACCAACGGCTTTCAGCGATCCTGGCACCTTCGGCGGCGCTGCGCTGATAAAAGACGCGCTTTATAGCGGCCATTTATTGGTAAAACTGTTGCAGGGATAATGACAGCCCGCCTTAAGTTTGCGCTAACGCAATCTGCCGTCAAAAACATTTCCTTAAACTGCCTCCTTCGCACGTTACACATCGCTTTAATGAAGGAGGAGAAAGGTGAAAACGCTTTTTGTCACCGGTACCGACACCGCGGTGGGTAAAACCGTGGTTTCACGCGCGTTGTTGCAGTGCTTTGCCCAAGCGAATGTCTGCGCCGCAGGTTTCAAGCCTGTTGCCAGAAACGCGCAGCTCATGCCGGAAGGATTACGTAATAAAGATGCAGTGTTACTCCAGCACGCTTCCGGTCTCACTCTGCCTTATCACGCCGTTAACCCTATCATTCTGGAAGAGGATGCGATTAGCACCGGCTCGTCACAGCACGTTGATTATGCACAGCTAAGTCAGGGGTTGAAGGAGTTACAGGAGTGCGCGGCCCGCGTGGTGGTGGAAGGCACCGGCGGCTGGCGCAGTTTAATGAACAATCGGCAGCCTTTATCACAATGGGTGCAACAAGAGCATCTGCCGGTGGTGCTGGTGGTGGGAATTAAAGAGGGTTGCATCAGCCACGCTTTACTGACCGCCGATGCCATTGCGCTTGATGGATTGCAATTAGTGGGTTGGGTCGCGAATCGTATTAATCCCGGCTTAGCGCATTACGCTGAAATCATTGCGGTTTTACGCGAAAAATTGGCTGCGCCACTGCTCGGCGAGTTGCCTTATCTTCCACGCGCCGAACAGCGCGAACTGAGCGGCTACCTGGATATTTCTTTACTGAATACGGTGTTGTCGCACGACGATAGTGCAAAGCCCGCCGCCTGATGAAACAAAATGCAGCAAATGATCAATGGCTGAACCCATGGTTTCATGGCTCGGCCATTTCTCCTCTTCAGTTAAATCCTCATGATTTCAATTTCTTATTATAAAAAACGCACTGTTTCTTTCGCGATGGCGTGATTCATGCATCAGCTCCTCTGATGAATATCTTGCCGGAGCCGCGTTATGTCGCAATCAGATGAAAAAGGTTTGTTATATGGGCTGAATGACCGCATCGGTCCATTGCCTGCATTTTGTGCCGCACTGCAGCATGTACTGGCCAGCGTCGTTGGCATTATTACGCCACCGCTGATTATCGGTTCCGTACTGGGACTCCAGGCGTGGATTCCTTATCTGATCAGCATGTCGCTGGTGGTTTCTGGTCTGGGGACATTTCTGCAGGCGCGTCGCTTTATGGGGATTGGCGCCGGGATGATCTGCCTGCAGGGCACCAGTTTTGCTTTTCTCGGGGTGATTTTATCGGGAGGGTTAATGGTCAAGGCGCGCGGTGGATCGCCCGAAGAGATCATGGCGATGATCTTTGGTTGCAACCTGGTCGCGGCCATGATTCCGATGCTGATCAGCCGCTGTATTGCGCCGTTGCGTAAAGTGCTGACGCCGGTGGTGACTGGCACCGTAATTACCTTAATTGGTATCAGCCTGATTAAGGTCAGCATCACCGATTGGGCCGGCGGACATAACGCCACCAATTTCGGGGCACCCGGCAACCTGGCGCTGGGGGCGCTGACGCTACTGGTGATTATTGTGTTAAACCGTTCGCAAAATCGCTGGACGCGCCTTGTCGCGGTGGTTGCCGGTATTGCCGTGGGATGTATCGCGGCAGCGTTAACCGGACATCTCAGCCTGAAGCCGATGGCGGAGACACCCTGGCTGGTGATGCCTGAACTGTTTCGTTTTGGTTTTGCTTTCGACTGGACCATCTTCGTGCCCATTGCGCTGGTCTCTGTGATTGCGGTGATTGAAGCGGTTGGCGATCTCACGGCCAACTGCATGCTGTCGCAACAGCCAATTGAGGGCGAGGAGTTTGAGCGCCGTATGCAGGGCGGCATTTTTGCCGACGGGATTAGTTGCTTACTCGCTGCGGTTTTTTCTGCCTTTCCAAATACCACTTTCGCGCAAAATAACGGCGTCATCCAGATGACCGGCGTGGCCAGTCGCTATGTTGGCATGGTGATTGGTGTGATGTTGCTGCTGCTCGGGATGTTCCCAACCATTGGTTATTTGCTGCAGCAGATTCCGCCGCCGGTGCTAGGCGGAGCAACTATTGTGATGTTTGGTAGCGTAGTTGCGGCAGGTATTCGCGTGATGACGCAAACGCCGCTCGGACGTCGCGAGATGTTGATTGTCGCGGTTTCCTTCGGTATCGGCTTAGGCGTAGAAGCGGTACCTGAAGTGCTGAAACAGTTTCCCTCACTGGTAAGCAACCTGTTTGGTCATGCGGTGACAACGGGTGGGATGCTGGCGATTGTGCTTAATGTGATTCTGCCAGCTGAACGTGGTGAAGTGGTTGCAGTTAAAACGGTGGAGGAATCGTCCTAACTAAACGCACCGAGTCAAAGAGCCGAGGGGCATATGGCAGAGGAGTAAAGCATCCCGCGCCAGGGAAGGCGCGGGCTGAGCCTCAGGGACGATTTATGGCGACTTTACGATCTGCCATATGCCCCTCGGCGACTGCACAAAATTTTACGGATTCAACCGACGACGCGTGCGTCCAGAGCTCAGATAATCAGCAATATAATCCTGCGATATCTCGCCGCTGTAACGCCCATCCTCATCAACAATCGGCATCCACACTGTGTTGTGCTCATAGAGTTTCGATAACACTACGCGCAGGTTTTCTTCCGCTTTGCCCGTCACTTTAAAGGTATGCAGCATCTCTTCGCAGCGGCCCGTTGCGGCACGCGCTTCGCGACGCTTCACAAAACCCAGTGGCTTGCCATCTTCATCCACCACCGTCACCGAACGCATATCGTTATCATCCATGGTGGCGAAAGCTTCCTGCAATGGCGTATTACGCTGCACGGTGATGGTAGGTTGTTGATCGGTAACATCGCCCGCTTGCACCAGCAACAAACGTTTCAACGTACGGTCCTGACCGACAAAAGAGCCGACAAAATCGTTGGCGGGTTTTGCCAGCAGCTCATCCGGGCTGGCGCACTGCACAATTTTACCCTGACCAAACACCGCAATGCGGTCGCCGAGCTTCAGCGCTTCATCGATATCGTGGCTTACCAGCATCACGGTTTTCTTCAGCTGACGCTGCATCTCAAGGAATTCGTTCTGAATCACTTCACGGTTAATTGGATCGACCGCACCGAAAGGTTCATCCATCAGCAATACCGGTGGATCTGCGGCCAGCGCGCGTATCACGCCGATACGCTGCTGTTGCCCACCGGACATTTCACGCGGATAACGATGCAGGAACTTGGTCGGATCGAGTGCCACCATGCTCATCAGCTCCGTGGCGCGTTCGCGGCAGCGCTTTTTATCCCAACCGAGCATGCGCGGCACCACGGTGATGTTCTCTTCGATAGTCATGTTCGGAAACAGACCAATCTGCTGGATGACATAGCCAATGTTACGGCGCAGGGTCACGGTATCCTGTCCGCTGGTGTCTTCACCGTTGATTAAAATTCTGCCGCTTGAAGACGGGATCAAGCGGTTAATCATCTTCAGCGTCGTGGTTTTGCCACAGCCCGATGGGCCGAGCAGCACACACATTTCCCCGGCAGGGACTTCCAGGCTGACGTTATCTACGGCATTTAATGACGTGCCGTTCTTTTGCGTAAAGGTTTTCGTCAGGTTTTCCAGTTTTATCATTATCGAATCCCCTTAGGAGTCAGCGCCGACTGCAAACGGTGCAGCAACCAATCAAGCACAATCGCGAGCAAACAAATCATTAAAGCACCAGCAATCAACATGCGCACATCGCTGCCGCTGATACCGTCGAGTAGCTGCAGGCCCAGGCCGCCGGCACCAATCACCGCAGCAATCGCCATTACACCTACGTTCATCACTACCGCAGTACGAATACCGCCGAAAATCACCGGCAGCGCCATCGGAATTTCTACCCAGCGCAGGCGTTGCCAGAAGGTCATGCCAATCCCGCGACCGGCTTCACGCAGGCCCGGCGACAAATTCTCCAGTGCGGTATGCGTATTGCGCACAATCGGCAGTAACGAATAGAGGAAAACCGCAGTAATCGCGGGAAGGGCGCCGATGCCCTGGCCGATCATCGAAAACAGCGGAATCATCAAGCCAAACAATGCAATGGTCGGAATGGTTAACACAATGGTGGCAATGCCCAATACCGGCGTCGCCAGCCATTTGAAGCGCACAATCAAAATGCCCAGCGGCACGCCAACCATGATCGCGAAACCGACCGCTACCAGCACCAGCCACGTATGTTGCCAGGTGAGCGTCATCAAGGTGTGCCAGTTATTCATGATGTAATGCAAGGTATCCACAGCGCCTCCTTACAGCATGTTTTTAGATTGAAGGAAATCACGCGCCACCTGTTGCGGTGACTGATGATCGATATCGACGCGCTTGTTCATCTCGGTGATGGCTTCGTCATTAATCAATGCCGACAGTTGATTGAGCGCGCTATCTAACCCTGGATGGCTTTCAAGCACATCCTGACGCACCACAGGCGTGACGTTGTAACTTGGGAAGAAGTGCTTATCATCTTCTAATACCTTGAGTTCGAAGCCTTTCACCCTGCCATCGGTGGTATAGATCAGGCCGGCATCAACAAACCCATCGCGAATCGCGTTGTACACCAGGCCGGGATCCATCTGTCGAATCTGCGGTCTGTCGAGCGGCATGTTGTAGGCTTTTTGCAGCGGTTTCAGGCCATCGGAGCGTCCTGAGAATTCGAGATCCAAACCGAGTTTCCAGTTATGGTCCGGATCGTTCTTGCGCACTTCTTCCAGCTTCGCCACCAGCTGCGACATGGTGTTGATGCCTTCTTTGTCCGCGCGGTCACGCTGCATAGCAAACGCATAGGTGTTGTTCATCGGGGCAGGATTGAGCCACACCAATCCCAGTTTGGCGTCCAGCTGTTTCACCGTCTTATAGGCGTCTTCGGTCGACATCGGCTTATTGATGTGATTAAAGATGATCAGTGAAGTCCCGGTGTACTCCCAGGTCATATCAATCTGTTTATTGATCATCGCGTTACGACCAATAGTGGTGGCGATATTGGTCTTCGGAATCACCTGAAAACCTTTCTTCTGTAGCCACAGCACCGTCATCGCAGACAGGATGTGTTGCTCAGTAAAACTTTTGGTCGCCATGGTAATGGGGGTTGCAGCGGCGGCGCTTTGGCTAATTAGCAGCGTCGCGCTGAGTGCCAGCGCAGTACGTTTTACCCAGCGCGCCAGCTTATTGGCAGTGGCCATCACAAAACTCCTTGTGTTAAGCCGCAGAGTGCGGGCTGAGATAACGTCCCAATGCCGCAAGCAGCATGTCGAGAATCAGGGCAACTAATGCCGTTGCGACTGCGCCCAGAATCAGCGTTGGGAAATCGTTAAGGTAGATACCAGGGAAGATCAGCTCACCAAAGCTGCTGGCGCCAATCAGGAAGGCTAAGGGCGCAGTACCCACGTTAATCGCGGTGGCGATGCGTACACCGGCTAAAATCACCGGTAACGCGTTGGGAATCTCTACCTGACGCAAACGCTGAAACTTAGTCATACCTATACCGTTGGCGGCTTCAATCAGCGACGGCGGAACCGCACTTAGACCGGCAAAAGTATTACGCACAATCGGCAGCAGCGAGGCGAGGAACAGGGCAATCAGCGCAGGTCGATCGCCAATACCCACGATCACCATGGCCAGCGCCAATACCGCCAGCGGTGGCAGCGTGTTACCCACGTTGAAGATTTGCATCACGTATTCTGCCCAGCGACGGGCGAAAGGACGGCTGAGTAAAATGCCGCTGGGAATACCGACCAATAGCGCGAAGAACATCGACCAAAACACTAAAAACAGATGCTGCTGCGCGAGATAAATTAAATCCTCTCGGCGATCGCGCAGCGTATTCAGGCCCAGCCCCCACACCAGCAGGGCTATCACCGCAATGATTGCGAGCAATGCCAGTCCAGCACGGCGGGCGAGCGATGCATTTTGCATAGCAAGTATCTCCCTGATTTAAAAAATCGTTCGATCGGGTTATGTCATTCACAAGATGACGGCGCAGTGCAGAAACACACACCTACGAAAATCCTTCATCCTTTTAAATTGCAGTTAAAATGACTGTTAACAGATGCTTTTACAGCGAATAACTGGAAAGCACCGTAAAAAGCTATAGCAATGCTTGCCGATAAGCGCCAGTTTTTGCGGCAAAATCAGACAGATAGAAACGATAAAAAATTGTGCTTAACCCGCGTGGAATAAGGCATTATCCGACAATAAAATATTTTCATCGAAATAGGTGACGGCGTCACAAAGTGGCGCACACAGAGGAAACTGCTGCGGTGAATTTTGAGCTAGCCTTGTTAGAAATTAGGGAGACGTATGACTGAAACTGCAGAATTGAACACGGAACATCGTCACTGGATTCTCATCGGCTGCATGCTAGCGATGTTTATGGCGGCGATTGAAGTCACCATCGTGGCCACCGCGATGCCGACCATCATTGCCGATCTTGGCGGCTTTGCGCAGTTCGGTTGGGTATTTTCCATCTATTTGCTGACGCAGGCGGTTAGTGTGCCGCTGTATGGCCGCTTAGCCGATATGTGGGGGCGCAAACGGCTGCTGTTTATCGGCGTGTCGCTATTTTTGGTCGGCTCCATTCTATGCGGATTTGCCCACAGCATGACGTGGCTGATCCTGTTCCGTGCCTTTCAGGGATTGGGCGCAGGTGCGATTATGCCGCTTACCTCAACCATCGTGGCGGACGTCTACTCGCCACGCGAACGTGCGAACGTACAGGGCTGGCTCTCTAGCGTCTGGGGCGTCGCAGCGATCATTGGCCCGCTCAGCGGCGCCTGGCTGGTGCAACACTTTAGCTGGTCGGTGATTTTCTGGGTCAACGTGCCGATTGGCCTCATCGCCATGCTGCTGCTGGCGCGTTTTCTACCGACACGTGAGCAGAACCAGCAAACCACGCTTAACCTCACCGGCAGTTGCTGGCTGATGATCTGCGTCACGGCGCTGTTGGTGGCGCTGTTGCAAGCCGAGGTACTGGGTTATTGGCTGCTGCCGTTCCTGCTGTTAGCGCTGGTTGCTGCCTGGCGCCTGAAACATCATGAACAGCGCGCCGATGCACCGCTCTTCCCGCTTGAGATTTGGCGCAGTCGGCTGATTGTCGCCGGCAACGTCGGCAATCTGATTATCGGTGCCAGCATGATGGGCATCAGCGCTTTTTTGCCGACGTGGATTCAGGGGATTACCGGCGGCACGCCGCTGCAGGCGGGTAGCGCATTGGCGATGATGTCGATTGGCTGGCCGCTGGCGAGCACCCTGAGCGGACGATTGATGCTGGTGACATCGTACCGCTTCACTGCGCAAATGGGGGCGTTACTGCTGATCGCTGGTAGCGCATTGCTGCTGCTACTGCGCAGCGACAGCTCGATCATGCAGGCCGGTTTAACCGCCTTTGTGATTGGCACCGGCATGGGCATGACCAGCACCACCTTTTTGGTGTCGGTACAGAACCATGCCCATTACGATATTCGTGGCATTTGCACCGCTTCAATCATGTTCAGTCGCATGATCGGCTCGGCAATTGGAACGGCATTATTAGGCGCGGTGCTCAATCTCAACCTCTCGCTGCGTCTGCCGCAGGCCGACGATCCGATGCAAAAAATCATGTCGCACCAGAGCCGCCAGGCGCTGCCGGAGGCGACGCTGCATGACTGGACCGGGCAAATTGCCAGCTCTTTACATTGGGTGTTTGTGGTTTCACTGCTGATTGCGCTGTTAACGCTGTGGGTAGCGTGGATGATGCCGCGTCAAAGGCCGGAAGTGGAGTAAAGCAGGGCGGCCTGAGAGCCGCCCGAAGGTTTACTGCGCTGGCGTATCCTGCGAGCTGCCAGCGCTATCTGGTACGCTGCTGTCGCCGTCACGACCATTTTTCTTGTAGACGATTTTCTGTGTGTCGTTCTCACAATGGCCCACAACCTGACCGCCGACCTGATCGGCTTGATCATTGGCCACGATATCCAGCGTGAAGTCCGATTCGGCAACGCCGTTATTAATAATTTTTTTGCTGATGTCCGCTTTAACACTTTCACAAGATGCCTGCGCCAGAACCGGCAGCGCCAGCATCGCCATCAACAGAACTGCATTACGTTTTTTCATCATTCACTCCGTTGGTCAGAATTCCTATCAAAACTATAGCAGTGATGACCGATTATGGCGCCAGCGGACGTCCGGTACGACGATCAAGGCAGCGCAACGTATTGGGTTCCCAGTATGCGTTGACGTTGTAGCTCTTCTCGCAGGAGTCGCGGGTATCAAAGGCTTTATCGGCTTTGTCGAACTCTTTCTCAACGCGCGTATTTACTTTGTTACGCAGGTTTTTGGTATCGTTCCATTGCTCTTTACTTTGGCGAGCGGCTTCATTGCTGGATGCGCTGCTACCATCTTCAATAATCAGGCGATCGGTTTTGGCGGAAGCCATTGGCGCAGCTAGCAACACGCTGGAAGTCAGCACGGTAGCCAGCAGGGCAGAAAACAGTTTTTTCATTGTCATTTCCTTCAGTTAACACCAGCACAGCCGGGATCGCGGCTGTAACAACCTTAGTCGCTAGTATATCATCGCTGCTTCTTTGCTCACCAGCGGTGAGCACTCTGTTTAGCTTAGTGAGAGACTTTCCATGCTGGTGAAAACCACCTTGCTGTTTTTTATCACTGCGATCGCGGAAATTGTGGGTTGTTTCCTGCCGTGGCTGTGGCTAAAGAGGGGCATGACGGCCTGGCTGCTGGTGCCGGCGGCGGCGAGCCTGGCGCTGTTCGTCTGGTTATTGACGCTGCATCCAGCGGCAAGCGGACGCGTCTATGCGGCGTATGGCGGCGTGTATGTGTTGACCGCGCTAATCTGGCTGCGTGTGGTGGATGGTGTGAAGCTGAGTACGTGGGATTGGGTCGGCGCGCTGGTTGCTTTTAGCGGTATGCTGATCATCGTTGCAGGCTGGAGCCGTGTTTAATCACCGACAACATGAAAGTACGATATTAGGGGAAACATCCCGATGAGGTCGTAGCGGCGAAAGCCGCCGGAGCGCCTCACGGGATGGTCGCCCCGGGTATCTCGATGGCGCAGCGTGCAGCTGCTGTTAGCCTTTATGCACCTTCAAACCTGCGGTGGTTTGCGTTACGGGCATAATCTCAAGCGTATTGATGTTGACGTGTTTTGGCAGTGTGGTCACCCAATATACCGCTTCGGTAACATCTTCGGCCGTCAGTGCGGTGGTGCCTTCATATACCTGTTCCGCTTTGCCATCATCGCCTTTAAAGCGCACGTTAGAAAATTCGGTGCCGCCAACTAAACCTGGCTCAATATCGGTTACGCGCAGCGCGGTGCCGTGCAGGTCGGTACGCAGATTCAGGCTGAACTGGCGAACGAACGCTTTGGTCGCGCCATAAACGTTACCGCCTAAATATGGCCAGTTGCCGGCAATTGAACCGATATTCACAATATGCCCCACGTTGCGCTCAACCATCGCAGGCAGCACCGCGCGCGTCATATACACCAAGCCCTTATTGTTGGTGTCGATCATATTTTCCCAATCTTCAATATTGGCTTTATGTGCCGGTTCAACACCCAGCGCCAGGCCGGCATTGTTCACCAGCACATCAATATCGCGCCATTCGGCGGGCAGGGCGGCAATCACTTCGTCGATGGCGGCGCGATTGCGCACGTCCAGCTGCACGGTATATAGATTGTCGCCCAGCTCTTCTTTCAACTCTTTTAAGCGCTCAGCGCGACGTCCGCTGGCGATCACCTTGTGACCTGTAGCAATGAAGCGGCGGGTGATACTTTGACCAAAACCAGCAGTTGCGCCAGTAACAAAAATAATCATCTCACTGTTCCTTAAACGATTTTAGGTTATCAGCCACACCTTAGCATTAACCTTGAACCCATGCTCATGAAAACCAAATGCAAGCTGTTGCAGGATTTTACCTGCACGTTGAGAGTGCAATCGCGCACCACAAAGACGCACGTCCTTGGGTTAAAAACAGGCGCTATGGGACAAAAATCACCGCAATGTTAAATAGCAACCGTTTGCCACTATAAGCAACCGGTTGCGCATACGATTGCGATGCCAGCTTGACACAAAAACCAGTCAAATCAACCTATTATATTGAATTTAAACAGTATTTTTTGTTCTTTGCGTTGGCATGCGCTTTGCAAACTATCTTTAAGCAATTACCTGCACATAAAAAGCACCAAGGAACCGTTATGCCTTACGCATCCGAAACGCTGCTGCGCGCCAGCTTCTTTGATATCACCGCTCTGGCCGCGCAGCCGGACGACATCGCCGCTAACGCGCGCTATCTCGAAGATGGCTTATTAACGCTGCGCGACGGCAAAGTGGTCAGCCTCGAAAGCTGGCAGATCGCGGAAGGGCGCGTCAATCCGGCAGAGGTTACCGATCTGCGCGGCAAACTGATTGTGCCGGGCTTTATCGATACCCATATTCATTACCCGCAAACTGAGATGATTGGTGCCTTCGGCGAACAGTTACTCGAATGGCTGAATCACTACACCTTCCCGGTGGAAAGCCAATATCACTGTCCCGATCACTCAGCAAAAATGTCGGCGTTCTTCCTGCAGCAACTGTTATCAAACGGCACCACCACCGCGCTGGTGTTTGGTACTGTGCACAAGCAGTCGGTGGATGCATTATTTAGCGCGGCGCATCAGTTGGATATGCGCCTGATTGCCGGCAAAGTGATGATGGATCGCAACGCGCCGGAATACCTAACCGAAACGCCGGAACAGAGCTACCAGCACACGCGTGAACTGATTGAACGCTGGCATCAACGTGGTCGCCTGAGCTATGCGCTCACGCCGCGCTTTGCGCCCACATCCTCGCCGGCGCTGCTAGACAAAGTGCGTCAGCTGCGCGAAGAGTTTCCGGATGTCTGGATGCACACGCACTTGAGTGAAAACCAGCAGGAGATCGCCTGGGTAAAAGCACTGTTCCCGGAGCGTGACGGTTATCTCGACGTCTACCATCATCACCAACTCACCGGCAAACGCAGCGTGTTCGCCCACTGTTTGCATCTGGAAGATAAAGAGTGGCAATGCCTGCACGACACCGATTCGTCGATTGCTTTCTGCCCGACCTCAAACCTGTTTCTCGGCAGCGGCTTGTTCAATATCAAACGCTGCTGGCAGCAGGGCGTGCGCATGGGTATCGGCACCGACGTTGGCGCGGGAACCACTTTTAATTTGCTGCAAACGCTCGGCGAAGCCTACAAAGTCGGTCAGTTACAGCAGTACAAACTCAGCGCCTGCGAAGCGTTCTATCACGCCACCCTGGGCGGCGCGCACGCGCTCGATCTGGATGACGTCATCGGCAACTTTAATCCCGGTAAAGAGGCCGATTTCGTGGTGCTCGACCCGGCAGTCTCGCCGCTACAGCAGCTGCGCCATGCCAACAGCAAAGATATCTGGGAGCGCCTTTTTGTGCTGATGACGCTGGGCGATGACCGCAATATTGCGCAGACCTGGGTGAGCGGTAAGCCGGTATGGCAGCGCGAAAGTGAGGAGCAAATCGCATGATTCAGTTTTTACTCAACAATCGTTTAGTCACCGAACACGCGCTGGATCCCAATCTCACCGTGCTCAACTACCTGCGAGGTGCGCAGCAGCGACGCGGCACCAAAGAGGGTTGCGCCTCAGGGGATTGCGGTGCCTGCACCGTTACGCTCGGTAAGGTCGTCGATGGCCAGATGCACTATCAGGCGGTCAACAGCTGCCTGACGCTGGTCAGCAGCCTGCAGGGTAAGCAACTGATCACTGTGGAAGATCTTAAACAGGGCAGCGAACTGCACAGCGTGCAGCAAGCGATGGTTGATTGCCACGGATCGCAGTGCGGTTACTGCACACCGGGCTTTGTGATGTCACTGTTCACCCTGCAAAAAAACAGTGATGGCTGGAATCGTCATCAGGCGGAACAGGCATTAGCGGGCAATCTCTGCCGCTGCACCGGTTATCGTCCGATCATGGATGCAGCACAGCAGGCCTGTGAACACGCACGTACAGATGCGTTCACCGCCAACGCCGCCTCGCTGGTGCAGCGTTTACAGGCGCTCAGCAACGATGAAGTGCAGATCATCGAAGCCGATGGCAGTCGCTGTTATCTGCCGAAAACCGTGGCGCAGCTCGCCGATCTTTATCAGCAGCATCCCGAGGCGCGTTTAGTGGCGGGCGGCACCGATCTGACACTGCAGATTACCCAGCAGTATCAACGCTTGCCGCTGTTGATTGCGCTGGAGCAGGTTAACGAACTGAAGATTTGCCACCAGGATCAAGACCATATTTATCTCGGTGCCGCCGCGTCCTTACACCAGTGCTACCAGTTTCTGGCGCAGCAGATCCCGGCATTTAGCCATATGCTGGAGCGTTTTGCCTCGCTGCAAATCCGCAATCAGGGCACGTTAGGCGGCAACATTGGCAATGCATCCCCGATTGGCGATTGTGCGCCAATGCTACTGGCGTTGAACGCACAACTGGTATTGCAGCAGAGTGAACAGCAGAGAAAAGTTCCGCTCGATCAATTCTTTACCGCTTATCGTCAAACGGTAATGCAGCCGGGTGAGTTCATTCACAGTATCACTATCCCTAAAGTGACGGTGTCACCCAACTTTACCGCATGGAAAGTGGCGAAACGCCTGGATGACGATATTTCCGCCGTGTTTGCCGCCATCAATCTGCACATCAACGACGAGGTGATTGTGGAAGCGCGTATCGCCTTTGGCGGCATGGCAGCAACCCCGAAACGCGCGCTGGCAGCGGAAACAGCATTGCTTGGCCAACCGCTGAATCTCACCAGCATTGAAAAAGCCTGTGCCGCGCTGAGCATGGATTTCCAGCCGCTGAGCGACTTCCGCGCCAGCGCCGATTATCGCCTGCAGGTGGCACGCAATCTGCTGCGCCGCTACTACGCGCAAGCGTCTGGCGAGCTGACCATTACCGAGGTGTCGCGCTATGTCTCATAACCGCCCGGAACTGAATGAAACCCTGCTGAAAACGCAGTTCGCCACCGGCATGCAAACTGGCGTGGGGCGCAGCAACAAACATGAAAGTGCCGACAAGCACGTCTCCGGTGAAGCGCTATATATTGACGATAAGCCCGATCTTCCGGGATTACTGCATCTCAGTCCGCGCCTCAGCGAGCATGCGCACGCGCGCATCACCAAACTCGATGTGCAACCCTGCTACGCGGTGCCGGGGGTGGTCAGCGTACTGACCTGGCGCGATGTGCCAGGCCTCAACGATGTCGGCCCGCTGGAGCCTGGCGATCCGCTGCTGGCGCAGGACACCATCGAATACTTTGGCCAAATTGTGATTGCCGTCGCGGCTGACTCTCCGGAAGCGGCGCGTGCCGGCGCCGCAGCCGCGATGATTGAGTATGAAGCACTTCCGGCGGTACTCGACGTGCGTGAAGCACTGGAACAGCGCTTCTTTGTGCAGCAGCCACATGTTCATCAACGCGGAGATGCCGAAGCCGCGCTGGCGCGAGCGCCTCGGCGAATTCAGGGCGAGTTTCATATCGGCGGCCAGGAACACTTCTATCTGGAAACCCAGACGGCGCTGGTGATTCCTGGCGAAGATGACAGCCTGCAGGTGTTCTCCTCCACGCAAAACCCCACCGAAGTGCAAAAACTGGTGGCGGAAGTGATGGGCATCACCATGAATAAAGTCACCATCGATATGCGACGCATGGGCGGAGGCTTTGGTGGCAAAGAGACGCAGGCGGCGGGTGTGGCCTGTTTATGTGCTATCGCCGCACGCCAGCTGCGTAAACCGGTGAAGATGCGTCTGGCGCGGCGCGACGATATGCAGATTACCGGCAAACGCCATCCGTTTTTTGTGCGTTACGACGTCGGCGTTGAGGCAGATGGCCGCTTCTGTGGCGTGAAAATTGATTTGGCTGGCAACTGCGGCTATTCACTCGATCTCAGCGGATCGATTGTCGATCGCGCGATGTTCCACGCCGATAACGCCTATTATCTGGGCGATGCGCTGATCACTGGCTATCGCTGCCGCACCCACACCGCGTCTAACACCGCTTATCGCGGCTTCGGCGGCCCGCAGGGCATGGTGGCGATTGAGCAGATCATGGATCACATCGCGCGTGAAATGGGACTGGATCCGCTTGAGCTGCGCAAACGCAACTATTACGGCAAAACCGATCGCAACATCACCCATTACCACCAGCAGGTGGAGGACAATCTGCTGGATGAGATGACCGCCCAGCTCGAAACCAGCAGTGAATATGCGGCACGTCGCCGTGAAATTAGCGCGTTTAACGCCAGCAACCGTTTTATGAAACGTGGGCTGGCGCTGACGCCGGTGAAATTTGGCATCTCCTTTACCTCCAGCTTCCTTAATCAGGCGGGCGCGCTGATTTTGATCTACACCGATGGCACGGTGCAGCTCAATCATGGCGGCACTGAAATGGGTCAGGGTTTAAATACCAAAGTGGCGCAGATTGTGGCGGAAGTGCTGCAAATCGATATCAGCCAGATTCAGGTCACCGCCACCGATACCGGCAAAGTGCCGAACACCTCGCCAACGGCCGCCTCTAGCGGCGCCGATCTTAACGGCAAAGCGGCGCAGAATGCCGCGCAAATCCTGCGCGAGCGCATGACCGAGATGCTGTGTCAGCAGCATCAATGTGCTGCTGGCGCGGTGAGCTTTAGCAACGGCATTGTGCGCGTCGGTGAGAAGCACTTCACTTTTGCTCAGGTGGCGCAGCTTGCCTGGCTTAACCAGGTGCCGCTCTCTGCCACCGGCTTCTATAAAGTGCCGGGCATCCATTACGATCGTGCTGCCGGACGCGGCAAACCGTTCTATTACTTCTCTTACGGCGCCGCCTGCTGTGAAGTGTTGGTCGATACTTTGACCGGCGAATACCGCCTGCTACGCGCCGATATTCTGCATGATGTGGGCGCCTCGCTGAATCCCGCTATCGATATCGGGCAAGTGGAGGGCGGTTTCGTGCAGGGCATGGGCTGGCTCACCTGCGAAGAGCTGGTATGGAATGATAAGGGCAAACTGCTCACCGACGGCCCAGCCAGCTATAAAATCCCGGCGATCAGCGATGTGCCGAGCGATTTACGCGTCACGCTGGTAGAGAATCGCAAAAATCCGCAGGACACGGTGTTCCATTCGAAAGCCGTTGGCGAGCCGCCCTTTATGTTAGGCATCGCCGTATGGTGTGCGTTACAGGATGCCGTCGCCAGCGTCGACAACTATCGCCGCCATCCGCAACTGGATGCACCCGCCACGCCAGAGCGGGTGTTCTGGGGGATTCAGCGCTTATCAGGAGCAGAGCATGATTTATCATGACTGGATCAGCGTGCTACACAGCCTGCGCGAAAAGCGCGAGAGCTGCGTGCTTATCACCGTGCTCAGCGAGCGTGGCTCGGTACCGCGCGATCGCGGCAGCAAGATGGTGGTGAGCGCCAGCGATACGTTTCTGACGATTGGCGGTGGTCATCTTGAATATCAGTGCATTGCGCAAGCGCGTGCCATGCTGCAGCAGCGGTGCACGCAACCGCGCAGTGAAGAGTTCGCGCTGGCCGCACGTCTCGGCCAGTGCTGCGGCGGTCACGCCACGTTGCTGTTTGAACCGCTGATGCAGCATCAGCCAGAAATTCACCTGTTTGGCGCCGGTCATGTTGGCCAGGCGTTGGTAAATTTACTGGCAACCTTACCGTGCCATATCACCTGGATTGATAGCCGCGCCGCGCAGTTTCGCGCGGTACCGGCTGGCGTCACGGTGCGCCAGGTCGACGATCCTATCGACTGTGTGCGGGAAGCCGCCCCCGACAGTTACTTTGTGGTGATGACCCACGATCATCCGCTGGATCTGGCGCTCAGCGAGGCGATTCTGCGCCGCGGCGATTTCCGCTATGCCGGAGTGATTGGCTCGGCGACGAAAGCCCAGCGCTTTCGTTATCGGCTGGAGGGCAAAGGCATTGCCACCGAATCCGTTGCGCGCCTGCGCTGCCCGATTGGTTTAGCGGATGTGAAGGGCAAGTTGCCAGCGGAAATTGCGGTGGCGGTGGCGGGCGAAATCATCAGCGTTTATCAGCAGCAGGCGATAAGTTGTTGAGAGAGGTGGAAACTGCCAGGATAGAAACATCCCGCCGCCGCCGTGCGGCGTTGCTGATTATCAGGAGCGATAATGACTTCACGAGCCAATCCGTTTTTCACCACCAGCAGTTTGCCGTATCAAACGCCACCCTTTGATCAGATTCAGGAAGACGATTTTCTGCCTGCGCTGGAAGCGGGTATTGCAGAGAAACGCCGCGAAGTGGCGGCGATTGCCAGCAATCCGGATGCGCCAAGCTTTGCCAACACCTATGAGGCGCTGGAGCGCAGTGGTCAGCTGTTAAAACGTGTCAATCTGGTGTTTGGTGCGATGACATCCGCCAATACCAGCGATCGCTTACAGGAAATCGACGAGCAGATTACCCCGCAGCTCACCGCGCTGAATGATGAAATTTGCCTCAACAGCCAGCTGTTTGCCCGCCTCGATAGCGTCTATCAACAGCGCGGTTCGCAGTGTCCGGATGCCGAAGCGATGCGTCTGGTGGAAGTCACCTGGCAACATTTCCAGCTGGCGGGTGCCAGCCTGAGCGAAGCCGATAAAACCCAGCTGCGCGCCTGTAATCAGGAGCTTGCAAGCCTCAGCACCCGTTTCGGCAACAAGCTGCTGGCCGCCACCAAAGCCGGTGCCTATATAGTGAGTGATGTGGCAGCGTTAGCCGGACTAAGCGATGAAGAGCTGGCGCATGCCAAAGCTGCAGCAGAAGCCCGCGGTTTCGCGGGAGAATGGTTGATCGCGTTGCAAAACACCACCCAGCAACCGGCGTTGCAATCGCTGCACGTGCGCGCTACGCGTGAAGCGCTGTTCCAGCGGGCGTTGACGCGCAGTGAGCAGGGCGATGAAAACGACACGCGCGACATCGTGTTACGCATGGCGCAACTGCGTGCCCAGCAGGCGAGTCTGCTCGGTTTCAAAACCTATGCCGCGTGGAGCATGCAGGACCAGATGGCGAAAACGCCGGATGCCGCGTTTGCCTTTATGCGTAACATTGTGCCTGCCGCGCGAGCGCGCGCCGAACGCGAAGCCGCTGATATCCAGCGCGCCATTGAGCAAGCGCATCACAGTTTCCCGCTGCGCGTCTGGGACTGGAATTTCTATGCCGAGCAGGTACGCAAAGATAAATACGCGCTGGATGAGAGCCAAATCCGCCCTTATTTTGAGCTGAACAACGTGCTGGAGAAGGGCGTGTTTTGGTCCGCCAGCCAGCTGTTTGGCATCCGTTTCAGCCAGCGCCAAGATCTGCCGGTGTATCATCCGGACGTCAACGTTTACGAGATCTTCGATGCCGATGACACGCCGCTAGCGCTGTTCTACACCGATTTCTTCAAGCGTGATAACAAAAGCGGCGGCGCGTGGATGAGTAATTTTGTCGACCAAAGCACGCTGCTCGGCACCAGGCCGGTGATCTACAACGTCTGCAACTACACCAAGCCGCAGGCTGGCCAGCCGGCGCTGCTGAGCTGGGATGAAGTGATCACGCTGTTCCATGAATTTGGTCATGCGCTGCACGGTTTATTTGCCACGCAGCGTTATCCGAGCTTGTCCGGCACCGCCACGCCGCGCGATTTTGTTGAGTTCCCGTCGCAGATTAATGAACATTGGGCCAGCAACGAAGCGGTGTTTGCTAACTATGCGCGTCACTACCAAAGCGGCGAGGCGATGCCTGGCGAATTGCGTGACAAGATGGTGCGTGCCGCGAAATTCAACAAAGGCTACGACATGACCGAGCTGCTGGCCGCGGCGCTGCTTGATTTGCAGTGGCATTCTCTGACCACAGATGATAATCCGCAGGACGTCAGCCACTTTGAGCTGCAGGCGCTGGCCGCCGAAAACATTGCACTGGCCGCAGTGCCGCCACGTTATCGTTCCAGCTATTTCCGTCACATCTGGGGTGGCGGCTATGCAGCAGGTTATTACGCCTATATCTGGACGCAGATGCTGGCCGACGATGGCTATCAAGCCTTTGTCGAGCGCGGCGGATTAACGCGTGAAAACGGCCAGCAGTTCCGCGAGCATATCCTGTCACGCGGCAACAGCACCGACCTGCAGCATCTGTGGCTGGCATGGCGCGGCAAAGAGCCGGAGATCGGTCCGATGCTGAAAAACCGTGGGTTAGAGGAAGGGTAAGGTTTTATCCAGGTGCGCAGGGTATGCGCACCTTATGCAACATCGGTTAGCCAAACGGCCCGCCTTCAATGGTATCGATCATCCCGGCCAGCACGCGCTCGCCGGTTTCGTTTTTCAAATCCGCGTACCACGCCGCAGTCACCTCTGCATCTTTCGCATGCGTCACATCGCAGCGCTTGCGCGCCTTAAGGACCAGATCTTTGGTGCGATCCACGCGCCGCGCTTCGTAGCGCAGCAACGCATCCTCAATCCCCAGCGAATGCGACGCCAGCGTCTGCGCCAGCACCACCGCATCTTCCATTGCCGCACAGCCACCTTGCCCGATATCCGGCGTGGTGCTGTGCGCCGCATCGCCCAGCAAGGCCACACGACCTTTGACGAAACGGCTGAAAGGTTCGATATCGTGAATTTCTACCCGATTAGTGGTTTGCGGATTGAGGCTTTCAATCAAGCGTTGCACCGGATCGGCCCAGCCGCTGAAGTAGCCTTTAAGATCGTTTTTCAGCGTCGCGCGATCTTCCGGCAGGCCTTTGGCTAGCGGGACATCGAAGAAGAAGTAGAAGCGATTATCGCTGACCGGCATCAGTGACACGCGTTTGCCTTCGCCGACAAAAGTGGTCCACTGATCGGCAGGCGCGATGGTTTCATCAATGGTTACCAGACCGTTCCAGTTCACGTAGCCGGCATAGCGTCGCTCCACGCGCTCGCCGAGCACATAGTGACGAATCACCGAATGCGCACCATCGGCGGCAATCAGGAAATCGCCCTCGGCCTGGCTGCCATCATCAAACCAGGCGGTGACACCTTGTTCGGTTTGCTCTACCTGCGTTACGCGCTTGCCGAAGCTGATGCGCGAACGTCCGTAAGTATCGATTAGCATTGCCTGTAACTCAGCGCGCGCCACCGGATAGGGATATTCACCCACCTGCTGCACCAATGGCTTCATGCTGAAACGGGTGAGCGTATGACCGCTGTGCGCATCGTTATAAGCCATAAATGCCATGTTGCCGCCCAGCGCGCGCAGCGGCTCTTTCATGCCTAACGCATTGAGGCATTTGACGCCGTTTGGCCAGATGGAGATGGCTGCGCCCACTGGCTTCATCTCTTTCACCGCTTCAAACACCGCCGTGGTAAATCCCGCCTTTTCTAGCGCAATCGCAGCACTCATACCGCCAATGCCTGCGCCAATCACAATCGCTTTCATAACCGTCTCCTTTGCTATACAGAAGAGATTGCAACTTTTGTACCAAATTGGCGGATTTACCGAACTGCGGCTATCTACTTGATTTTATTTTGAAGCAGCAGCATTCAACCTGGCTATGCTGCACTACGATGGCGCGCAACGATGCACTGGATAAGGGCAATTTATGCGCGATGATGAATCAAATGTTTCAGCATGGTAATTGGTCGCGCAACAGCCATACTCTTTACACCCTTTCTGCGAGGAATCACTCATGAAGTGGATCATGGTTTTCGCGTTGCTGTTCAGCACCAGCGTGCTGGCACAACCGCAATGGCAGCCGGAGCGCAAAGCACCGGTGGTGCAACTCACGCCGATCGCCGCCAAGTGCGATGTTTCAGCGTGTCAGCAAAACTGCTATGTGCAGCAATCACAGTGTAAAAACGATAACAACGGCGGCTGCGGCTCGCTGGCACAAATTTGTGCACAAAACTGTTCCAGCCAGTGTCGCTAAGTGAAATAAATCTGTCATAACCGATGACTGGTCGCCATGAATGGCGTAATGCCATCAGTTAAGCGCTGAGCGACTTTCGTTCGCCATCGGCTG